>PHAD01000091.1 GCA_002841595.1 Firmicutes bacterium HGW-Firmicutes-12
TATTTCAAACAGAAACTTGTCCCCTTCTTCATGTCCAAAAACCTCATTTATAACCTTCAGTCCATTTATATCCCCAATAATGATAGAAAGAGGCAGTTGACTTTTTTCATCCAGGCGTTTCCAAGCTTCTTCAAAAAAGGTGCGATTATATAAACCGGTTAGTATATCATGATAATTTAAATACAGGATTTCTTCTTCCTTTTGTTTGCGTTCAGTAATATCCCTGCTAATTCCGATAAGACCCACTACGTTGTTTTCGGCGTCATAATAAGGGGTTTTCAGAGTTTCTAAGAAAACTTTTTCTCCATCAGGATATTTAACGAGTTCCTCATTCTTTCTTTGGCTTTTTTGTTTCATCATAGACATATCCATTTTTCTAAACGATGCTGCTGTTTCTTTATCAAAGAGATCATAATCATTACGACCAATGACCTTATCCTCTTTTTTTCCTACGAAATTTTCAAAAGCTTTATTACAGCCCATGTAAATACCATCAAAATCCTTGTAGAAAATCAAATCAGGAATAGAATTAATAAGTGAGAGTAATAAAACCTGTTTCTGCTGATATTCAAGATACAGGTTTTTATATTTTGCTTCACTCTCCAGCAGATTATCTTTTGCTATCATAATATCGGTAATATCTTGTATCATACATAAATGGTCGTTGTGAGCTTGGTTATTAATATGTAAAGATGCAACAGTCATATTCACCCAAACGGAAGATCCATCCGGTCTTAAATATCTTTTAAGCATAGAATATCCTTCTATTACGCCCCTTTTAAGCAAATTGTACTGTATCATATCATTTTCTAGATCATCCGGATGCGTTATATTTACCCAACCTAGAGCGCATATTTCTTCTTTCGACCTGCCTAAAACTTTCTCAAACATTAAGTTGACATATAAGATACCAGTATCATTTGATATCGATATTCCGATAGGGGCCTGTTCAAACATTGTTCTAAAATATAATTCACTTTTCTTCAAATTCAATTCTGTCTGGATATTTTTAAAACCAGTAAATATTACCAGACAAAGAAGCGTAGTCCCCACTGGGTATAATACTAAAACAGGTATACTTATTGCTTTTATTACGGAAAATACCATTTCCCGTGGCAAAGTTAGCATACATAGAAGCATGATAATATGTGTGATAAATCCGAATAAGTAAAATTCAAACCATACACCTTTTTTTCTTAATAATATATTATTTAACCTATATTTATACCATATTAATCCGATCACTGCTGTCATAACTGTTGTTACTACGCCAGTTAATGTACCTGCGCCTCCAATGATTATTCTATAGATACTAATTATTAAAACAGCTATGAATGTCGGAATAAAACCAAAAAACATTCCGATTACACTAACTAAAATTGATCTAGCATCAAAGATTACTCCTTTAGAAAGCTCAACTGAATTTATCACTACTAGTATTCCAATGAACCCAATGAGCACGCCTAATAAAATATTATATAATACTTTATTTTTCCAATATTTCGCAAAATAAATATTATAAAAAATACTTATAGTCAATAATAGTGATGCATTAAAAATCATACCTCTGAATAATTCACTATTCATATTCTTTACCTCATTTTAAAATATTATTAAGATAACACTTATGCAGTCAATTTCCTCTTCTTTATTTACATCTTTCCTCATTATCTTACAATTATTTTATCATCTTTTTATCATAATAGAAAGATTTTACAAATAAGCTAAAAAATAAACATCAGAAGGTTTTACTACTATAAATATTATTAGGTATATGCCAAATACTCATGATATAATTATTTTTATAAACAATAGATCCAATAGCTAAGGTTCTCTCCACAGAGAACCTTTTTCTTGATTATTAGTCATAGTAAGGAGCAAAAGTAAATGAAAGCACTAATTAAGTGGCCTGGTGGTAAATCTTCTGAAATCGTACATATTGAAAAGATTATCCCGAATTTTAACAGATACATTGAACCTTTCTTTGGTGGAGGGGCTTTATTCTTTGATTTAATGCCCCAAAAGGCCATAATTAATGATATCTCCGAAAACTTAATGCTATTTTATAAACTAATCCAAGATGAAAACATACAGTTTAAAGAGTTATTAATTCTACTTGATCAGACCTGGACTGATTATATTAATATCATTCGTCAAAATACTGAGGGTATTAAACTCCATTATCTCAGTTATAGAAACAATAATATTTCCAATTATGAAATGAACAATCTGTTAGATAAGGAAATTAATAAGGTGTTTTTGGAAAGTAAAAGTATTCTCTCTGAGAGAATAATACTAGATTGGCCTGGCCTATTAATTGAAATAAGACGGATGGTCATGGATAAAATAAAAAGAACAAAAGAGAATGAAATTAAAAAACAAAAGCATCTTTCTCTTGAGGACCTATCAGATAATATTTTAACCGGATTTACTAGTGGCTTATATATGCACTTTAGAAATATTTATAATGAGATTAATGCTACTAAAAAACTTAATATATGTGTGGAATATAGACTGGCCAATTTTTATTTTATCAGAGAATATTGTTACGGTTCTATGTTCAGGTATAATGCCAAAGGAGAATTTAATATACCCTACGGTGGTATATCTTATAACAAGAAGAACTTAACAAGAAAAATAGAGACTATTTTCTCAACGAAAACAGTCTGCCTATTAAAAAATACAGAAATACATAGCTTGGACTTCGAGGACTTCTTCTCTAAGATAAGCTTAAATGATGATGATTTTATCTTCTTGGACCCACCCTATGATACCGATTTTTCTGATTACGAAGGTAATTCTTTTGCTCAAGCAGATCAAAGGCGGTTAGCAGAAATACTGTTAAAGATAAACGCAAAATTCATACTGATTATAAAAAATACGGAGTTTATTTATTCTTTATATAACCAAACGGGCTTAAACATACTTACCTTTGACAATACCTACATATACAACGTAAGAAGTAGAAATAATCGTGATGTCGAGCATTTGATTATTACTAACATTGCTACCAATTAAGCGCAGAAAAATCAAGATACTCCTTATTTTTCCAGTCCATAAATATTTGTCGATATTTTAATCAAATGCTCTAAAATCTTAAGTGGTTTCTTTGCTGGGTGTTTCAATTTACATATGATCTGGATAGTCCCTAGATGCTCTGATTATAATAAGGAAAATTTACAATACTTATCGAATATAGCCTTAGTTGGTATTTTTAGTAATCTACCAAGCTAAGCTTTTTTTGTACTATTTATCGACTAAAAACCTCTACCTTTTTTAACCTTCTGCAGAAATTCAGAAAGCATAAATGGTATACTTAGTTAATGGTATATCTAGGTAAAGAATACTATCAAGAAAAATCGATAGAATACATATTAAGGAGATGAGTGAAGCTGATTACCACATTTCCATACGCTAGACATGTTAATTAAAGTACAAACGCTTACTTGACTGTAATCCACGCACAATTACAATATTCAACATTTTTCTACAAATTTCTATTGTGAAATATATTTCATGCTTTTAATTTCATCTTTATAATGCTGTTCTCTGCGCTATAGTTATATTAAAAGTATATAGGAGATAGAAATATGTCATTGAAAGAATATAGGAATAGAAAAGGATACACTCAAGAACAAGTAGCAAGAAATCTGGATATTACACTGAGACATTATCAATATATAGAACATGAAAAGGTTACACCAAACGTTCTTATTGGTCTTAAGCTAGCCCAACTACTGGAGGTGGATCCTTTTATATTATATAGAATTGATCCATCTGAAACGAAGATTAAGCCGTCTTAGATACTTATTCTCTCAATTCCCAACTGCCTGAATTCGCAGTTTGTTTTTACTTTTTCTTCCTTT
Source organism: Firmicutes bacterium HGW-Firmicutes-12 (assembly GCA_002841595.1). Taxonomy (GTDB): domain Bacteria; phylum Bacillota; class Peptococcia; order DRI-13; family PHAD01; genus PHAD01. The sequence goes on from PHAD01000091.1 coordinate 3,867, forward strand.
CAGTCAACTGCATTAGTTGAAATATTTAATACTTCGAGGAATTTCTGTTTATTCTTTTTAGATTCATACATTAATTTATCAGCACTATACAACAACTCTTCAACAGTACAGAAATACTTTGGGTTATATACGGCAACTCCGGTGCTTAGGGAAAGTTTAAAGTTAAGTTTGTTTAGCCTATTGAATATTTCCAGTTCTTCTTCTAGTCTGACCTTTATACTATCCTCGTTTGTATTATCCTGGACATCGATAGCTATAATAGCGAATTCGTCACCGCCTATCCGGGCAATTATATCGGATTGCCGAAACGTTTTTTTGAGTACCTCGGCTGTCTCAATCAATGCAATATCACCTATCAGATGTCCCCTCGTATCGTTAATTGTCTTCATATAATCAACATCCACAAATATCAAGAACATCTTAGCCATTTTTCGTCGAGCAACCTGTAACTGTTGCTCGGCAAGATTCAGAAATCCCCTGCGGTTATGAAGTCCTGTAAGCTCATCAACGAGAGACATGCTACGCAGTTCTTCCTTTAAAATGTGCCTTTCAATACTATAACGAATAGACCGTACAAGTAAACTTTTACTCACCTCTTCTTTAACAAGATAATCCTGAGCACCTTTTCTTACCGCCTCAACTGCGGTTAACTCATCATCCAGACCGGTTAATACAATAATAGGTGTTTTGGGTTCTAACGCATATACTTTTTCCAGCGTATTAAGTCCATGACTATCCGGCAAGGATAAATCAAGTAGCACTACGTCAAAACACTTTCTACTAAGCCTCTCTATTCCAGGGGATAAGCGTTCTATCCATTCCAGTTCAAACAAGACCTCAACTGTCTCTTTAAGTACTTCCTTAATAAGCCTGGCGTCCCCCGGACTGTCTTCAATTAATAGTACTTTGATTTTTTCGCTACTCATCTTAAAAGATGTCCACTTCCTGTCTTGGTAATCTTACTATTGAAAGCCAGAAGTCCTCAATAGATTTAATTACACTCATAAATTGTTGTAGGTTAACTGGTTTTGTAATATAACAGTTAGCGTGTAAATCATATGCTTTTAGAATATCCTGTTCAGCCTCAGATGTAGTGAGCACTACTACCGGAATACATTTTAATTCACTATCTGTTTTTATAATTTCAAGAACCTCCCTACCATCTTTTCTGGGTAGGTTCAGATCAAGCAGGATAAGGTCCGGGCGACAGACTGTATTATATTTCCCTTCTTGATGCAGGTATGCTATCGCCTCTACCCCATCCTCAACAACACTTAAATTGTTGAGGATTTTTGCTTCTTTGAGCGCTTCTTTTGTAAGTCTTACATCACCGAGGTTGTCTTCAACCAACAATATCTCAATTGGCCTCGAATCATTTCTGTTGACATTCAATGCCATTCATCCTCCTTATCAGGTATTGTAAAATAAAAGGTCGATCCCTGTCCTGGCTCTGATTCAACCCAGATACTTCCACCATGTCTTTCCACTATTTTTTTGCATATAGCCAGACCAATGCCTGTTCCCGGATATTCGGCCCTGTTATGAAGGCGCTGAAAAATTAAGAAAATGCGTTCATAAAATTCAGGAGCAATGCCTATTCCATTGTCCTGCACGGAAAACAGAGATTTCCCTTCCTGCTTGAACATAGTAATGTAAACCTGCGGTCTTCTTTCACCGGAATACTTAATTGCATTACTGATAAGATTTTGAAATACGACAACCATCTGCCAATTATCCGCATATATTACGGGAAGATTATCCCAGGTTATGAGCGCATTGCTTTCCTCAATGGAAGCCCTTAGGTTTTGTAATGCTGTACTCACAGCCTTTTGGCAGTTAACTTCTCTGAACTCTCTCCCCTTTGTACTCACTCGAGAATACGCCAGCAGATCATTTATAAGCATCTGCATACGAGTGGCTCCGTCAACGGCATATTCAATAAACTCATCGGCATCGGAGTCAAGTTTCCCTCGGTAGCGCCTTGCCAACAGCTGTACATAGCTTGCCACCATGCGAAGGGGCTCCTGCAGGTCATGTGATGCCACATACGCAAACTGTTCTAGCTCCGCATTTGAACGGGCTAATTCCTGGGTCTGTCCCTTTAATACTTCTTCTGAGCGCTTGTGTTCAGTGATGTCACGAATTGATTGTATGGCACCTGTTTGTCTCCCCTCACTGTTCAAAAGTGGCGTAGCCTTTATCCATAAATAAGCACCTTTTCCGTGGTTTAACTTTGGTACAAATAACTCTACTATGTACGTATTTCCTCTCTTTTTTTTAACATTGTATTCTTTTTCAAGTTCTTTGTTATTGCTAATGATTAATTCCACTATACCCTGTTTCGGATAACCGTAAAAAGGGATAGAATAGGCATGATCACCCTTACCGATTATCTCCTCTTTCTTCACTTCCGTCATTTCCTCAATAGCACGGTTCCAGGCAACCACTTTTCCTTCCTGATCGATAACAAAAGTGGCATCCGGCAAAAAATCTATTATATCGAAAAGTTGCTGACGTGCAACGACCAGTCTTTCTTCTGCTTCTTTATAATTCGTAATATTATTAACTAGCCCAACCCCACCCGTCACTTTTGTATTATTAATAACAATGGGAACCAGGTCCATCGAGATATAGAGATTCCTGTCAGATGTAAATGCCCTGTAATTGTTTTCATAATGCAAGGGCTCGCCCGTATTTAGTATTCTCTTTACATTTTCTACTATGTTTGTATCAGGTAGTTCAGATAGGTTAATTCCAAGTAATACTTCCTGTGGCGAACCGATTATTTCTGTAAAGGTATTATTACACGCAGTTATATTTCCTGTCTCATTAAAATGAAATACCCCTACGGGAACATGTTCAAAAACAAGGCTATACTTTTCTTCGCTTACCTTGATCCTCTTCTTCAATTCAAGATTTTTTTCACCCAGAAAACCTATAAACCAAGCAACTACAATAAACATTATCGACCTTAACAAGTCATCATACCTTATAGTGGCTAACCCGTAATAAACGTAGGGTGAAAGCAAAATTACACCCAAATAGACTGCCACCCATATGCATTTTATCCCCCACCAAAAACCTGCCATAGCTATGGGCATGTAAAAAAGATGTGTATATACGGTATGAATTCCCAGAAAAAACGAGAAATAATATGTCATCCCCGTACAAACAATCATACTTGAAATAATTATAATTCTTTCCCCTTTACCTGACATATTAAACAAAGTGCCTTCAGCCCCTATATAGAATATATATACCTTTATAATATTTCTTTAAAGTTAAAATTACCTGATGTAAACAGTTTAGTACAAGCATCTACCACTACCTCGTCATATAGAATGCCTTTATTACACTTAATTTCTTCCAAGGCCTTCTCTGTTCCCAGAGCAGGACGGTAGGGACGGTGATGGCTCATTGCCTCAACAACATCGGCAACACTCAGGACTCTTGCTTCCAGGAGAATATCATCTCTGGTCAACCTAGCAGGATACCCTGAACCATCTATCCGCTCATGATGCTGAAGTACTATTTCTGCTATCGGCCAGGGGAATTCAATGTCTTTTAAAATCTCATAGGCTACTTTAGAGTGTGTCATAACTATCCTAAATTCATCTTCAATCAACTTACTGGGCCTAGTTAGTATCTCGGAGGGGATATATATTTTCCCAATATCATGCACCATCCCTGCGATACGGATGCATTCCACTTGTTCCTCGGTAAGTTTCATTTCTTTTGCTATTCTGGAAGCAAGATGTGCCACATGCTGCTGGTGCCCAGCTGTGTAAGCGTCCCTATACTCCATTATTTCCGACATAGCACGAATCGTACTTTCCACATTTTTACGGAGTTTATCATTATTCTGCCGAAGTTTTGTTTCCGCTTTCTTTCTATCCGTAATATCACGAACAGACTCTATGGCTCCTATCCTCTTACCCTCCCTGTCAAACAGCGGTGTTGCTTTAATCCATAGACAGGCGCCTTCACCATCATATAAAGCATTTGCATATGCTTCGGCTATAATAATATGTCCTTTTCTTTCTAAGAGTGTATATCTATCTTTAATTCTTTTATCATCTGAGTTAATCATTGCAATAATTCCCGGTTCTCCTACCCCATAGAAAGGAACATTATAGGCATACTCACCCCTGCCCACTATATCTATTTTTTTCACGCCTGTCATTTCTTCAATGGCCCTATTCCACAGCACCACTTTGCCCTCGGTATCCACAACAAAAGTAGCGTCAGGTAAAAAATCAATTACATCCACAAGTTGCTGGTGAGCGGCCCACAACCTTTCTTCCGTATATTTTTCATCAGTAATATCCTTGTATATTGCAATAATACCATCCTGCTTATTTTTAACCATAACAGGGATAGCGAGCAACAATACCTTGACTCTGGTGCCATCCCTACGTTTTCTCTCTGTCTCTATTTGAACGTACTTGTTATCCTGCACTTTTTGAGATACTGTTGCCGCTTCATATACTAGGTCATCAGGGGCAATAAAATCATTGATGTATTTCCCATTAATATCATCTAAACTGTATTGAAATATCTCTTGAAAACCTTTATTAACTGCAATAATTCTGTCCTTTTTATCAAGAAGTACTATCCCTTCAGGCGAATTTTCAAATAACTGCTGAAAGTATGCCTTATGGAAAATCAATATGTCTTCAGCCTGCTTATGCATAGTAATATCACGAATTATTGCAGTAAGTAGCTTCCCCTGTTCTGTCTCTATTAAGCTCAAGATTACTTCAGCAAAAAAGAGCTCACCATTTAACCTACAATGTTGCCATTCAAAACACTGATACTCGCCGTCAAGTGCAGCTTTTATCTTTAATGTAGCTTTTTTTTTGGATTCTTGTCCGCTAGGCTGATGGGGAGGAGAAAATACATCAAAAAATGAAGCATCAATTAATTCTTCCTTACTGCACCTAAATATCTTTAGAGCATATTCATTACATTCTAACACTCTTTTGTTGTCCAGGATAAACACAGCATCCTTCGTATTCTCTAAAACGGTCCTGTACTTTATTTCTATGTCCCGTAGCGTTTTTTTTGTCAACAAGACCTCACTGTGTAGTACCCTACAAATTCCATCCAATTCTCTCTCTTTTTGTTTATTCTTTTTTTCTAAATCCCCAATAATAATCAGTAATTCTCCCTTCTCCATTTTACCCTCCACCTTGTATTCCCCATTTAATCATTAACAGGCTTTATTCTCACTAACATCAAAATCCATTATTTTTTTAGTATCAAGTAGAATAATCAACTTTTCTTTAATCTTGGCAATACCGGTCATGCAAATCTCTAGGCTATCACTTGTTACCTGAGGCGGAGCCTTAATATCTTTGTCTTCCACAGTCAAAACCTCTGTAACCTCGTCAGCCCATATTGCAATCTGGTTTCCATTCTGTAGATTCAATACGATAAACCGCGTGGTATTATCACCGTTCTGCTTATACTCCATGCTGAATTTCTTAGCCATACTGATAACAGGAATAACCTTGTCTCTTAAGTTTATAATTCCTTCCATATAAAAAGGCATGTTCGGAATTTCTGTGGTTTTTTGCTGGAGTACTATTTCCTGTACATCTTGTATATTAAAACCGTACTCTTCCTTTCCTATTTTAAAAACAACAAGCTGCATATGCCTAACCTCCTGTTTATACTACTTTATTAGAGATACATCTCGTCCACGTGAAGATACTTTAGAAATATTTTTTATAACTTGAATTTTTGAACAAGTATATTTAATTGTTCTGCCAATTCAGTCTGATTCTGAGAAGCTTTGGCCACTTCTCCAACTGCTGCGGAAGTTTCTGTCATACTGCTGGATATTTCCTGAGTACCGCTAGTAGCCTGCTGAATAGATACCGATACAGACTCAATGGCTTTATTGACCTGGTCAATGGATGCTGTTACCTCTTCGGTACTAGCGGCAAACTCTTCAACTAGATTCCCTACCGTTTCAGCATCCTTTTGATACTGTACCCCTGTATTAACAAGCACTTCGTAATCAGCTGCAACATTATCATTGATAAAGTTTAGTATGTCATTAGCGTTACCGGACAAATTGACAAAAGCATTCTGAACCTGTTCTATCACCGTCTGTATGCTGCTTACAGTCTGGGCTGATTGCTCCGCCAGTTTCCGCACTTCTTCGGCTACAACAGCAAACCCCCTGCCTTGTTCACCTGCCCGGGCAGCTTCAATAGCAGCATTCAAGGCCAATAAATTAGTCTGTCCGGCTATTTCAGAAATGGCTCCCGCCATTTTTACTATTTCTTCCACTACTTTGCCGTCCTCTATCGCCTTTATAATCCGCACCTGTTTTTCTTCATACAATGTCTTGGCCAATTCCCTAGATTTTTCCGCATCTGTTTTCATTTTTTTGGCTCGTTCTTCTATTTCTTGAACGGTGCGATTGCCTTCTTCAGTCCTTTTGGCTAACTGTACTGCTGCTTCCGCTATTTCTTCTCCGGAGGCGCTTACTTCCTCTGTGGCAGCGCTGGTCTCCTCCATACCGGCAGCAATTTCTTGCGTATTGGCGTTTATCTGCTGTGCCGATGAACTCAACTGTTCAGCTGAAGCCGCCATCTCCTGGGAAGTAGCCGCCATTTCCTGGGCACTTTTCTCAACCTGTTTGACCACCTGAGCCTGATTGGTAATCATCTGATTGAACGATTCGCCTAGAGCCCCAACTTCATCCCTAGTCTTAAGAGTGGCTTTAACAGTAAGATCTCCGTCCCCTGCCTTTGACATTAACACCTGAAGTTGTTGGATTGGCTTGACAATACTATTAGCAATGAAAACAGCTATCATCATTGCCAAAATCAGCGCCAATACAGCTGTAATAATAATAATATTTCTTATACTCTTGGCAGGAGCCAGGTATTCTTCGCAGTTAGCCGTAATAGCTAGTGTCCATTCACCGGCTGGCTGGAAGGCAAGAAACTTTTTAACACCGTCATATGTATAGAATCCGCTCCCAGTCTCTCCAGCGGTCATTTCCTTAGCCAGTACCCTCAGCTCTTCATTATCCGTCTCGGTCAGGTTTTCTGTAAGGATTTTTTCTTCTTGGGGATGGTAAACAATAACCCCATTCTTATTTATCATGTAGGCATAACCATTTTGCCCCACTTTTATATCTGCAGCATACTTAGTAATATTGTTAAAAGGCACACTCCCTACAAGTGCTCCTACTACACTGTTATTAATAATCAAGGGGTGTGCAAATGCTATTACTGTATTACCAGTTAGTTTTGAA
>PHAD01000092.1 GCA_002841595.1 Firmicutes bacterium HGW-Firmicutes-12
CACCACCTACCATGTGAGAGCCTATGCCACCAATAGCGTGAACACCAGCTATGGAGCAGAAGTTGACTTTACCACAGCACCCACCTATACAATCACAGCCATCGCTGATCAGACACTGACAGCAGTAACGGCAGGCTATGGTGCAGGTACGCAGGAGACAAAAACGCTGAGCATAACTAGAACGGGAACGGGAGACTTGACCAGCCTGGCCACTGACTTAAGCGGAGCAGGAGCTGGAAACTTTACCATCACCCAACCCCTCGTCACAACATTAAATGACGGAACATCAAGTACAACTTTTACCGTAAAAGCAAATAATGGACTAGCAGCGGGAACCTATACGGCAACCGTGACCGTATCAGCAATCAACATGACCAATGTGACCTTCACAGTAACCCAGGTAGTAAATGCAGCCTCAGGAGGAGGCGATTCAGGAGGAGGCAGTACTCCACCTCCTGCACCTCCCATTCTCACCAATATCAAGACCCAGGATGAGCGGGGACTAGAAGGTAGCCTGCAGCAAACCGGAGAAGCGAAGATCGAACTGGCTTCAACAGCAACAGGTCAAGCCACTATCACCGGAAACGTACTAGGTCAGTTGTCTCAACTGGACAAACCACTGACCATTGCTGGACAGGGCGTCAGCCTGCAGTTTGCTCCAAACTCTTTGCAGTTACCACAGGGCACTGGACAGGACAATAATGACACTGTGCAAATCGGCGCGGCGGCTGTAACACCTCAGGAACAGCAAGCCATCCTGGCTGCAACACCGTTGGGTGGAAGCACGGGTATCTTTCAGGTCGGTGGACAGGTCTTCAACCTTACCGCCCAAGTAAATACCACATCAGGCGGTGCTACCAATACGGAGAACGTTTCAACCTTTAGCCAGCCTGTGGCCGTGACCATAGACCTTTCCGGATTGAACCTGACGGACGAGCAGATCAGCGGTCTTTCCGGAGCCCGTCTAGAGATAGATGCTGACGGCAATGTGGTTCCCGTCTTTCTAGGCGGAAGATATGATCCGGTTACCCAGACCATCACCTTCTACACCGATCATTTCAGTCTCTATACCGTATTGCAGAAGAACGGGATCGTGATTTTGAATCTGACCATTGGCAATACAATAACCAAATTGAATGGCGAGGTTAAAACTATCGATGTTCCACCTAGTCTTATTAACAACCGTACCTTCGTGCCCCTGCGCTTCATCGGAGAAGCTCTAGGTGCCAGCTTTGACTGGGATGACAAGACTAAGACTGTGACTTTCCAAAGCGGTGCCAAAAAACTAGCCCTCACCGTAGGGCAGACTATTCCGGGCATGGATACACCACCTACCATCGTTAGTGGTCGGACAATGGTGCCTTTGCGCTACATCTCGGAAACATTTGGCGCTCATGTAATGTGGTTCCCCGCTAGCCAGTCGGTTAGTGTAGTAAAGTAGGATGAATAATGAGGGCGACAATCCATTACGGATAGTCGCCCTTTTCCGTGCGTCAGTGGATTACATTTCATAACGCAAAAACGACATCTCATGCAGGAGGACCCATTTAATCGTTGATTAATTGCTATAATATATGAAAGAAATTAATCACAATTACTATAAAATGGAGGGGATATTATGCTTTATATCATTGCCTTGGGAGCCATTATCGGGATACTTTTTTTATGGGTAATTTCGATGCAGCGTACCTTTGTAACCTTTGATGAAAACATTAATAATGCTATGTCGCAAATCGGTGTTCAGTTATCCTCCCGCTGGGATGCATTAACCTCGCTCTTGGATTTGACTAAAGGGTATGCCGCTCATGAATATCAAACTATGACAGATACCATCAATTTAAGACGCTCTATCACAAGGGACTCTTCGCCTGCAGATGTACAAAAACAGGAAAATATAATTGTAGAGGCCTTGGGGAAGATTATGGCGGTGGCCGAAAGTTATCCAGATTTAAAGGCTGATCAGACCTACATCAAAACAATGGATTCTGTTAATCAATATGAAAACATGGTGCGCACCAGCAGACAGATTTACAATGATAGCGTGACCAAGCTGAATCGTGCCATCCGTATGTTCCCGGCATCAATAATTGCAGGCATGCTGGGCTTTTCACAGCGTACTTATTTAGAGGCGGTGGCCGAAAAAGCAAGTAAGCCGAGTATGAATTAAATAACGATTTAACGGAGGCTGACTATGGTAAAAAGAATTATTTCCTCTGTACTTTGTGCCTTTTTGTTGCTTACTGTAATGGGGCAAGCCGCATGGGGAGCAAACAAGGTATCCGAGATAAATGTTGAAGTGGCCATTCTTGATGATGGCTCGGCCTATATCACCCAGACCTGGAACTGTGATTTCACTGAAGGTACAGAGGGCTATATTCCCATAGAAAACCTAGGTGAAATGAGCATATCGGACTTTCTTGTTTCAGATATAAATGGGCCCTATACTTATCTTGAAAATTGGGATGTAAAGGCTAGCTTTAAGGAAAAAGCCGGAAAATACGGAATGGTGAAAACCCAGAAGGGCTATGAGCTTTGCTGGGGAATCAGCGAATACGGGGAAAAACGCTATGCCATCGAGTATAAAATAAATAAAATGGTTGGCGGGTATAAGGATTTTGACGGTTTTAATTTCCAGTTTATCAACTCGGGTATGGGTACCTTGCCTACCGATGTAACGGTAAAAATTACCCTGCAGGATGGAGTAGTACTAGACGCTAATAATGCTGGAATATGGGCTTTTGGTTTTGACGGGCAAATCAATTTTGAAAACGGTAACGTAGTAGCCTATACCGAAAGTCCTTTATCCTCAAGCACCGATAGCGTGATTATTATGTTACAGCTCAACAAAGGCTTGCTTAAACCTACTAGAGTGGTGGATAAATCCTTTGAAGAGGTAAAAGCAGAGACCTTTAAAGGCAGCGATTACGATGATAAGACAGGTATTGGGGGCAGTTCTTCTGTACCTCCTGAGGAGGAGCTGGGATTCTTCGGTTGGGTTGTAGCCTTGCTGTTCGGCGCTGTACCCTTGTTTTTTATTTACTATGTTCCGCGAAGAAGAGGGAAGCCCAAAAAGAAAGTACGCACTCTTTATGCGAATGCAGATTATTTTCGGGAAGTACCTATTGCCGGGAATTTAGAAGCGACCTTTGTTTTAGCCAGGGATTTTTCTCAAACAAACGATGACGGGGATTTAATTGGTTCGGCATTTCTAAAGCTGATTAACGCGGGTTGTCTCGCGCCCATGAACGAAAAAACTGTAGGTTTGTTTGGCAAAGAAAAAGAGAGCATTTCCCTAAGGCTTGTACATCCGCCAGAGTTTAGAGGGGTAACGACTAAGCTACTCTATGATTTATTGGTATTAGCAAGCAGCAACGACCAGATTTTACAGGAGCGTGAGCTGGAAAAATATTGCAAAACTAATCATACTGCTGTCATGCTGATTATTGATGCTGCTAAGAAAGACGGAAGTGATACGTTAATAGAAATTGATAGCTATGATAACTCAAAACAAGCAAAACCTTTAGGGCTTTCACAGCGCGGGGAAAAGTTGCTCTTAAATATCATGGGTTTTAAAAAATATCTCCTGGAGTTCTCGCTGATTGGCGAAAGATCAATTGCCGAAAGTATTATTTGGCAGGATTACCTAACCTTTGCCACGCTGTTAGGCATTGCGGATAAGGCAATAGAACAATTTGAAAAGGTCTATCCCGATGCGACCCAATATAGCGAAAACGCCCATCATTATTATCTCCTTACCCACAGATTCACCAGAGCATCCTACCAAGCGGCACGTTCCGCTGGTAGCGGCGGAAGCAGTTCCTTTGGTGGTGGCGGTGGTTTTAGCGGTGGTGGTAGTGGCGGCGGAGCGCGGTAAAATTATGAACAAAATGAAGAAAATGAAGGTCTGGAGGGCAATATTATGGGGTTGTTTTCAAACAAAAAAAAGCCTTGCCCAAATTGCGGTAAGGCCACGCCACGACTATTTGCAGTAAAGATTGCCGATGAAATGCCTGTCTGTTCTGACTGTGGGAAAAAAATATCAATGGCAGAGACGAAATTAGCGCAGCTTTCTGTGGAGGAGCTAAAGGAACATCTTGTCTGGCGGGAGGAAAATGCCAAGCAGTTGAAAGAGGTTTTTCGGCCAAACTTTAGTGCCGACATTGCTTGGACGAGTTTGAATATTGATGAAGCAAACCAGTTATTTACTCTTCCAATACACGAGTGCGGGGATTTAAAAAACCCTCCGATATTTAAGTATGAAGAACTAAATGCCTATGAGCTACATGATAAACATGGTTTGATTGAATTTTGTAACAGAGGAGATGCCACACCGCAATTAACTTCCGCGGCTCATACACCGGTTATTCTTGATAGTGATCGTCGTCGTAACAGCAAAGGTAGACAATTAGATATATCCCGTGACTTTAAGCTTCACTTATTCCTTTCCAATCCTTATTGGGATAAGGTAGAGGCAAATGCAGGAAATGTCTTAGCAAGTGAATACGTATTTCCCGAGGAATACACCGCGTTTTTGGAAAAGTTTAGCCCGGTTACCTTCGCTCTGGCGGCGATGATGGGTGTAGATGCAACAACTTATGTTATGGACGCAGATACTATCGCTGAGGAGATCAAGAAGTTTGAGGAACTGCTGGATGGCGGCATTATAACAGAGGAAGAATTTAATGCCAAGAAAGAACAATTATTAGGCTAAAGGGGGTAGCTATGCCATATTGTCCCTTGAGACATCTCAAAAGAAGCGGTGTTATCCTGGCGGGATTGGTTTTGTTCACCGCTTTGTTAGCTTCATGCGGGCAGGACAATCCAGGACTGGTAGAGGTGCAGGTTAAGCCTCAGGTTAAGCCTCAGGAAGGATCGACTGCTGCCCTTAATACTATACAGATTAAGATTAGCGCCGTGGGAGACTGTGCCTTAGGTAATGAACCCTCTGTCACGGGCCATACTTTTGAGTACATTTTTCAGGCCTATGGCGATAATTATGACTATTTTTTTTCTAATGTGGGGGAGATACTCTCTGACGATGACCTGACCATTGCCAATCTGGAAACGGTCCTTACCAGGTCGGAAAAGATGGAGTATAAGGGAGACCGGGGCAGGCGTTTCTGGATTAAGGGAGATCCTTCCTATGCCAAGATTTTAACAGCAGGCAGTGTGGAAGCTGTTAGTCTGGCAAATAACCACAGCCATGACTATCTCACGGAAGGCTATCAGGATACCAGGGTCAGCCTGGATAACGAAGGGATTGCTCATTTTGGTTATGATGATATTAAGGTCTTAGATATTAAAGGGTTAAAAATTGGGCTCGTAGGTTTCTGCGATTTTAAGCATCTGGGTAAATACCGGAACTATAGTTTTGTACAAAAGGAAATGGTTAAGGCCCTAACTTCCCTGGAGGGTAAAGCAGACTTAATTATTGCCAACCTCCACTGGGGCGGCGAGTATCAGACCGTTCCTAACCCTCAGCAGGTGGAAATGGCTCGTTTGGCCATTGACCACGGCGCACATCTGGTCTTGGGCCATCACCCCCATATTCTTCAGGGCATCAGTGAATATAAAGGGAGGACCATAGCCTACAGCCTGGGCAACTTCATTTTCGGGGCAAATCTATTTCCTCGGGATATGGATACCATCATCTATCAGGAGACCTTTACTTTTGTCGACGGTAAGCTGGCAGGGTCCAAAGGGGAAATAATACCCTGCTCCATCTCCAGTGATGATAGGGAAAATGATTTTAGGCCCAGGGTCCTGGAGGGTCTGGAAGGGGAAAGGGTCTTAAAGAAAGTCCTTGATCGCAGCAAGTTAATAGAGAAATAATCCATCACATTTTCCTATTAATTAATCTTCAACCCGAAAAGAATAATTGATGTAGGCCTGTTTTACTTCCTTGAAAGCATTTCTAGAGACGGGAATAAATAGGTCGCTTGTCATGGTTAATCCATCCTGTGATAGGCTCTTGATATAGTCTAAGTTGACGATATAGGAGCGATGTGTTTTGAGGAACCGTTTATCTTTTAATAAAACAGCTTCAACTTGAGAAATCGTACTGGTGCTTTCTATTACGATCCCGCCTTTTTGATGAAAATAAAGAGATCTTCCGATTACCTCAAGATAGATCAGCTCGTGGAGGAAGACCTTGGACAGGTTGCCGTGGGCTTTCACAACGAGATATTGCTGCAGGTCGCTTCTAATATCGCTGCAGGCTTTTTCTAAAACGGAAAAGAGCTTGTCTTTTTGAAGGGGCTTTATTAGATAATTAAAAGCGCCCACAGCATAAGAATCCACTGCAAATTCCGAGGAGGTAGTCAAAAATATAATTTTGCCTACCTGATCCCTGCTTCTGATCTCGGTGGCAAGCTCAATACCATTTAGGACTGGCATAATGACATCCAAAAGAAAAACATCGAAATGTCTACCGCTTTCAAGTTGAGCGAGAAGCTCTATACTGCTTGCAAAGCTACTGACTTTTATTTTATCTTCTGAAATGCTGAAATATTCTTCCAATAATTGATTAATATGTAATAGTTCTTGCTCGTTGTCATCGCAAAGGGCGATTTTCATTCTACACCTCAAATTTAATATTTCATACAAACACTATTATACCAGAACAGTCACAAAAATAAGTCGAATATTACATTTCATGACGCAAAAATGAAATCTCATGCAGATCCCATCATCAAGCGATTTATCACCAACTATAATAGGCCCCTCGTGAGATGCAGTTAACGCCGCTTTCCGGGGAGCTTTTTCTTTGATCTATATTGCCATATACAATTTACAGAATAACACTTACCTGAAAAACTCCGTTTTTGCCTTCGAAGGAATACACTCCGTCATACTTCTGGGCTACTGAAGCAATGCTTTTCGTGCCAAGGCCATGATTTTCCTCAGTGCTTACCGGCATGTCGTCCACAAATGTTACCTTCCCTTCGTAGCTGTTGGTGATTTGGATGAAGGGCTTATTATTTTTGGTTTTGCAGACGATTTTTATAATTCTATCATGTGCGTTGGGAATAAGCTTACAGGCATTGATCGCATTTTCCAGGGCATTGGCAAAAATAACGCAGAGGTCCATATCCGAAATGGCGGTTTTCTCCGGGAGATCAATCTGGGTTTCCACGATAATTTCTTCATTTTTAGCTTTCGCAATATAAGAGGATAGAATCAAATTGACACTATAATTGTTGCAATGATTTTCAACCACAGCACCAGCAATGGAGTTTTCAACCTCAGCAATATATTTTCTCGCTGCTATTTTGTTGTCGTCCTCTAGGTAAGCGTCTATCAGATTAAGATGGTGATGCATGTCGTGACGGTAAATGATTGTTTTTTCCTGAGATTCTTTTAACATTTCCAAATTTTGCTTTGATGCGATTATTTGCATTTGTAGCAAGTTCTGTTCATTTTGCAGAGTGAGCTGTTCTCTGGTTTGTTTAAAGAGCCATAAAATCAAAATATAAGATACAAGTGAGAAAATAAGTCCTCGCATAATTGGAACTAAAGAGGCTTGTGATATCACAGAGCTCAAATTATATTTACTATAAGAATAAGTAATCATAGAGAAAGTAAGTGGAATAATGCAAAAGCCTAACCACCCTTTATCTGTGTTACGGAGCATATAAAGAATATAAGGACGAAAATACCTGTAAGTAATGAACCCAGTAGGTATATACAGTATTAAGCAAATAAATTTCATGTATGTCGCATTTAAACCAAAAAAACTTGCAATCAAAATTCCTAATAAGACGATTGATGAGACTAAGGCAATGACAGTCAAATGGACAAATACCAACTTCATTCCTTTGTACTTTGATACAAAAATAAAGGCTATAAATAATGGGATCTGAGCAAGAAGGGTATAAAACTTTATAAAAGTTTCATGCCCAAAATTTATCCAAACAAAAATATCAAAAAGAATCATGAAAGTCACGAAAAATCCCATCCAATAAAGGTCTTTCTTATGTTTAACTTCACAGTCTATGAGCATAGATACTAGTATGGTAGCAAAAGTAATGGTAAGTAAAAGCCATATTAAATCCATAATATTTTCCTCCTATCATTCCACTATTTTATTTTCTGCAGAATCGTAGTCTGAAAATTCTTTCACAAGGCCAGCGATCAATACAAGTTCTTACTTGTTGTCATCACATTTAGCAACTCTCATGCTGTCACTCCAATTTCTTTGTGCTCAAGAGATATTATACCAGAGTCGTTACTTCAAAAATATCAAAACTTACGTTTCATGACGCAAAAACGACATCTCATGCAAGCAGTGAACATATGAATAGCCTTTTCGCTTATAATGATGCAATGATCCCGAGCATGAAGTTGAGGCTGGTATAGTATCAGCTCATTTTGTGAACGCATGCAGGAAAAGAGAACAAGAAGGATTGGGGGAGGTGATTTAGCATGAAAAAACGATTTTTATCAGCAGTAATTACAATTGCAATGTTGCTGTCAGTTATTACTGGAATGTCAACTGTGGTAAGTGCGGCAGAGTTTGATTTTAAGGCTTTTGAGGATTCAGGAAAAGAGTTTGACAAATTGGGAGAGAAGTTTGATGGTTTTGACACAGATAATCTGCCGACCCAAGGAGACCCAAAGGGCAACACAAATGATAATACAGAAATTAAAACAGATATGATGATCGCCGCAAGAAATACCTATACCTTAGGGCTGCAAAATAACGGTCGTGTTGTTTCAAGTGGATTGAGTCTTTCTGGGGCTGACAAGGTTAGTGACTGGAGAGCCATTACTATGATAGCCGCAGGCTTCAATCACAGCATCGGGCTAAAAAGTGACGGTACAGTTGTCGCCTCAGGGTCAAACTCAGATGGACAATGTAGAGTATCGGAATGGAAGGATATTAGTGCAGTCGCAACAGGGCTAGACTTCACCATTGGACTAAAGAAGGACGGAACAGTTGTTGGTGCTGGCGATGATATGTACGGACAGCTAGACTTTTCTTCTTGGAAAAATATAACAGCTGTCGCCGCCGGAGGAGCCCATAGCGTAGGGTTAAAAAGTGACGGTACAGTTGTGGCAGTGGGTAAGGATTGTGGCACAATACTTCATACGGGAGGCTGGAGAGATATCGTTTCAATATCTGCTTCAAGCAATGATATTATGGGGTTGGACAAAAATGGCAAGGTATATTCTACCTTTGCCAATAAATATGCTAGTAAGGCAGCTAGCTTCACAGATGTTGTTTCCATTGCCGCTGCCGAACTTTACGCTGCTGGGCTGAAAAGAGATGGAACTGTAATAACCAATACGGACGATGTAGACGTAAGCAGTTGGAAGAACATTGTAGCAATAACTGCTGGAACATCGCATCTTGTTGGGTTGAAGAGAGACGGAACTGTCGTTGCAACTGAACTTAAAGATGGAATGGCTTGGAATTCGGGTCAAATAAATGTAGGTGGTTGGCAACTAAATGTTCCTAAAGACAAAGTAACGACAGTAGCGTCTACCCCAGAAAAAGTTTTAATTAATGATAAGGATAATAAAGACAAAGGAATTACGGTATTGCCGGCCTCCGCAAAAGTCTTAGTAAATAGTAAGGAAACTGCTTTTGAGGCCTATACAATTGAGGGTAACAACTACTTTAAACTAAGGGATTTGGCCTTTGTTTTAAATGGCACGGATAAACAGTTCGAAGTTACTTGGGACGGTGATAAAAAAGCAATAAATTTGCTCTCAAAAAAACCCTACTCAATTGCCGGCAGTGAAATGAAAAAAGGTAATGAGCAAGCGAAGAGTGCAACAGTTTCAACTGCAAAAATTTATGTTAACGGCAAAGAAACACCGTTCAAAGCTTATACGATTAATGGTAATAATTTTTTTAAACTCCGTGACATCATGCAGGCATTTAATGTTTATGTAGGTTGGGACGGAGTAAAGCAAATAATTATCCTTGATACCTCTATACCTATGTAGCACCGTAATCATTATTTAGTACCATAAATAAAGGGAGGATTTTAAATGAAAAAGAAGTTAGTTGTTTTAATTGTTATGATTTTTGTTATGTCTGTGCTTATGGCAAGTACTTGCCTTGCCGCTGTCAAAGACTACGCAACACTACAGTGGGATGTTAATCTAAGTAATATGGATAACCCAAACTTTGAGGGCACTATAAAAATAACACTTACTGGAGTGGTGGGTGAACAAATTGACGATGAACATGTAAATCTTGCAACATTACCGGACGCTTATGGTTACACCTATCCATTTATAGGACATCCTGATTATTCTCCTAACAAACCGGGTGACAACGTTCCTATAACAGGATACAAGGTCCACTCATATCAGGGAGGAGAAATGGTCATTGTACCGAGAGAAAAAATTGCTCAAACTATAATTGAATTTGGAGAAAGTTTTGGTCCTGAAAAAAAATCTCAAATTAAGCTTATCCCTGTTGTTGAAGGTTCTAAAATGACTATAGAGTTAGGAGCTATTGGATACTTTCAACACCAACAGAATTGGACTCATGCATTCCCAGGAACGACCCCGTTGCTAACGGTAAGAGGAGGGAAATCGTATTTTTGCCAAATGTGGGGCGGCGATAAGGCACAAACATATA
>PHAD01000093.1 GCA_002841595.1 Firmicutes bacterium HGW-Firmicutes-12
TACCTCTGTAATACCACACAATGTCGCTACGAGAGAAGATCCAACAGAACCACGTGATCCAACCAAATAACCATCTTCATTTGATTTCTTAACCAGCTTATGGGCAATTAAATATAAAACAGCAAATCCATTGCTAATAATAGCATTCAATTCTCGTTTTATTCTTTTTTGTACGATTTCCGGCAATTCATCTCCATATAATTCAACCGCTCTCGTCATCGTTAAGCTATGTACTTCTTCCTCAGCTCCCATTATTTCCGGTGGAAAGAATTCACTTGGTATCGGCTCTAGGTCTTCTACCATATCCGTAATAAGACGAGGATTTCTAATAACTATCTCGTACGCTGTTTCTTCTCCTAAATAAGCAAATTCATCGAGCATTTCTTGCGTAGTTTTATAATACAACGGGGCTTGATTATCGGCATCTTCAAACCCTTTTCCAGCCATCAAGATGCGACGATATACCTCATCCTCAGGATCTATAAAATGGGCATCACCTGTAGCTACAAGAGGTTTTTGCAGTTTTTGAGCGATTTCATGGATTGTTTTATTCATTTGTAGAATTTCATTTTCAGATTTCAGTAAGCCCTTTTCTATCATAAATCTATTGTTTCCACGTGGCTGTATTTCTAGATAATCATAAAATGTTGCAATATCTTCTAGTTTTGTTCTATCAGCTCCGTTAAGATAGGCTTGGATAAGTTCGCCGGCTTCACAAGCAGAACCAATTAAAAGCCCGCTCCTTAAACGTTCCAATTCATTTTTTGGAATGCGCGGAACACGATAATAGTGTTTAAGATGAGAGAGCGTTACTAGTTCATATAAGTTACGTAGCCCCTCCTGGTTACACGCCAAAATAATAACATGATAGGTTGGTATTTTGTTATGCAGCGATTTTTTATTGCTACTCTCGTCGAACAAATATCCTTCTAAACCATAGATTACTTTTACCCCGTATCGTTTTGCCGCTTCATAGGCTTCCGGAAATGACTGTACCACCCCGTGATCCGTTATAGCTACTGCCGCATGTCCCCATTGGCTTGCCCTTTTAATCACTTCTTTTACTTCAGCAAACCCATCTAAAGCACTCATTTTAGTATGCAGATGCAGTTCAATACGTTTTTCTTCACAGCTATCTTCTCTCTTTTCAACAGTTGCCTCCATAATATCTAACGGCATTAGAGTTAGCTCCTGCGTATATCTGTCCGTTTGTACCTGCCCTCTTAACCGATACCATTCGTTCTCTTTAAGGCCTTTCAAAACCTCATCAGTTATCTTAGGGTCCAGAATTATTTTACAAGCAAGAGAATCTGCTTTATCAGATACTGAGAAATTTAATAAAGTCCGCCCGCTTTTCAATACTCTAGTCTCAAGGTTAAAGACATAGGCTTGTACAATAACATTTTTTTCTTCTTCAACAATCTGTTCAAGTGGTGTTGGTTTACCTGTGATTTTTTTACCTAGAACAATTCTACCTTTTTCCTTATTTTCTTTTTTACTCTTATTAACCTTTTCTACTGCAGATAAAAACTGCTCACGATAGTTTTCTTCAATTTCATCAAGATAACAACCCACAGTGACATCATTATTTAGTTCGTTGTCACCTAGAATGATATTAACCTTAGCCATAATTTGGTAATCATTTAGTAAAAGGTCTTCCAGTTTAGCAGCAAATCCTTGTGAAACTAAGTAAGTCCAGCCTATTTCTTGTTCGATTACTAATTTAAGTATATTATCTTCCACAGAAGGCAAAGCTCCGGCCAACCATCCACGGCAACTGGGGTTTTTTATAGCTATCTTAGCAATGATCTCGTCCCAACATTCATTACATATACATCCTAAGCTTTCATACTTTTTTTCTGAATTAAAGTAAAAGATAGATGCATAGCTATTACCAAAATAATTCAACCACAAATGACGAAGGCACTCCTTTAGCTCCTCATCAGGTTGATACGGACACTGAAAAGAGATTTCCCAAGCCTTTAAAGCCTGGGAAATCCTTATGTTTTGAATTTGACACATTGAGAGAAATGCCCTAGCCTCTTGCGACACGTCTGAACCGGCTATTATTTTCTGCCATTGTTTCTCTTTATTATCTCTCATCACTGCCACATAACTAACCCCCTATAGACCCCATAGGAATTTTTCTTCTTCATTTTACTTAACATATATGCGCATCATATACGCCTTCTTCTCGTTCAATCCGCTCTTTAACATTCGATAATTTGGTATTATATGGAATGTTGCAAATTATATTTAACTTTATCGTCAAATTATCTAGTGGGTCGCTCATTTCTACCTTACGAATGTGTATTTCCATTTCGCCCAGGGCTGATGTAACTCGCCCTAACTGACCTGGTCTATCAGCTATTAAAATTTCAATCTTTTTAAGTTTCTTCTGTTTAGTCTTAACATATTCTTCTAACCCACCAAAATAAACAAGAATTATAAAGACAATCACGGTTGTGAAGATTGCCGTAATATATTGACCTGCACCAATTGCTAGACCGATTGCCGCAACAACCCATAAGGAAGCTGCCGTGGTTAATCCTTTTATCCCAAAGCCAGAATGAAGAATTGTTCCTGCCCCCAAGAAGCCAATGCCACTGACAACTTGTGCTGCAAGCCTTGCAGGATCAGCACCCGTCCCATATGTTGCATTCATTTCGATAGAGGTTATCATTATTAAGCAGGAACCTAAGCACACCAAAGTATGGGTTCGAAAACCTGCTGCCTTATTCAGGCTTTCTCTTTCCAAACCAATTAACCCGCCTAAAATTGCAGCCAGTAGTACCCTTAACCCCATAAATAATTGGTATTCCAGCATAATTTACACTCCTGTACGCACTTTCTTCATAATTTCCCAGTACATTTTCAGACGATAGGCAAAGCCACGAACAAAGCCATACTTTTCTTCCTTTGTTATATGTGTCATTTCTGGCAAATTAACATTTTTTATGCGTATACCTTTTTGCATAGCAAAGTACGTCAAGGCTGTTTCCACTCCAAAGCCAGCATCTGCCCATGTCTTGAAGTCATAAAACCATTTCTTATTAATACAGCGTTGTCCGGTTAACGACGGAGCTATAATCTGAGCAAGATCAGTTTTTATTCTACCTTGACCGAAAATCCCAAGTGTCATATCGGCTTCATCATTAATAACAGGCAAAATAAGACTTAGGATATGCTCTCTTTTTAATCCTATTAGGTCAGCATCAAGAAAGAGAATGTAGTCCTCTTTTGCTGCCTTAAAGCCTGCATACATAGCACCGCCTTTTCCAATATTATGCTCAATATTAATAATTGCTACATTCCATTTTTTGGCTTCACTCACAGTATTATCAGTAGATCCGTCGCTTACAACAATTACTTCACGAATAGCTTCTATTCCCTGTAGAGGAGCAAGTACACCACTAATATATTTTTCCTCATTATATGCAGGGATGACAACCGATACTGTCATTCCAATGCCCCCAAAATGTCTTCATTATATTAATATTATTAATTATTAAGTTTCACTTTATAAGCTATCCTGCCAAGTTTTTTTTACTATTTCAATTATCTCTTCTTTTGCAACTAAGCTAGACTCTTTCTCCCAACGTTTTTTTATTTCCATCTTGTTTTCTTCGATATATCTTTTACCTATAGTGACACGAATTGGATATCCTATTAGGTCGGCATCTTTAAACTTAACACCCGCCCTTTCATCTCGGTCATCCATTATAACCTCTATACCTACGGCGGTTAACTCTTGATATAAAAGCAAAGCAGCCTGCCATATTTGCTGGTCGCTAGTGGAAACAGGCACTATCACGACCTGATAAGGTGCAATCTGCACCGGCCAGATAATACCGTTATCATCATGGTTTTGTTCAACTGCTGCTGCCATAGTTCTACTCACGCCAATTCCATAACAGCCCATCACAATGTCATTTTCTTGACCCTTCTCATCTACATAAGTAGCTTTGAGTGCATTACTATATTTTGTACCTAATTTGAAGACTTGTCCAACTTCTATACCCCTAGCTGTATTCAGAACGACCCCACATTTTGGACAGGACTCACCTTCTTCAATTAATCGCAGGTCGGTATATTCAGAGACAGTAAAATCTCTTCCCGGGACTACGTTTACCCAATGGTGGTTGGATTCATTCGCACCACAGACTGCATTTACCATTGTTTTAATCTCTTCATCGGCATAAATCTTTATATCCTTTTTGAGTCCAATGGGTCCGACATAACCCGGCTCACAACCTGTTGCCTCTTTAATCTTCTCTGCTGCAGCCATTTCGAAAACAACACAAGCCTGAACTCCTTGTATTTTAATTTCATTGACTGTTCTATCTCCACGGACTAATACGGCAATAACCTCATCATCAGCTTGGAAAAAAAGTGTTTTTATCAGTTTACTTGCAGGCTCTCCAAGATATGTTGCTACATCATCAATTGAAGTTTTATTCGGGGTAAGTTTCTTTTCGAGCAAGAGTGGAGTTTCCTCTTCATTTTTTGCAGGGTAGCATGGTGCTATTTCAACATTCGCTGCATAACTGCATTCTGGACAATATACAATGGCCGCCTCTCCGGAATCGGCAATAACCATAAACTCGTGCGAACTGCTTCCACCTATCGCTCCTGAATCCGCTTCAACAGGCCTAAATTCAAGTCCACAACGTGTGAACACGGCAGTATAGGCATCGTACATTTTCTGATAGCTTTCCTCAAGGCCAGACTCTTCCCTATCAAAGGAATAGAGATCTTTCATAATAAATTCACGTCCTCTAAGCAAGCCAAAACGCGGACGCCTTTCGTCACGGTATTTATTCTGAATTTGATAAAGCATCAAAGGAAGCTGCCGATATGAAGAAACATCCATCCGCACCAGATCAGTAATAACCTCTTCATGAGTTGGTCCAAGACAAAAGTCACGATCATGGCGATCCTTCAGACGGAAAAGTTCCTTTCCGTAAACATTCCAGCGGCCTGACTCCAGCCATATTTCAGCAGGCTGGATAATAGGCAACATCACTTCTTGCCCACCGGCTTTATTCATTTCCTCCCTAATGATAGTGGATATTTTCTGCAAGACCCGCTGAGCCAGCGGCATATATGTATATACTCCGGATGATGATTTCCGAATATAACCTGCCCTTACCAGTAGCTTATGACTGGCAACCTCGGCTTCAGCAGGTATTTCGCGTAAGGTCGGTGCATATAATTTGCTAAAATACATAACTTTTATACTCCTTTCACTTTATCAATTTCTTCAAACAAGGCAGCGAGAAGTTCTGCTTCAGGCACCTTTCGTACTATTTTTCCTTTAACAAAAAGGAGTCCTTCTCCTTTACCACCGGCTATCCCTATATCCGCTTCCCTCGCTTCTCCAGGACCATTAACTATACAACCCATCACAGCAATCGTTAGTGGCAGATCTAGCTGGGCAGTCTTTTCTTCGACAGCTTTTGCCAATGAATAAAGGTCTATCTGACATCTTCCGCAGGTAGGGCATGAAACTACTTCAACCCCCTGCTTCCTTAAACCCAGAGTCCTAAGGATCAACTTTGCTACTTTTATCTCTGAAGCAGGGTTACCCGTTAAGGATACACGAATAGTATCCCCTATTCCATCCGATAGCAGGGTTCCAATACCTATTGCAGATTTAATAGTTCCATTTTCCATGAGTCCTGCCTCAGTTACACCTAGATGCAATGGATACGTAACCAAGCTTGCTATTCTTCTATAGGCAGCTAGCATCATGGGTACATATGAAGACTTTAAGGATATTTTAATCATATCAAAGCCCAATTCCTCCAAAATTCTAATATGACCCAAAGCACTTTCCACCATAGCCTCAGAACATGGTCCTTGATACTTATCCAGTAGTTTTTTTTCAAGCGAACCACTATTTACACCAATTCGAATTGGTACCTTTCTATCAATGGCCTCACGAACAACTTCTCTTACCCGTGATTCAGACCCAATATTACCTGGATTTAGGCGCAGACCTTGTACACCTTTTTCAAGAGCTCGAAGGGCCAGTAGATGATCAAAATGAATATCCGCAATTACTGGTAGCGGGGATTGCTTAATGATTTCATCCAGGGACTCTGCAGCCTCTTTGTCTGGTACGGCTAGTCGGACTATTTCGCAACCAGCTGCAGTCAATTCTCTAATCTGTGTAATAGTTGCCTGAATATCGCGTGTATCAGTATTAGTCATAGATTGTATCGATACTGGATATTCATGTCCTATTCCTATTCCACCTAATACTATACTTTTGGTACGACGACGAAGTATCTGTTCCTTCTGCATATAATTCACCTACCCAAAGAGCTTAACAATATCACGATATGTTATAAACACCATTAAGAGCATTAGCAACATAAAACCTATAAGATGGATAAAGTTTTCCTTCGAAGGATCAACCGGACGTCTTCTGATACCTTCGAATAATAAGAAGAGAATTCTACTACCATCTAGTGCAGGAATGGGAAGGAGATTAAGTAGGCCAAGGTTAATAGAAATCAAGGCCGTTAAGTTAACAACGTAGATTACACCATAACTAGCCGATTCTTCAATCAGTTTGATAATCCCAACGGGTCCGGCGATACCATCGGCTGATACTTTTCCTGTAAACAGTTGTACCAGTCCAACCGCAGTTAACTTAGTAATCTCAATAGTTCTTTGATATCCCATTACAATACTATCAACTAAACCCTTCTTCTTCCACGTAGGTTCTGTTGCACTGATTCCAATCAGGCCTACCTGATTATTGGAGTCAAGCTCCGGCACTACGCTAACCTCAAAATGTTTGTTGCCTCTTTCAATTGTCATGTCTAAACTTTTACCAGGATTGTTATGGATAACCATAACAATTGAACTCCAATCATTTACTGTAATATCACCAATAGAGGTTATTTTGTCCCCAGGCAGCAATCCTGCAGATTCCGCTGGAGTACCTGCTACAACTGTACCTATTTCATTGCTTATTTCATCGGGTATACCTATCACAGTAAATATCAAAGTAAACAATATAACTGCTAACAAGAAGTTCATGATTGGCCCAGCTACAACAACAGATATACGTGCCCATAAAGGTTTTTGATCAAACCGCCGGGGATCTGGAAAATTATTTTTCTCATATTCTGCATCGCCTGTTTCCCCTGACATTTTACAGAATCCACCTAAGGGTAGTACCCTAAGCGAATAAACAGTCTCTCCCCATTTTTTACTCAAAAATTTAGGCCCCATCCCTAACGCAAACTCTTCTACCCTAATACCAGTAGCTTTGGCTACAATATAATGTCCAAATTCATGTACGAAAACAATAATTCCAAAGACTATGATTGAGATAAATAAGGTGTTCAAATAATTCACTCCCCTAGCTGTATAATCAGCTCAATTCCTGTGTCAACTTACGAGCCCATTTATCAATATATAGTATATCATCAATATTATACACATTTACAAGTACATGCTTACTCATTACTTTCCCTATAAGTACAGGAATGCTGGTGAACTTTATTTTGCCCTTTAAAAACAAATCAACTGCTTGTTCGTTTGCAGCATTATAAACTGTCGGCATTGTTCCACCCATTTTGCCGGCTTCATAGGCTAAGCCTAAACCAGGGAATTTATCATAATCGGGTCTTGAAAATGTCAACTCACCTACTTTTGTAAAGTCTAATTTTGGAAAACTATTCTTATTACGTTTGGGATAAGATAGCGCATATTGTATAGGTACTCGCATGTCTGGGAGTCCACACTGTGCAATAACTGAACCATCCACGTATTCTACCATAGAATGTACAATACTTTGAGGATGAATAAGCACATCAATCTTTTCATATGGAATCGAAAAAAGCCAATGAGCTTCAATTACTTCTAGCCCCTTATTAATTAGTCCGGCACTATCAATGGTAATTTTAACACCCATCTTCCACTTCGGATGCTGAAGAGCTTTTTTTGGGGTCACACTTTCTAAGTCCTTCACTGAATAATTTAGAAATGGACCTCCTGATGCAGTCACAAGAAGCTTTTCTACAGATAATCTGTTTGCTTCATCATAACATTGAAAAATAGCTGAATGCTCACTATCTACTGGTATTAGTCTAGCTCCTTTTTCTAAAACCTTCTTCATCACCAAACTACCGGCAGTAACCAACGTTTCTTTGTTAGCTAGGGCTACAGTAATCCCCCTATCTAGGGCAGCTAGAGTTGGGCGTAGACCATTAATTCCTGTTAATGCGACCAATATTAAATCTATTCCTTCTAGCTCGGCCAAATTCAACAAACCATCTTCTCCGACAAAAACAGTTATCTGCTCATCCGGAAGAATTTGCCTAAGCCTTTTTTTCGCCGTCTCAGAACTCACCGTAACAAATTGTGGTTTATACTGTATAATCTGCTGGGCCAAGAGATCCATATTTGTACCTGCTGCCAAAGCAACAACCCTATACTCATCAGGGAACTCATCAACGACCTGTAGGGTTTGTCGTCCAATCGATCCTGTAGATCCAAGAATAACAATTTTCTTTGTCAAATCTATCCCTCCAGCTCATGTGTATCTATCTGGTTGGCATTGTACTTTTAACAATAGCCTTAATCAAAATTACAAGAAACGGGCCAATTATTATCCCCCATATTCCTATGAATCTAAGCCCAACATATAATGATATCAAAGTTGCTAGAGGATGTAACCCCAGGTTTTGTGATAATATTTTAGGTTCAATAAGTTGTCTAACCACAATCAATACACCGTACAGAACAAGCAAAGCAACACTTAAACCATAATTACCTGAAAACAATACAACAATTGCCCAGGGTACGAGTACCGTTCCAGGTCCCAGGATAGGAAGTAAATCAAAAAAACCGACAATCATGCCAATAGTAACAGCATATTCAATTTTGAAAGTATATAAACCAATAATCGTAATTATTCCTGTTATGCTGATTAGTATTGTCTGTGCTCTAAAAAAACCTACAACTGCTGAGCTTATTTCACCTATTACTAGACTAGATGGCCGAACATACTTTTTAGGTATTATGCTATATATGAATTTTGCAATAACTGCCTTATCACGACTTATAAAGAAAGTTGCTACTCCTGAGACAATAATAATCGTAAAAAATGATGGTAGACTTGTAAAAAGATTAAAGAAAAAATTTGTCATAGCTGCAATTACATCAGTCATTCCCTTGATTACTAGTTGGATATTTGACTGTAATGCATCGTTAGCTTCAGCCGGAAGTGGATTGTTTGTAATATATGTCCTGATCTGTCCCATTAAGTCT
The DNA here is from genome assembly GCA_002841595.1 of Firmicutes bacterium HGW-Firmicutes-12. GTDB lineage: Bacteria > Bacillota > Peptococcia > DRI-13 > PHAD01 > PHAD01. The sequence goes on from PHAD01000093.1 coordinate 9,292, forward strand.
AGCCCGTAATTGGTAAAGTGCTTTGTATATTCTGGAAGACTTGAATATAGTCTGGTCATTTCAATAACTAGTCGTGAAGCAAAGAAAATAACAAACAAGGTTATTAAAATAAGGACCAGCGTTAAAGCTAAGCCAACAGCAGCACTTCTATTAATATTCTTTTTTATGGCAAGATAATCTACTATTGGATCAATAAGAATGGATATAATAAGTGCAAGAATGAAAGGCATAAAACCCCATAACAACAAAGAAGACATGCTAACGATAAGCGGGAAAAAATAAAACATTGAAAAATATACTGTAACTAGTATTGCTAGAATAATTATGATTCTCATAAAAATTACTCTGTATTGATTTATTTGAGGATCCATCTAAAACAACCTTTCCAGAAAAACTACTAACTGATATGTAAAAGGGGCTGCCAACAAGGTACTATCAAATCGATCTAAGACGCCGCCATGTCCCGGGATAATGTTACCAGAGTCTTTTATACCGGCAAAACGTTTTAATGCACTTTCAAAAAGATCCCCAAGTTGTCCTGATAGTGAAATAATTGGAGTTAAAACTAAAAGGAGCTTAGCATTGTTCATATTTGCAGTATTAACTAAGATAAAAACCATTAACATACTAAAAAGAATACCACCTATAAAACCTTCCCAAGTCTTCTTAGGACTAATGGCAGGAGCTAGGTTATGCTTTCCAAAATATGTACCGACGAAATATGCTGCAGTATCCGTACTCCAAACTACAACAAAAACAAATATAATTAACCAGAAACCTTGTTGTAATCCTCTCAGAAGTAATAAATGTAAAAATCCCACAACTATATAAATAAAACCTAAAAATGATAAGGACAAATCTATTGGAGTAAAATAAGGATGTTTGATTAAATAATATACTACCGTTACCACAAGATAGATAAAAACAGCTAGTGCTGTTAGATTATTATTATATTGAACAGTAAAGGGAATAATAACCCCGCCTAGCCATAATGGTATATACATATTTTGGAAACCGGCCTGACTGACTATCTTTTTGTACTCCGTCAGACCAAGAATCACCAATATAATTACAGCGCTGAGTAGTAATATCCCACTTTGTTGAAAAACATAAATTAGAACCGGGATCCCAATAAGTGCTGTTAATATTCTCTTCCATAGCATTTTTTTCAACATCTCCTTAAACGTACAACTTATTCATTTGCTAGTGCACCATAGCGGCGA
>PHAD01000094.1 GCA_002841595.1 Firmicutes bacterium HGW-Firmicutes-12
CAGGCGATGTTCTCCTTCTGTGCACTGATGGATTGCACGGACATGTCAAAGAAAATGACATAGAATTAATTCTTAGTGAGAACATATCATTAGGAGCTAAACTAAATAAAATGATAGAATTAGCCTTGGAGCGTGGCGGAACTGATAATATAACTGCTATTCTGGTTAATTATTAGTGTATGACAGAGCAGAATAAATGATATCCGGAAAAGAGGTGAGATGGTGATAGGTAGAATGCTGGGCGGTAGATATGAGGTTTTAGAAAAAGTGGGCGGGGGTGGTATGTCCCTTGTTTATCGAGCTAGAGACTTATATTTAAACCGAATGGTTGCGATAAAGGTATTACGGGAGCACCTAACCAATGACGAAGAATTTGTTGCGCGTTTTAGGAGAGAGGCCCAAGCCGTAGCAAGTCTTTCTCATACAAATATAGTCAGCATTTATGATGTTGGACAAGATAAGGACTTGCATTATCTTGTTATGGAAATGGTGGAGGGACAGAATTTAAAAGAGGTTATTAAAGAAAAAGATAAGTTTAATGAAAATGAAGCTGTTGAAATAACAAAGCAGATATGCGAAGCCCTCGAGCATGCCCATAAGCAAAAGATAATTCATTGTGATATAAAACCCCATAATATAATTTTGACTAAAGAGGGAAAAGCAAAAGTAACGGACTTTGGCATTGCTAGAGCAGTGACAACCGCTACTATAACTCATACCGGAAGTATAATGGGCTCAGTACATTACTTTTCTCCGGAGCAGGCCAAAGGGGAAATTGCCGATGAAAAATCAGATATTTATTCAATGGGTGTTGTCCTCTATGAAATGCTGACTGGGAAACTTCCTTTTGAAGGTGAGTCGCCTATCAGCATCGCACTTAAAAAGATTAATAATGATTCCATACCTCCAAGAAGTGTTAATCCTGATATTGGTGAAGCTTTGGAAAAAGTTATACTAAGAGCCATGGATAGGAATCCTTTCAGAAGGTACGAATCAGTTCGCGAGTTAAAGCAAGATATTACGTCTGCACACCTTTATAATAAGCTGGAATACGAGCCAAGTGAAATGGAGAATACAATAAATATTCCTCCTTTAGCGCTTAGAAAAACAAAAAAGAATGATCTTGCTGCTCCGTTAAAAGTATGGACATGGATAATGATTAGTCTAATAATTGTTGGCTTTATTGTTGGCATGTTTATATCAGCTACAGTTCTTTCGAGAGGTGAAGTTACAGTACCTGACATTGTAGAAATGAGCGCTACTGAAGCGGAAGCAGTTTTAAAGAATCTTGAGTTAAGCTTGATTGTTGAGCGGAATATTAATCACCCGACGATTGAAGAAGGGCTTGTGGTATTTCAGGATCCAAAACCTAGTGTTATTGTGAAAAAGAAAAGCGATATTAAAGTAGTCGTAAGTAAAGGCCCAAATATGGTTATAGTTCCCAACGTATTGGCTTCATCACTTCTTAGTGCGGAAGTTGCTTTAAACAATGAAGGATTGGAGCTCGGTGATGTTACTAGAGTCTATCATGAACAGATTACGTCGGGCAAAATTGTTCGTCAGGAGCCAGCTGCCGGCAAAGAAATCATTCAAGGATCAACAGTAAACTTAATTATTAGTAAAGGTCCGGAGCCTATCTGGATAAGTATGCCTGTTGTGACCAATTTAAGTATCCAACAAGCTGAATCAATTCTGCAAAATTATAACTTATTGCTGGGAGTTGTTCAGCCCGAGACTAGTTATGAATATGCGGAGGATATAGTTATACGCCAAGATCCAGGTGCAAATAGTGAAATCCTACAAGGTTCTGTTGTTAATCTAGTTATCAGTGCCGGACCGGGTCCGCTTGGTAGTCTATCAAGTGTTAGTATTACATTACCTAACAGTGGAAAGGTAAAGATAGTTGTAGATGATGAAAATAGTAGAGAGATAGTATACGAAAACTATCATTACGATGGTGAAACAATACAAAGAAATGTTAGTTATCATAGAAGAGGATTTATTGAAGTATATGTTGATAATAGGCTTATCAAAAGAAAAGAAGTTGGATAAGGGAGAGAATGGGTTGGGGCAAGAAGGAACAATAATTAAAGGTTATAGCGGCTTTTATTATGTATGGGACGGAAATCGAACATGGGAATGTAAGTTGCGTGGCAAGTATCGGATTAAAGATCAATCGTTTCTTCCGGGAGATAAAGTATACATCAAAGTAATAGATGAAGGTGAATCAAGAGCTGTTATTGAAAGTGTAAAGCCTCGCCGCAATGAGCTCATCAGGCCACCTATCAGTAATGTGGATCAAGCTATTATAATAATGGCCTTAAAGGATCCAGAGCCTGATTTGTGGCTATTAGACCGTCTCTTGATCATAACTCAGGCTAAGCTAGTCGAACCAATTATCTGTTTTAATAAAGCAGATCTGATAACAGAGAAAGACCGTGTAAATATTGTCACAAAATATAATAAAATTGGATTTCCAGTTTTATTAATTAGTACAAAAAAAGAACTAGGAATAGAAGAATTGCGTAAGGTATTAGCTGGTAAGATTTCAGTATTTGCCGGACCTTCTGGTGTAGGTAAGTCTAGTATAATGAATATGCTAGAACCTGACTTGAACAGAAAGACAGGCGTCATAAGCTTAAAATCGGCTCGAGGAAAGCATACTACGCGACATACTGAATTGTTACCACTTTCTGAAGGTGCTATAGTTGCTGATACTCCAGGCTTTAGCCAGGTCTTTTTACCGGAGATGAAAAGAGAAGAATTGTCCGATTATTATCAAGACTTCTTTCCTTATCGACCGGAGTGTAAATTCAATTCTTGCCTGCACCATCATGAACCGAAGTGCGGGGTTAAAGAAGCGGTTAAAACTGGTTTGATTGATTTGGAACGATATGAGCGATATATTATATTACTTGGTGAAGTTATAGCAAAAGAGAGGAGATATTAATTATGGTATTGTTGGCAACTTCAATTCTATCAGCGGATTTTAGCAGATTAGGTGAAGCGGTAACTTACGTTGAAAAAGCAGGGGCACATTGGCTCCACATAGATGTAATGGATGGACATTTTGTACCTAATATTACGATTGGTCCGCTTGTTATTAAGGCACTCCGCCCTAAAAGTCAGCTGCTTTTTGACGTTCATTTAATGATAGAGAGACCCGAATTATATTTACGAGATTTTAGGGCGGCAGGAGCCGACCTGATTACTGTTCATGCTGAAACTTGTCCACATTTACATCGAGTAATTCAGATGATTAAAGAAACAGGTGCTAAAGCAGGCGTAGCCTTAAATCCGCATACACCACTTGATGTAGTGGATTATGTCCTTGAGGACTTAGATTTGATCTTACTTATGACAGTAAACCCAGGTTTTGGTGGGCAGCTTTTTATCCCGAATGTTCTGCCCAAAATTAGTCTCTTGCGAAAATGGGCGAAGGAAAGAAATCCTGAACTTCTGATCCAGGTTGACGGAGGTATTAACCAAGAAACGGCACCATTAGTTGTTGAAGCAGGTGCAAATGTTCTTGTTGCTGGGTCAGCAGTTTTTAATCATCCTAATCCGGCTCAGGCTGTAGCCCAGTTAAAGGAGTCATATCAGAGTTGAAAAGATATCTGAGTAATCAAAGGGGGGTATTATGGGGAATAGCTGTCTAATCATATCCGGAGGTTATTTTCAGTCCGCAGCTTATTATAAAGAGCTAGCCAAAAAGGCAGATTATGTTATCTGTGCTGATGGTGGAGCCAGGTATACTGCAGCCCTCGATATAATACCTGATTTGGTTGTGGGCGATTTTGATAGTTTGACGGTGCAAGAACTAGATCAGCTCATTAGTAATGGCGTGAAAACGGTGCGCTATCCAACAGAAAAAGATTTTACAGACACCCATATAGCTTTATTGGAAGCTCTCGAAAGAGGCTATCTGGAGGTTGATATTATAGCCGCACTTGGAGGTCGCCTTGATCATACTATAGCAAACATCATGTTGTTAGCGCTCCCAACCGGACAAGAGGCTCGGATAAGGATCCTTGATGAGAACCAAGAATTATTCTTGGTTCGACATAGAGTAGTTCTGCAAGGTAGAATTGGCGAAACAATTTCACTTTTTCCTTTATCTGAGTATGTTAAAGGTATTAATACAAAAGGTCTTAAGTATCCGTTGCAACTAGGCACATTTAAACTAGGCGTTCCAATTGGTATAAGTAATGAGTTCCTTGAGGACACGGCAGAGATAGAGCTTGAAGAGGGGCTTTTATTAGTAATTAAGAATAAAAAACAGACCTAAAGAGCATTTGCCCCCAGGTCTGTTCTCTTATTTCAATAATATTTGGTATCGTATATTAAGGTATCATATTAGGATACAACTCTTTGTACTTTACCAGAGCGCAGGCAACGTGTACAAACCAGTAATTTCTTGGATTGACCATTGACAACGGTTCTTACAGGCTGTAAATTGGGTAACCAGGATTTTTTAGTACGGATATGAGAATGACTGACTTGCATACCTACACTTTTACCTTTGCCGCAGATATCACATTTAAAGGACATAAATTCCACCTCCTTAAGGTCTAGTTGACCAGAAGCTAAAAGAAGAGATTACTAAAAAATACTATCAGAAAAATAGATTAGTTGCAAGACAAATTCTAAAAAGAGTGAGTAAATAGGAGCTAATAATGAAAAAAAGTGTTTTGAAATTGCTATTGGAGCATCAACATGCCTATATTTCCGGTGAAGAAATTAGCAGAATTATTGGAGTGAGTAGAACTGCAGTGTGGAAACATATTAATGCTTTAAAGAAAGAAGGTTACGTGATTGATTCTGTTCACAGTCAAGGTTATCGACTGCTGAGTAAACCAGATATTATAACTACTGAAGAACTACAGATTAATCTTCTTGGGGATTTTATTTGTGATATACATATATATGAGGAGCTTTCTTCAACTAATGAGGTAGCTAAAAAATTTGCAGCAGAGGGTGCCCCTGAGGGGACGATTGTTTTTGCTGATAAGCAGACCAAGGGACGAGGTAGAATGGGCAGGCTATGGGATTCTAAAGCTGGAATAGGCATCTGGCTAAGTTTGGTATTAAGACCTTCGATAATGCCGGCGCAGGCCGCCCAACTAACTTTTGTCAGCGCGGTGGTTGTATGTCAAGCAGTTCGTGATTTTACTGGACTGGAAGCTGGTATTAAATGGCCGAACGACGTCATGATCAAGGGGAAAAAGATATGTGGTATATTAACGGAATTGAGTGCAGAAATAGATCGGATAAACTATTGCGTAGCGGGAATTGGTCTAAATGTTAATCATCAGCTAGGAGACTTTTCAACGGATATAGTAGATAAGGCCACATCATTAATGCTCGCGTCCGGGACTCCCTACCGGAGATTAGAGCTTTTAGTGAGTATCCTGACTCTCTACGATAGAATTTATCGGGAGTATCGAGAAAAAGGTTTTTCATACATATTAGAGCAATGGAAAAAGTTAAATTGCACATTAGGACATGAAGTTAAGGTGATATCTCAAGAAGAGGTTTATTTTGGGACTGCTATCGATATCGATGCAGATGGGCAGTTAATGGTTAAAATCCCTGAAGGTGAAGTTCGCTATGTCATTGTGGGTGATGTTTCGATTAGATATGTACAATAATAGCGTTTAAAGGGATTAGCGAGTATTAAGGGAGGATTTCAAATTTGTCTTCTGCAACTATTAGTTTATTAATTTTAGCAGGTGCTGCAGTATTATTTATTACTGAGATAATACCATTAGCAGTTACAGCAATGTCCGTTGCTGTAGTTTTGACACTTACCAATGTGCTTGATGTCCAGACTGCATTTAGTGGTCTAATGGACAGCACTGTTATATTATTTGCTGGTATGTATGTTATCGGTGCCGGATTGTTTGAAACTGGAGTAGCTAAGATAATTGGAGATCAAGCGGCGCGTTTTGCCAGAACAGAAAAATTGGCTATAATTAGTGTTATGATTATTGGGGCGGGCCTTTCTTCAATATTACCTAATACCGGGACGACTGCGGTATTATTGCCCATAGTACTTGGTATTTCTTCAGCTGCCGGTTATAGACGCTCTAAGTTATTAATGCCGTTAGTTTTTGCTGCAGGATTAGGTGGAATTATTACTCTGGTAGGAACTCCTCCTAATATGGTCGTAGCTAGCCAGTTAAATAAAGCGGGTCTTGGCACTTTTGGTTTTATGGAATTTGCAATTATTGGTATACCACTAACAATTATTGGTATTATCTATATGGTAACGATAGGATATAAGCTCACTCCAGATGGAAGAGCTGATATAGAAACAGAAAAAACAGAGGCTCAAAACAAAAGAACCCAAAAAGAAGTGTGTAGATTCAAACAGTGGATTTCTGTTATAACACTTTTAGGAACTGTTTTAGTAATGATGTTTCAAACAAAATTAGGTATTCCCTTGCATGTAGCGGCAGTTATAGGGGCGTTAATACTTGTGGTTACTGGAGTATTAACCGAAAAGCAAGCCTATAAAGCAATTGATTGGACAACTATCTTTTTATTTGCAGGGATGATTCCGTTAGCAACAGCCTTGGATAAAACTGGAGGCGGAAGAGTAATCACAGATTTAGTAATAAGCGTAATCGGTAGGAATGCTAGTCCCTATGTTCTGACGTCAGGATTGTTTATCTTATCCTGCGGTTTGACGCAATTTATGTCTAATACTGCTACCACAACTCTATTAGCGCCCATCGGTATGGCTATAGCACAAGACCTTGGGGCAAATCCTAAGCCAGTATTATTGGCGATTGCGGTGGCGGCTTCTTGTGCATTTGCGACACCTGTAGCAACACCACCTAACACTCTAGTCTTTGGTCCGGGTAGATATAGATTTATTGATTATATTAGAGTAGGCCTGCCTCTCATAGTAATATGTTGGGTAGTTTCCATAATAATCATTCCTATCTGGTGGCCCTATTTTTAAGAATTAAGCTTTTATGTATTAAATGTATCTATAAAAGTAAACAAACTGTCAATGTAAATGGACTTGATTTTTTATAAGAATAAACATAAAATTTACATTGCAAGGTAATTGGTGAAAAATTTCACTGGTACTTAATGTTGTAGCATGATAAAATTTATTCTTGTAGAGAAAAAAGCTGTTTTACTTAAATCACTTTTTAAAATATAGTGGTATTAGTTATTGCAGAGTTAAGCGAAATGACTAATTTATTGTTTTAATATGTAGTTTTTTATAATATAATATTTTTTATGAACATAAGGACATGACACGAAAGGAGGAAAAGGTATAGCTGATGAAAGTACTTAAAATTGATCACATTGGAATAGCAGTAAAAAACCTGCAGGAATCTTTGGACTTTTATACTGAAATTTTAGGCCTGAACAATACTGGAATTGAGACTATTGAAGAACAGAAAGTTAAGGTGGCATTTTTACCATGTGGGGATAGCGAATTGGAACTCCTAGAATCTACTTCACCTGATGGTCCTATAGCCAAGTTCATTGATAAGAATGGCGAAGGCGTTCAACATATAGCCCTTAAGGTTGATGATATAGAGGGCGCTTTAGACTATCTTAAAGAGAAGGGGATACGCCTGATTGATGAAAAACCCCGCTACGGCGCAGGCGGAGCAAAGATTGCTTTTCTTCATCCAAAAGCTACCCGAGGGGTTTTACTTGAACTCTCCGAGAGAAAATAGAAAAAATACGAATAAAGGAGTTTCGAAAAATGAGTACAAGAGCAAACATCGAAGAATTAAACGAACGTAATAAGAAAATGGAGTTGGGTGGTGGCCAAAAGGCAATTGATAGTCAACATCAAAAAGGTAAGCTTACAGCCCGTGAGCGGATCGAAAAGCTTCTTGATCCCGGTTCTTTTACCGAGTTAGATAAGTTTGTTGTGCACCGCTGTGTAAACTTTGATATGGCCGGTAAGGAAGCACCTGGTGAAGGTGTAGTTACTGGGTATGGTACTGTTGATGGACGTCTTGTATATGTTTTTGCTCAAGACTTTACCGTATTGGGTGGCTCTTTAGGTGAAATGCATGCCCAAAAGATATGTAAAGTACAAGAGCTGGCGATGAAGGTAGGAGCCCCTATTATTGGTATGAATGACTCCGGTGGGGCAAGAATTCAAGAAGCCGTTGATTCTCTTAGAGGCTTTGGTGATATTTTCTATCGTAACGTTATGGCTTCAGGAGTTATACCTCAGATTTCCGTTATTTTAGGACCTTGTGCAGGTGGCGCAGTTTATTCACCTGCTCTGACGGATTTTGTATTTATGGTCAAAAATACCTCTCGTATGTTCATTACCGGACCCCAGGTCATTAAAGCTGTAACTGGAGAAGAAGTGACAGAAGAAGAGCTTGGTGGGGCTATGACTCATAATCGCACGAGCGGTGTGGCTCATTTTGCTGCTGAAGATGAAGAGGACTGCATGAACCAAATTCGTATGCTGTTAAGCTATCTTCCAGCAAATAATTTAGAGGAAGCTCCTTTTGTTGAAACCGGTGATAATGCTGAAAGAATGGATATGGATCTCAATGAGATTATTCCTGATAATCCTAACGCACCTTATGATATGATAGATGTTGTCAAGAAAGTTGCCGATAACGGTGAATTTTTCCAGACAATGAAATATTATGCCGCTAACATGCTTACTGGCTTTATCCGTCTTGATGGAAGAACTGTTGGAATTATTGCCAACCAGCCGAAAGTTTTAGCCGGATGCTTGGATATCAATGCCTCAGATAAGGCAGCTCGTTTTATTCGTTTTTGTGACGCTTTTAACATTTCAATTGTCACCTTTGTAGATGTTCCTGGCTATATGCCTGGTACTAATCAGGAGTTTGGCGGAATTATTCGTCACGGTGCGAAAATACTCTATGCATATTCAGAAGCTACAGTTCCTAAGTTGACCGTTATTACACGTAAATCTTATGGTGGAGCCTATATAGGCATGTGTTCTAGACATCTTGGAGCAGATCAGGTATTTGCATGGCCAACAGCGGAAATTGCGGTAATGGGTGCTGAAGGTGCTGCTAATATTATTTTCCGCAAAGAAATCAATTCTGCTGAAAATCCGGCTGAAAAACGCAACGAACTGATAGAAGATTATAGAAAACGTTTTGCAACACCATATTATGCAGCTGAGAGAGGCTATGTAGACCAGGTCATTCAACCTGAAGAAACCCGTCCTCGTCTAGCTAATGCCTTAGAAATGCTTTCAACAAAAAGAGAGACTAGACCTGCTAAAAAACACGGTAACATACCTCTGTAAGGGGTAAATGATGAAAGGGGGACTTTTGATTATGCTCGGTTTTGGTTTAACAGTTGCCGCCATTGGTATCGGAACAGTATTTGCTGAGCTAATACTTCTAGTATTTGTTATCTATGCTATCAGTGGAATTGCAAATCTTATTACGGGAAAAAAGTCTGAAGCGGGTGCAGGCACTGCACAGCAGATGGTGGCGCAACCCGCTGTAGTTCAAGCTCAAGAGGCAAATGATGATGATATTGTAGCTGTAATTGCGGCTGCTATAGCTTCCTTGAGTATGGGAAGTGTCCAAATCACTGCAATCAGACGGATTAATGGTGTTACTGGACTTGCATGGAGCCATGCTGGTCGTCTGGATACAATGAATTCAAGACAAGTATAAAAAAATAATTTGGAGAAAAGGAGAGACTTTTAAAATGAAAAAGTTTCAGATAACTGTTAATGGTAAAGCATATGAAGTTGAAGTGGAGGAATTAGGTGGTAGTTCAGCACCAGCACCTCGTGCTGCTGTAGCAGCCCCAGTAGCAGCTCCTGCCCCTAAGGTCGCTGTGGCACCAGCTGCAGCATCAGCTCCTAAAGCCGCAGTACCCGTATCAGCCGGTAGTGAAGCAATCACTGCTCCAATGCCTGGTAAAATCATGTCCATTAAGGTTAGTGTTGGCCAAGCTATAACTGAGGGAGACCTCGTTTTAACTCTCGAAGCAATGAAAATGGAAAATGAAATATTTGCTGGAGCTTCCGGTACTGTAAAAGAAATTCGTGTATCACAAGGTGCCGCCGTTAACCCTGGTGATGTACTCGTGGTGATTGGTTAATAACTACTTAAAATAATTCGAGAGGGGCTGAACACCTAAAATGCATATAGATTTTGCTGATGCCATATCTGGTTTAGTTATGAACACAGGTTTTCTATCGCTTGGCCTAGACCATATATTGATGCTGATAATATCATTTACTTTATTGTACCTGGCCATCGTCAAGAAATACGAACCGTTACTTCTACTGCCAATAGCCTTTGGTATGCTGCTTGCTAAT
>PHAD01000095.1 GCA_002841595.1 Firmicutes bacterium HGW-Firmicutes-12
GCCATGTAAAATCTCTCCTTTTCTACTTATTAATTTACATGACCTTATTTTTATTGTCCAGTTAAGTGTAACCTATCCAATTCTTTATCAATTATTCTTGAAAGTTGTTTACTAGTAAAGATTATAATTGATAATGAGAATATTGATTTTACGTATTATGTGATAACTTAAAGTACAGATTTCTATGATAATGATATGTTAACCCTTTTAACCTTGCTAATTATCCCCCAATTTCGACTTGATTCTTGTGGATGACGATACTAAATAATCTTTTAGTATTCTCACATTATATACTGAGTTACTAAAAAATTGATATTGGGAGAGGAAATAATGAAATTCTTATATTTAGTAAATAAAGACTTATGTAGATCAGATTATTTAGGAGTTAAGTATAAAATATTTGGCCAGATAAATGCTTTCAACGCTATTAATGAAGTTTCTATGCATTTGTTGGCGATTGAAGATAATTATTTGGTTCTTCGTGATGATAAGCTTTCAATTATTTTTAGCACTGAATTGAAAAATAATTACTTGATAAAAAGCAAACAGATAAAAAAAGAGTTGAGTAAGTTCTTACAATTATATCAATACGAGTTTATTTATTATAGATACGCTGTTGGCGACTTTTTGATGTCATCAATTTTGAGATATGCCCAAAAAAAATATGTATTCAAGTTAATCGTTGAAGTTGCAACTTATCCGTATGTAGATGAAATAGATAAAAGTTTTTTGAGTCTTCTAGACAAAGTAAGTGTCAATTTATTAAGTCAGAGCATAAGTTTTATAGTTTCTTATACAATTGAAGAACCAATATTTGGTAAGAGAGTAGTTCATATTAATAATGCTCTTGATAAAGAGTTTGTCGAGGCGATTAAAAGCAAGATTTTTCAATCGTACGCCAACGCAAAACAAGAGATACATTTTATTGGAATAGGTAATTTATCGAAGTGGCACGGTTATGATAGGTTAATAAAATCAATAGCAGAATATGCAAACGGTGTCCAAAAACCAGATTATAAAATTGTTTTCAATATTGTTGGACAAGGTAAGGAGTTTGACTATTTGGTCAGTTTGTCCAAAGAATACAAAATAGAAAATAATTGCATTTTTCACGGTTTTCTTGAAAGAGAAGAAATAGTAAATCTTATTAATTTTAACTCAATAGGTGTAAGTGCTTTAGCAAATCATCGAAGAGGATTAAGTGGTGATAAATCACTTAAAAATAGAGAATATATCGCTTATGGATTACCATTAATTAAAGCAGGCCTTGATTATCAACTAGATGAGATTTATGATGGGTTTATAAATATTGACTCTAATGAAGAAGAATTCAATTTAAAAGAAGTGTTAGACTCATATCAGATGCTATCAGGCAAAGATAAATTAGATTTCTTTATAAGAAACAATAAATTTGCTGAGAAATATCTTTGTTGGAATTCTGAAGTCGAAAAAATTATTGATGTGGCAAATGAGGTGAAGAACGATGGCTAAAATAGTGATTATTGGGAATACGAGTCATTGCAATCAGCTGGCAAATCAACTTGATCCTTATTTTGATACTGTTCGGACAATCAGACCTGCTGATTTTAAGCTTTATGAGATAAGGAAATTGTTAAGTAATATTCGAATAATTAAAAATTCAGATGTTGTTTATGGAATCTTCTCAGCGTATCATTTATCTTATTGGATTGTTGCGCGTTTATTTTCAAAAAAGACCATTAATCATTGGATAGGGACTGATGTTTACGTTTTGTTTAAAAAGGGAATAAAGTATGACTTTGTTAATATTCTATCTAAATTTGCTCAAAAATTGATTACTACAAATGTAATCGGATCCGAATTTTTGAAAGAAGAATTGAATAAAAAGAATATTGATGGTTTAGTAATTCCCTTAATAGCTGAAGGAATTAATTTAGATAGTCAGGCACCACCCGAAGAGCATGCTGTATTAACTTATATCCCTAATGGTAGAGAAGAGTTTTATAACTTGGATATGGTAATAAATTTAGCTTCTGAATTTACAGATGTAAACTTTATAGTTGTTGGAAATGATGGCAAAAATGTTCAAGATCGACAACTGTTTAAAAATATTAGTTTTAAAGGATATGTTTCTAAACAAGAAATGGATGAAATCTATTCTAAAGTGTCAATTTTAATTAGGTTACCTATTCATGATGGTTTCTCTATGATGGTTATTGAAGCTATGGCAAAAGGAAAAACTGTAATTTATAGGATGAATCAAGAGGGGACAATTCATATAGGTGAATATGAGGAATTAAGGAAAGTTTTTAAAGAGACAATAAAAAGTAAACCTACAGTAAATCATGAAGCGGTTGATTATGTGAAGGGGAATCTGAATAAGAAGACTATTGTTGAACAGATTAGAGATGTAATATTAACTCAGATTATTTCAGGATAATAATTAATGAAAAAGATAACGATTTATATCATATTAATAACTCTAGTTTCAAAAATACTAGGTTTTTTAAGAGAAGTGATTTTAGCAAACTACTTTGGGGCGACGGGAATAAGTGATGCATATTTAGTTTCACAGACTATTCCTGTTACAATTTATGCGTTTATCACAATTGCAATCACAACAACCTATATTCCGAATTATGGTAAGATAGAAGCAGAAAGTGGTATTGAGAAAGCTAATGTTTTTACAATACAATTAGTTAATTTAGTTTTAATCATTTCGGTCATATTAGCAGGAGTTGTTCTTTTATTTACGAAGCCTGTTGTGAAAATTTTTGCTTCAGGATTTACTGATGAAATACTCAGTCTAGCTATAAATTTTACTAGAATAAGTGTAATTAGCATACTTGTTTTAGGTGTTTTTTATATTTTGAAAGCCTATTTAGAATACCAAAATGAATTTATCATACCTTCATCATTAGGAATAGTTTATAATTTTATAATTGTTATATCAATTGTAACTAGTTATTATTCAAATATATATTTTTTAGCGATTGGGAGTCTTTTAGCTTCAATGATTCAGTTGTTGATTTTAATTATCAGAGTAAGAAATAAGATTCATTACAAATTTACATTGAATTTGAAGGATAAATACATCAGTCATGTTGTTGTACAGTCTGTTCCGGTGATGCTAAGTATATCAGCAAATGAAATAAATGTTATAGTCGATAGGACTATAGCATCTAAATTGGTTGTTGGTGGAATCTCTTCACTAACTTATGCCAATAAACTTAATCAACTAGTTTTGGGAGTATTTGTTCTCTCAATAATTACTGTAGTTTATCCTAAATTAACGAAGTGTATAGCCGCTAAGAGGCATAATGAATTTATCGATATTACCCGAAATTCAATTTTGACAATATCAGGGATTGTAATTCCATCAAGTATCGGATTAATGATACTAGCAAGACCTATTGTTAGTTTGTTTTTTTTAAGAGGAAACTTTGATTTAGTAGCGCTTGATATGACTTCTAAAGCATTAGTTTTCTATTCCATAGGAATGATTGGTTTTGGAATTAGAGAAATCTTCGCCAGAATATTTTATTCTATGGGAAATACACATATACCAGTGAAAAATTCTATGATTGCTGTTGTTTTAAACATATTTCTTAATATTGTATTATCTAAATACTTTGGTTTGAGTGGCTTAGCTTTAGCAACAAGCTTGTCAGCACTATTCGCTACCCTGCTTTTAGTAAAAGACTTTAGAAAACTTATGGATATTGGTCTTAGAGATTTGATTAAAGATATTGGAAAGATAATAATTGCATCGATGATTATGGGATTGGTTGCTAAGATGATTTTCACCAATCTTAGTGGAATATTAGTAGTGCATTTTAATTTATTAGTTACAATAGGTATAGCTATTGTTTCGTATATCATTATTATCGATATATTAGAGTTAGATATATATATTGTTTATAGAGAAAGAATTCTGAAATATTTAGAAAGAAAATAATTGAAGGAGTTTTTAAATCTATGAAAAAAGTAAAGAATTTAATCATTGGAGCGGGAGTTTCCGGGCTTGGATTTGCGAATTTTATTAACAGTGAAGAGTACCTAATTCTTGAAAAGGTGTCACAACCAGGAGGATATTGCAGAACTATATACAAAGACGATTATGTATGGGATTATGCAGGACATTTTTTTCACTTCGCTAATCAAGATCTTAAGAATTTTTTCAATAGTAAAATTGATCCAATGGATCTCATATATAAAGAAAAATGTACAAAAATATATTATAAAGGTGAGTTTATCGACTATCCTTTCCAGAAGAATATTCATCAACTAACTAAAGTGGAATTTATCGATTGTCTTTATGATTTATTTAATAAGGAAGAAAAGGATAAATATTCAGGTTTTGAGGATATGTTGTATGGAAAATTTGGCAAAAGTATTACTGAAAAATTTTTGAAGCCTTACAATGAGAAATTATATGCCTGCGATTTAAACAGCTTGGACTCAAATGCGATGGGTAGATTTTTCCCTTATGCTAACATAAAGGAAATTATTGATAATATGAAGTTAGAAGAGGACAACTCTTATAATAAGGAATTTCTGTATCCAAAGAAAGGTGCAGTAACATATATTATTGCGCTCTTAAAAGGACTTAATCAGAATAAGATTCTATACAACCAAGAAGTTATAGACATTGATGAACAGAACAAAGTTGTGACGACAACAACTGATAAATTTGAATACGAGTATTTAATAAATTCAGCTCCGTTTGATCACTTAATAAAATATATCGATGCAAAAGAGTATGAAAGAAGCAAAGAAAAACTAACATATAATAAAGTATTGGTTTTCAACCTGGGATTCGATAAGAAATCACATATCGATGATACACATTGGGTATATGTGCCTGATAAAGATATTAACTTCTACCGTTTTGGTTTCTATGACAATATTCTTGATTTAGATAAATTGAGTATGTATATAGAAATCGGCTACGAATCTGATGCAGAGATAAACATAGAAGAGCAGTTGGATTTAACAATCAAGAACCTCAAAGAAGTTGGTGTAATTAGTGAGCATAAGTTATTGGCATATTCGAGCATTATAATGAATCCAGCGTATGTACACATATCTAATGAAGAAAATAGTTTAAAGGATAAGAAGAAAAAAGATTTGGAGAACCATAGTATTTATACAATTGGAAGATATGGAGATTGGAAGTATTGTTCTATAGAAGATTCAATGATTGATGCTATGGATTTAGCAAAACTATTAAACGAGAAATAATTTATACTTGCGCTGAGGAGGTGAACCAAACCAAAATGAACATATTAGTAACCTGAGGCCTAGGCTTTATCGGCAGCCATATGATAATAGAACTTATAAATAATAACCACACCCCAATCATCGCTGATAATCTTATCAACTCGAAGATTGAAGTGCTAGACAAACTTCATCAGATAACAGGCATCAAGCCGACTTTCAATCAGATCGATGTGACTGATAAAGCAAAAGTAGAGGCTATCTTCTCATCTCGTAAAATTGACGGTGTGATTCACTTCGCTGGACTTAAGGCAGTAGAAGAGTCTTTATCCAAGCCTCTTGAGTATTATAATAACAACCTCGTCTCTACGATGGTGCTTAGCAAGAAGTGTGTAGTAAATAAGTTTGTATTCAGCTCATCTGCAACCGTGTATGGTGGTCAGCCTTCTCCTTTGAAAGAAGACATGGGACTGAAGAAAACAACTATCCATATGGTGAGACTAAGGCCATGAGTTAGCGGATTCTGACGGACTCAGCTAAGGCTAATGATGGATTTGCAGTTAGTCTGTTAAGATACTTCAATTCCAGTAGGTGCTCATGAGAGTGGTTTGATTGGAGAAGACTCTAATGGTATTCCCAACAATCTTATGCCTTTCGTGACGAAGGTTGCCAAGTGTTAGTTAGGTTAGAGTATAATTTTAATTGGCAAAATTAAATAGGCAAAAAGAAGAGGGTACAAGTCCCCCCTTCTCGATAAGGACAATATCCTGTACAATTTTGTTGTCGACACAAACAGACAGGAGTCCTATCGAAATGATTGTACTTAAAAAAGAGGTAGAATTCAATTAATTAGAAAAAGAAATTTATGAATACGGATGTAAAGTAGCCAGCGAATGAAACGTCGTAAAGGCAGTTTTTGGGTCAGGAAATTATCATTTCTTCCATTAGCTGCAGTTAGGGAGGTTGGTTAGAATTAGCGAAGCAACTTATAGGACGCAAATATGATTATTGCCCATAGAGGTATGCTTACTAGTATTCCTACAAACAAGCTCTTGAGAAAATGTAGTTCATTTTCCATGTGATAATCTCCTAATAAGTTTCTCTGGTTAGTTTTAACTACTAAGTTGAGGATTATAAGCTTGAGTATTGTTTTGCTGGATGATAAATTAAAAAGCTTTTATTACCATAGAGGGATTAATATTGTAGGGACTAACACTATCATATTATAATTGTTACCATGAAAGGAGATCGTCTCATATGAAAATTCGTAAAGCCGTCATACCTGCAGCGGGACTTGGCACTCGTTTCCTTCCTGCTACGAAGGCACAGCCCAAGGAAATGTTGCCCATTGTTGATAAGCCTACTATTCAATACATAGTTGAGGAAGCTATTCAATCGGGTATTGAAGACATTATTATCATTACCGGTCGTGGGAAGATGGCTATCGAGGATCATTTTGACAAGTCCTATGAGCTTGAGGCTACCTTGGATGCCAAGGGGAAAAGGGAGCTTCTTAACCTTGTTGAATATATTTCCAACATGGCTAATATTCACTATGTTCGGCAGAAGGAGCCCAAAGGATTGGGACATGCCGTATGGTGCGCTCGGAAATTCATTGGGAATGAACCCTTTGCCGTAATGCTGGGTGATGACGTTGTTGTTTCCCAGAAACCCTGCCTCCAGCAAATGATCGAGGTCTATGAGGAGTATGCTTGCTCTGTCTTAGGTGTGCAGAAGGTCGAGGCCTCGGAGGTATTTAAATATGGGATCCTTAAGTTGGGGCAAGATATTAACCAAAGATTGCATGAAGCCCAAGATATGGTGGAGAAGCCTAAGGTTGAAGAAGCCCCGTCAAATATAGCTATCATGGGACGCTACATCCTTACCCCGGAAATCTTCGAGATAATAGAAAAACTCCCACCCGGAACAGGGGGAGAAATCCAGCTTACTGATGCTATTAAGCTCTTGAATAAGACGCAAAGGGTCCTGGGCTATGAATATGAAGGGAAGCGCTATGACGTGGGAGACAAGTTAGGCTATATCAAAGCTACGGTCGAGTTCGCTCTTAGCCGCGAAGATCTGGGACAGGATGTTCGTGACTACCTATATTCCTTGATGTTGACTGATTTCAAGTTGACTGATAAACAGGAGATAAGAAGGAGCAATAAATCTATAATCAGCTAATTGTAAGTAAGCCAAAGGAAAATATAAAGTACATATAGTTTTCCCTATAGGTGTTGCAACTGGAAAGATTTACTGCTAGAATAGCAATAGATAATGCCATAATATGGTGGAAGGAGGTTATGTATGTTTAGATATGCAGAAACAAAGAAGAACGGCAGGGTAGCGGTAGTATTAGTTCTCATGGTCTTTTTGTTTATGGCCTGTTTTGCTAACACTGCATTTGCAGATGTTTATGGAGGTGGATCATCACCTGCACCTACACCTGAGCCTACACCTATAACCCAAACCGTAAAGACGGATGATGATAAGGCTATTGACGAAGCATTGCGAGAAACAGGAGCAGCCGTGGTAGCAGGGAAAGCTGCTGTACAGCTCAGCGCAGGTACAGTTAGTACTCTGACCAGCAGTGGCACAGCCCTTAGTGTTAGCAATGAAGGAGCAACACTTAATTTCGGTGCTCAGTCGCTCAATACTCAGACTTTACAAAATGCACAAGGTAATGACAACGCTACTGTAAACATTGGTGTAAGACAGGTTACCGGGACGGAAAAAGACAACCTGATTAGTAACGCTACCGCTGCTGGTTCCGGCCTAATTGCCATTGGTACCGGTAATGTCAATATGGTCTTTGAGTTTAAGGCTGAGGTTACCACTACGAACACCGATGGGACTACCAGTACCCAAAGTATCGGAGACTTTTCTGAGCCTGTCTTGGTTGTAATAGACTTGAGTAATGTTCAATTGACAGCCGAAGAGATTGCCCAGTTGTCTGCAGTCCGTATGGGAACCAACCAAGCACTCGGTGGTACATATGACCCAGTTACGCAGACTTTCAGTTTCTACACTACGAATTTTAGCTTATATACTGTTATGAAGAAGCCTGACTTAGTTAACTTGACGTTAACTGTTGGCAGCAAGGAAACTTTGATGAATGGGAAGTCCAAGGCTATTGATGTTCCGCCGACGATTATCCAGAACAGGACTATGGTTCCTCTTCGTTACATTGGTGAAGCCTTTGGCGCTACCTTTGCTTGGAATGAAGCCACTAGAACTGTTACGTATACCTACAAGGGTAAGACCTTGAAACTAGTTATTGATGTGCCAAGTGCAGGTATGGATGTTGCGGCTACAATCCGCGACGGACGCACGCTGGTTCCTATTCGCTACTGTAGCGAATCCTTCGGCGCTGAAGTAATGTGGTTCCCGTCAACAAGAAAAGTAACGGTAGTTAAGTAGTTATTTAGTTGAAGATCAGAAAAAACGTTCAGTTAGCTGGACGTTTTTTTCTTTATTTCTACACAAAAATGGTAGAATGTTGCAGGGATTGACAATTCTCTGTATAATATTAACTATATAAGTTTTAGCAATAAGCACCTGTAATTCATAATATTACCTGAGGTGATGGCGATAAACACTAAACTTAAAACCAGAGCACAAACTTCTTTAGGACAGCTCGCGAAGGAATTAACGTTCTGGTCTCTACTTGCTTTGCTGATTGCGGCTCCTATTATGAGGGGCTTGTTTTATGAAATGGAGTTTCTGAAAGCGCAGATGTATATGGGGGGAGTCCTTCTCCTGTATATTTTTAATCGTGTGCTTAACCAGGAAGAAGAAATAGGGATTACTCTACTGGATGGCTTTGTGCTGGCTTTTCTTGCTGCCTACATTTTAAGCCTCATTAATGCAGTGCACATTAAAGAGGCAATCTGGGGAGTCTTTAAGGTCCTAAACTATGTATTGATCTTCTTTATAGCAGCAGACTTAGCCAAAGAAAAAAGAAAAAGAAGACAGCTTACTGCCGCTATTTTTCTAAGTACGGTTATCATCTCCGCTACTGCGCTTTTAATGGGCATTGATGTCTTGCATATACAAATTGACAGTGAGTTCTCAACTCCCGAACGAATCATTTCTTTTTTGGAGTATCATAACACCTTTGCTATCTATGCCGCGCTGGGCGTAATGCTGGGACTAGGAATGCTTTTGAGTACTAAGAAAATGTTAACAAAAGCACTAAGTGGGTGTGGTGTATACTTTAACCTTGTGGCACTGTTAGCTAGTCAATCTCGGGCTAGCTGGTTAGTTTTTGGAGTGATCCTGCTTTTATGGTTGGTCTTTATTGGCAAGAAGCATTTTTGGACTAATATTTATCATGTTCTTGCATTAGGCGTACTTACAATGGTTTTCAGCAAGGCCTATATGGATGGCTTTTATGCTAAGGAGTATGGTGATGCCTTGTATTCACTGGTGCTGGGCTTACTGCTAGCTGCGTTTATTAGCAGTTTTCTGGCCTATCTGCCTCGCTTTTTGGAGAGGTATCGATTTATTAGGAAATTTAAAAATGCTCTCACTTGGGTATTAGTAATCTTCGTTATGATGACAGGCTTTGTTTATTTCAGTTATACGGCTAAGTACCTGCCTTCTTCAACCAGTCAGCTACTTTCTAATAAAGTAATTAATAGGGCTGCAAGTATAGATGGGCAGGATGGTAGTTTCATTACACGTATGGATTTAAACAGGATTGCCCTGGAGCTAGTCAAGGATAACCCGGTGTTGGGTACTGGAGAGGGTGGCTGGGAGGCCCTTTACCACCAGTATCAGGATTATTCTTACTGGTCCAGTGAGGTGCATAATAACTTTTTTCAAATCTGGGTCGAAGCAGGGACGCTAGGCTTCTTGGCCTACATAGGTGTCTGGTTTCTGCTCCTTGGTAAGTTTATTTTGTATATTAACGAGCGGAAGAAGAGCGGTAGATGGGTGCAGACTTACAGCATATTCCTAGCCTTGCTGCTACTATTGATACACAGTGCCGTGGATTTTGATCTGTCTATGCCAGCTGTAGCTATTGCTTTGTGGGCTCTTGGTGGCGTCCTTTACAGCGAGACTAAAACTTATTCAGCAAAGCAA
>PHAD01000096.1 GCA_002841595.1 Firmicutes bacterium HGW-Firmicutes-12
ACACCGATTTTAGGAAGAAGAAAAGCGCAATTCATCCCCCGCCTACGCTCTCACTAAAGTGAGCAAGGTTGCTTAGAGGCGGGAGACTTCTTGCCGCACTGGTTAAATAGATAACTTATAAGAAAAACTGTTACATGTTATTTGATTGTAGGAATAGTAGATTTTTGGAAGTACCAGTATTTTGTAATTAAAAAACCCTTGACGTATCACTTATCGTCAAGGGTTTTTTGGTAAACTGAAGACTCAATTACTATTTTACTCTATTAATGGTTTCAACAACAATTACAACCTTTTCCTCTACTCCTTGGCAGAGTTCGCTTGGCCATGCATTCGTAAATTCCCAAGTGGCGATAACTTGACCAGTTCCATCTAGCATTGAAATACTACCGTTGCCACGAGCGCTTGTTATATTTCCATCTTCCACCGTTTTGCGCCATGTGGCTAGATCCATGTTAGTTGTCAAACCACGTGTTAAGGTAATAGCATTCCAACTCAGTCTCCCGGGAACCTTCTGAATAACCTCCTGACCATTTTGACTCATGATTTTATGCTCTACAATTTGTGAAGTTGAGCCAATTCCCCCTGCCGTAGTAAAATATCCAGTAAACTTACCATTTACCTCAAAAATATAGTTAAAAGCTGTGGGGGAGGTATCGCGAATAGATGGTGCTATGAGCAGCGGGACAGACAGTATTAAAGTTATTATGATAAGAGATAGCAGTACTTTCCTCTTCACTTTTCTAATCCTCCTCTGTTAATAATTTTCATTACCATTTTATCACAATTATCCGTTTTTTTATAGAAGTGGAGTTAATTTCGTTTGGAGCCGAGCTTGATAATCATTATTTGGGGGGCAGACGTAAGGCTCCATCTAATCTGATAACTTCTCCATTTAACATCGAATTCTCTATAATTTGCTGTGCTAACATTGCGTATTCTACTGGGTTACCCAATCTTGAGGGGAATGGAACCCCTTTTGCGAGGTCTATTTTTACTCTTTCCGGTAGACCTGCCATCATTTGTGTATTAAATAGTCCGGGAGCTATAGTACAAACACGTATGCCATCGGCTGCCAGGTCACGTGCCATACAAATAGTTAATCCAGCGACCCCTGCTTTACTTGTTGCATATGCTACCTGACCGATTTGTCCCTCGAAGGCTGAGATTGAAGAAGTATTAATAATGACCCCACGTTCACGTGATTCATTAAGTTCATTACTTAGCATTTTAAAAGCTGCTAAGCGGGCGAGATCAAATGTTCCTATTAAGTTTATATCAATAGCTCGCTTAAAAAGACTAAGATCATGTGGCCCTTTTTTACCAACTGTTTTCATAGCAGGTGCAATGCCTGCACAGTTTATTGCTATGTCTAAACTGTCAAATTTGTTGACAGTATAATCGATAGCGGTTTGAACCTCTTCAGTCTTGGTGATATCCGCTTTACAAAAGGCGGAATTATTACCCAATTCTTCAACTAAAGCATTACCCAAAATGTCATTGTTATCTAGAATTACTACCTTTGCTCCAAGACTTAGTAGCCTTCTTGCCGTGGCTTCTCCAAGTCCGGAAGCACCACCTGAAATAATGGCGGTTTTGTTTTTGATAAGCATGTTTTTTCCTCCTGATTTATCTAAGATAAAGTACTAACGCTATAAGTATAAATATATTTATACTTAGTACAATTAAGAAAGCAATTAAAAAATAAGAAATATCGTTATCTAGAGTATATGATAACATTTTATAAAATCAAATGTTATCATATAATAAACTTAATGCCAATTGGAGGTGCAAATTTATGACTCTAGTATCTGAATTGACTACACCTAGCTTTTTGGTGGACATGGACAAACTTGAACAAAATATTAAAGAAATGGGGGAAGTCTGCAAGGCTTGTGGCAAGCAGCTCTGGCCTATGTTGAAGACACATAAAAGTACCAGTATAGCGAAAATGCAAAACTGTTATGGCGCTGCCGGCTTCTTGGTTGGGACTATAGATGAGGCGGATAAACTAGTTAATATGGGATATAAAGAAATAATGTTAGCTTATCCTATTGCAGATAACGGAAATATAGACAGGATTATTCAACTGTCAAACAAAGCGCATTTTTATTTAAGCTTTGATGGATTTGAAGCGGCTGCCCTGTGGGAGAGAAAACTCTGCTCCGAAAATTTGACCATGGATTATCTTATGATTGTGGATTGCGGATTGCACCGTTTTGGGGTTGCACCGGAGAGGGCTGTGGGATTGGCTAAGCAACTTGATGGATATAAACACCTTTGCTTAAAAGGAATTAGCACACATCCCGGGCAGGTTTATGGAGCATCCTGTGTTGAGGAGGTTGAAAAAGTCGGGAAAGAAGAATTGGAGGCTTTGACAAGAGCAAAAACACTTCTTGCGAATGCGGGTTACCAAGTGATGATTACAGCTACCGGAAGTACACCGACAGCCAAAATAGAGGCTCAAGATAAAATGATCACTGCTCTTCGTCCGGGGAATTATGTTTTCTATGACGCAATCCAGGTTGCACTTGGCGTTGTTCCGGAAGAAAGATGCGCCCTGACTGTATTGACTACTGTTATCTCTCACCCTAAACCCGATCTATATATTATAGATGCGGGAAGTAAGTGTTTTGGGCTAGATAAAGGAGCTCACGGGATTTCCCTAACAAAAGGATTTGGGATTATTAAAGGATACCCTGAACTGGTAGTAGAAAGCCTTTCTGAAGAAGTGGGAAAGATTAAAGTAGAAAAGGAGACTGAATTAAAAGTTGGTGATAAGATAGAGGTCATCCCTAATCATGCCTGTGCTTCGGCAAACATGACCAGTTTCCTAATAGGTCATAGAAATGGAATTGTTGAAAAGGTTATATCCATCGATGCAAGAGGGGGTTCTTCAATTCCAATACTAAAATAATAATTATCTGGGTCGAGCCTCCTTTTGGTAGATATAGTTTGATTATCTACATAAAAGGAGGCTTTTCATATTGTCGCTCATTTTTTCTTGATAGATGTTAATTGCGGGATATTTAGATAAAGCTATGCAAAAAATATTTATATCTAATTAATCCCCGAAGGAGACGGAAAATGAATGTTATAGAAATAAATAATTTGACCAAGTATTATGGCAAGGAGCGCGGAATTATTGATGTTAGTCTTAATGTTGAAGAGAAGGAAATATTTGGCTTTATTGGTCCAAACGGTGCAGGAAAGACAACGACGCTTCGTACTTTATTAGCACTGATTTATCCCACAAGCGGAAGCGCAACAATATTCGGGATGGACTGTATAAAATATGGAACGGAAATAAAAAAGGAAATCGGTTATCTTCCCTCAGAAGTCTTTTACTATGACAAAATGAAAGTGATTGATCTCTTGAAATATTCTGCCAGTTTCTATAAAAAAGATTGCAGTAAAAGAATTAAAGAGTTGACTGAAATTATGGATCTTGATCTTCATAAAAGAATTGATGATTTGTCCTTCGGTAATAAAAAGAAAGTAGGAATTGTTCAGGGGTTGCTTCATGGGCCCAAACTGATTATCCTTGATGAACCTACCAGTGGCTTGGATCCTCTTATGCAGCAAAAGTTCTTTGAACTGTTACAGGAAGAGAATAAAAAAGGTGCGACCATCCTGTTTTCATCCCATATTTTAGGTGAGGTCCAGAGACTGTGTAATCGTGTTGCCATTATTAAAGAAGGTAAAATCATACAACTTGAAAAGATTAGTGCATTACAAGAAAACAATTATAAAAAAATCAAAGTTCAAACAACTGCGAACTTAGATCAGGATTACTTTAATATCGAGGGAGTGAGTAATTTAGAGGAAAAGCAAAACATCATCAGCTTCTTATTCAGAGGCAATATTAATTCAATCATGAAAAAAATCTCGGACATAGAAATAGCCAATGTCTGGATAGAGGAGCCCGACCTGGAAGAAATATTTTTGCATTACTATGAAAAGGGGGTCTAATAGTAATGAATATGTTTCTTCATGAATTGAAGGCTTATAGGAAATCCGCGATAACGTGGACATCAGCCTTAGTGGTGTTAATTATACTTTTTCTCTCATTGTTTCCCTCTATTTCCAAGGAAGCCGAAGAGTTCAAAAAAATATTGGAGGGTTTTCCGGAGGCAATAAGAATTGCCTTGGGGCTTTCAGTGGAGAATATAGGTTCAATTTTAGGTTATTATTCTTATATCTTCTTATATATTTCACTTGTCGGAGCAATTCAGGCGATGAATTTAGGTTTGTCCCTCATCTCTAAAGAATTACGTGAAAAAACAGCAGATTTCCTTTTAACAAAACCTATTACTCGTACCCAGATTATGACTTACAAGCTTTTGAGCGCAGTTACCTCCTTAGTTATCACGAATGTATTTTATTTAGTAACTGCAACTATAATGGCCTCCTGGGTTGAGCCAAATGAGTATAGTACAAAAGTATTCTTGTTGCTTTCCCTGACATTATTTTTCCTTCAACTTATTTTCCTGGCCTTGGGAATTATTGTTTCTGTAATGCTGCCTAAGATAAAATCAGTACTCTCCATCTCTTTGGGGACTGTATTCGCGTTCTTTATTATGGGAGCTTTGGTTTCGACTACGGGAGATCAAACTTTGCGTTATTTTACTCCTTTTAAGTATTTCGATTTTGCTTATATCGTCCAAAATTCTGGTTATGAGTCTTCCTTTATGATTGCAGCCATTGGTTTTATAGCTATAGCAATTACAGCCAGTTATTATATTTATTCCAAAAGTGATATCCATGCAGTCTAAAAAGAGGACATTCCTCATACGGATAAGAAAAAAAAGAGGTGTGTCCCCTTTCATCTTAAGTTAATTGAGATAGGGGGTTAAATTATGAATGTGTTTATGAGAGAAATAAAAGCAAATAGAAAGGTCCTTATCATATGGAGTATTGGGATGATTTTATTGATTGCAAGTGGTATGGGCAAGTATGCTGGTTTGTCCGCATCCGGTCAAGCTATAAATGATTTTCTGGCTCAAATGCCGGAATCACTAAAAGCTATTATGGGTATGGGAACCTTCGATCTAACAAAGGCTACCGGTTATTACGGAGTACTTTTCATCTATTTGGCTATGATGGCCACGATTCATGCCACAATGCTTGGAGCAAATATTATTTCCAAGGAAGAACGGGATAAAACAGCAGAGTTTTTGTTTATAAAACCTATTTCCAGAAATAAAATTATAACCTCAAAACTATTAGCATCTTTAGTTAATATATTAATCTTTAATCTTGTAACTTTTGTTTCATCAATTCTGATGGTGCAAAAATATAGCAAAGGGGAAGCTGTAATTGGTGACATAACTAAATTAATGATTGGAATGCTGATTTTACAGCTTATATTTTTGTCTATCGGCACAGCTATAGCAGCTAAAAGTAAGCATCCCAAGACTGCTCCATCCCTCGCTACAGGCATACTTTTGTTCACATTTATATTATCTATTGCCATAGATCTGAACAGCAGGATAGAAATACTTAAATACTTTACACCATTCAAGTATTTTGACGCGAAAAACCTGATGTATGCCCAAGGCTTTGAACCTATTTATGTGATTTTGTCTGGTGTGATTATTGCAATATTATTTAGGGTGACTTATATTTTTTATATAAGTAGAGATTTGAAAGTGTGAAAGTTACATGATTAAAGCAAACCAGTTTCGAAGCGGAAATCGAAACCGGTTTGCTGTGCTGTGCTTGGTGCCGCGGAGGGGACACTTATACTAAGCACTGATATGGGTAACGATTATAAAGATTGTTATAAATAGTTAATATTTAAGGCAATTTTAATGTATTCATGTAAAGCTTGCATAGTTTATTAACGGTATTACTATAAGTATATTCGCTTGCTTTCCTTAACCCTTTTTCAATAAGACTATTTTTAATAGTAGCATTTGTAGCTACATTATATATAGCTTCTTTGATATTGTTTATATCCTCAGGATTTATATACAATGCGGCATCTCCTAGAACTTCGGGAAGGGACCCTCTATCAGAACTTATAACTGGCTTTCCACAGGCCATGGCTTCAAGCGGTGGTTTTCCAGCAGTGTCATTCTGAGAATAAAAAAGCATGGGAATAAGATCATATATGCTTATTACAGTGCGAATTCCCAAAAAATTTCCTCTCAAAAAGTCGTGCGTATTATATAAAGGAAAATGATAATCATTGATATGAAAGAGATTTATTTTGTCACGCCGTAGGATTTCCGGTAGTTTTTCAATAGATCTAATATATATAATTGATGCGCTCGGCAAATATCTTTCTAATTGTTGTTCACCTAAAGCATAGAAGATAATATTAAAAGGTAAATTAGATGATGAAAGTTTTTTTGCTATTTTTAAAGTGCTCCAACCTATACCGCGTTTAATTTTCAAATGTGTTTCTAATGGTCTTATGTCAAAACCGACAGTGATTTTTTTTTGTATCATGGTTTAATATATCCTCTTTATTCTTAGATTTTATGGCGAGTAGGATTGAGTAAAGTAAATAAATTATCATTCCATATATACCATGGATCGACTACTAATAAATCTTCTTGTGATAAAGTAGTAAGGGTATTTTTACTTAGTTCTTTATATTCTTTATGCGGTACCATCACAAATAGTTCTGTAGCATCCTGTATAGCCGTTTTCAGTTCTTCTGTTTTGTCTAGATATTTTACAAAAGGATCATGAATTGTAACATTAAGCCCTCTGTTTTTAAGTAGATTCAGCATTTTTATTCCTAACGAATTTCTTATATCATCAGAACCTTCTTTAAACGATAAACCCAGTATTGTAACATTCTTCATTGTCCTTATTTTCTCAACTTCTGTCAGAATATAGTGGGGCAAAGATTCATTTATTTTCCAGCTTGTATGTACTAGTTCAATAAATGGCAGCTCATTTGTTAAAAAGAATCCATCTTTGAATAAGCAAGGGCCTGATGCATAACCAGGGTTTGACAAACAACTTCTGGGATATTCAGTATTACACATTTCAAGAACCTTTTTCATACTCGCATAATTCTTTTCGGCCAAACACATAAACTCGTTTGCTAACGCAAAATTAATATATCGGTACATATTATTAAAAATTTTTGCATATTCAGCCTCTATTGGTTTCCCTATAATACATCTAACTCCAAGGACTTCAGAAAAGAGATTTGATGCTATTTTTATTGATATATCATCAAAAGCACCAATTATTTGTGGGATTTTACCTAATTCTTCGAAGGCTTTCCCTTCCAGAATTCTTTCGGGGCAATAGGCATAAAACACATCTTTACCAATTTCTTTACCAAGCTTATTAATATGATTAGATATGATCTTACTGGTACCAGGCTCGATAGTACTTCGTAAGAATATAGAAACTGGCTTATTTGAGAGATTAATTATACTTGATATAATTTCTAATAAATTAGCATATATAGGGATAAACTGTTCATTTAGTTGAGTACCGATGGTAATAATAAATATATTAGAATAGTTCCTGCATACCATTCTCTAGGAAGGGGACTTCTCCCTTTTGAACGAGATTGACCAATGTTGAATTGGTATCAACACCATTAACTCTAATTCCCTTATTGGCGATATATAAACAAAGGGGTAAACCAACCCTACCACATCCAATTACTGTAATCATTTTTATTTTCCTTTTTAATATATACTATGATTGTTTTCTATATTGGACACAGATAAAAGGATAAAGAGGTGAACCGAAGATTATTTCAGAGATTGCCGATTAACACAATACCAATATTGAACTGTTAAAGCAGAAGGCCAACCTTGAACAGCAAATGAATAGACTAATGGAGGCTGTTGAGGCTGGTTTAACGCAAAAAAGCCTTGTGTACAAAGGCTTCCATTTCGAGTGGTGCCGCGGAAGGGACGTGAACCCTCGCGACTGCTGTACCATAAACGAGGACATCAGCATTAGCTCCAAGGTTTTCGGCTTCCTTAACCATAATGGTGGTTAAGATTTTCCTGATGAAAGTGGTCATCGATACGAAATTGACAACAAGGATAAAGCGATTGAGGTCATTGACTTCATAATAAAAAAGCCGATATTCGGCTTTTTTATTATGAAGTAATCCTATCAAATTCTCTTAAGTCAATCTTTGTCGTTTACCTCACTCTTCAGAGATGGAGGTAGTACCTATAGGAAGGAGCAATTTCTTCAACAATCCCTTTTCAGCAGGCTCCGAAAGTAGACTTACTACCACCATAGTTAAAGCAGACAGTGGTAAGGCAATCACAATTGGATCAATAACTGTCCAAGGGAAGCCTGTTAAAGAAGCTTTACCGGTAATCGCCATACTTATGCCAAGGTTTATAGCGCCTTTAGCGTAAACAAAGGTAAGTAAAAAGAGACTTGTTAAGGAACCGACAACCATGCTGGCTATAGCTCCGGTCTTGGTAGCCCGAGACCAATACAGAGCTGCTGCATATGCTGGGAGAAAGGTGGCTGCACATACACCGAAAAATATGGCAGTGGCGACTGCTATAATACCGGGAGGCATACGGAAGGTTAGCCAAACTGTAATTATCATAGCGATGACTAGTCCGATGCGGTTAACGAGAAGTGAATTAGTAGTTGTTTTTCTGTAGCTTTCGTACAAATCACGGCTGATTGAGGTGCCGATGACGTGAAACTGCCCACTCAAGGTAGACATAGCTGCTGCTAGTAAGGTAAGCGTAAATATGTATGTGAACCAGTTAGGCATAGCGCTGTTAATATATAAAGGAATAATCCGGTCAACATTTGGAGCATTGGTGAGGGGATCTATTGAAGCCATAAGAGATATTTTGCCGATTGTCTGAGCAAAATAGGCGTTAGTTAGTGCACCTACAACAAAGGCAACTCCAGTCATCATTAGGATGAAAACCCCGCCAACGACAACGGCACGGTTCAATTCACGCGGTGACTTCACTGTCAGGTAACGGACGATCAGTTGAGGCTGAGCAAGTACCCCAATACCAACCCCCATTACCAAGGTAGAAACAACTACCCACCAGTATTCTGAGAGGAAAGCAGGCATGCTGGTCCAACCAAGGTGTCCTTTTAGAGCCAAGCTTTCTGGAACCTTCGAAGCCAGGCTAGTAAGGGCATCATGTGCAGCCATAGGTCCGCCTAGTTTTGCATAGGTTATTATCAGCAGAATCACCATTCCGATGAACATGATACTACCCTGCAATGCATCTGTATAAACTACACCCTTGAGACCTCCTGTTATGACATAAGCAGCCACAAATAAGGCAAAAACCCATACAGCTAAGTTATAGTTTATATTTAATGTCTGTTCGAGAAATCTACTGCCCCCAATCATAACCGCGGCAGCATATAAGGGCATAGATGCAGTAACAATAATTGCAGCATAGCGCTTGATGAAAATTGATTTATAGCGTTTCCCAAGAAATTCGGGGAAGGTTTGAGCACCAAGGTTTCGGCCAACAATGAGTGTTCTTTTGCCAAAGAAAACAAATGCTAGAAATATTCCTACAAAAATATTGGCAAAGGTAAGCCACAGAAGACTCATACCAAACATACCTGCAGTTCCGCCAAAACCAACGATTGCAGATGTGCTGATAAATGTTGAACCGTAGGCTAGTGCCATTAAATAAGGGTGGACATTACCACCTGCGATTAGATAGTCTTTTTCTGAATTAGTTCTGCGGTAGGCTAGATATCCTAGTCCTATTATT
Organism: Firmicutes bacterium HGW-Firmicutes-12; assembly: GCA_002841595.1. Lineage (GTDB taxonomy): Bacteria > Bacillota > Peptococcia > DRI-13 > PHAD01 > PHAD01. The sequence continues at coordinate 9,708 of PHAD01000096.1, forward strand.
GCCATGAGATATATCGCCATTATAATTAATAGAGTACTATTCAAGTTATTCACCCCTTAAAATTAAATTATTCATCACTGTTCCAGTTGACTATACCGTAAACGACGCATAGTGCTGCTGATAAAACGCTCAACAGGTATGCTAGCCAGATTTGCGGATCTGGTATACCAAACATGAGTAATCACCTCCTTTAAAATTAAATAGAAAAAGGCCTATCGTCCTAAGAGGACGAAAAGCCTAAGATTTCCGCGGTACCACCCCGATTGGTCTTTAAAAAGACCCAACTCAGTGATGTACAAAACTGAAACGATTAGTCAGTTCATACACCCTTCTTTTTAACGGTAGAAGCTCCGGGCAGACCTACTTGCTGTT
>PHAD01000097.1:0-5031 GCA_002841595.1 Firmicutes bacterium HGW-Firmicutes-12
GAATAAATACCGCCCCTCTATATTGCCTAAAATGTCTTCGGCACACCGTTCCGGATGAGGCATCATCCCGAGAATATTACCTTTTTCATTGATTATTCCAGCAATATTGTTTAACGAACCATTGGGATTGGCCTCTGCATTAACAATTCCTTCAGCATCACTATAGCGGAATATAACCCGCCCCTCTTCTTCCAGACAGTCCAAGGTCTCCTTCTGGGCAACATAACTTCCTTCACCGTGTGCGATCGGCACTTTAATAACCTGCTTTTGAGAATAACAGCCTGTAAAAGGCGTATCCATGCGTTCTACGCGCAAAAAGGCATTATAGCACTGAAACTTTAAGCTCGGATTTCGAATCAACGCTCCTGGTAGTAACCCCATTTCGGTTAAGACCTGAAACCCATTGCATATGCCCACAATAAGTCCACCTTGTTTGCCATACTCTAAAACCTGATCCATGAGCGAGGAAAAACGGGCAATAGCACCGGTCCGTAGATAATCTCCATAAGAAAAACCACCCGGTAAAATAATACAATCTATATCCTTCAAGCCGTCATGTCCATGCCATAAATACTCAACGGGTTGTTCCAGCACCTTATCTACGACATGATAGCAATCAGCATCACAATTGGAACCCGGAAATACAACAACCCCGAACCTCATCTGCCTACCTCCACTACCTCAACTTGATAGTCTTCAATAACCGGGTTAGCGAGCAGCTTATCGCACATTTCGTTCAACTGTTCCTTCGCTTTATCTTTGTTTTCGCAATCTAGCATTACCTCAATATGCTTGCCAATACGTACATCCTCGACATTTTGGTATCCTAAGGAATTTAAGGCTTTCAGCACAGCATTACCCTGCGGATCAAGAATACTCTTTTTGAAATTTACGCTTATAACAGCCTTAAACATTATTTGCTACCTCCTGTCAAACGAGTCAATACTTCCTGATAAGCCTCTTCTACCTTACCCAAATCACGACGAAAACGGTCTTTATCTAACTTTTCCTGCGTAGTGGCATCCCAGAAGCGGCAAGTATCCGGAGATATCTCATCTCCTAACAATACCTCACCATCATGGCGACCAAATTCCAGCTTGAAATCTACTAAATCTATTCCTAAAGGTCCAAGGTATTCAAGCATTATCTCATTAACCTTTAAAGCGATTTCCTCAATCATTTTCATTTCATCAGCCGTGGCCAGTTCCAACGCCTTGATATGGTAATTATTAATCATCGGATCGCCGAGCTCATCATCCTTGTAATAGAACTCCAGGATTGGAAAAGGAAGCTTTGTTCCCTCTGGTTTACCAAGGCGTTTAGACAGTGACCCCGCAACTATATTACGAACCACAACCTCAACTTGTATAATCTCGAGCGACTTAACAAGCATCCCTCTTTCCCCATCTAAAGACAGAAAATGATTAGGTACTCCCTTTTTCTTCAATAGTTCAAAAAAGATAGCCGATATCTGGTTATTATATTGACCTTTCTCCAGTATCTGTCCTTTTTTAAGACCATTGAAAGCTGTCGCATCATCCTTATAATGGACCTTGAATATTTTGGGATCGTCAGTTTTATAAACCTTCTTGGCCTTTCCTTCATAAAGTTGTTCAAGAACCTTTACCATGCCCATCTCTCCTTGCCAATAGTTTTAACGAAAATCAGACAAACAGTCCTGCTCTTTTTAATATATAATCAATATTTTTTAAATGATATTCATAATCAAATAAGCTCTCAACTTCAGCCGGCAATAAATAGTTCATAATCTCAGCATCTTCTAAGACTAATTCTTTAAGGGCCTTCTTCTCATCCCAGGCTATCATGGCATTACGCTGAGTCAATTGATAAGCCTGCTCCCTAGCTAATCCTTTTTCTACCAGGGCGAGCATAACTCTTTGCGAGAAAACCAGACCTAGCGTCTTTGTGACATTATCCTTCATATTATCAGTATTGACCTTCAGATCTCTCATTACCTTTATGGTCTGATCCAAAATATAGTAAAGCGCTATGGTACTATCCGGAAGGATAATTCTTTCCGCAGAGGAATGACTGATATCACGCTCATGCCAAAGGACTACATTTTCAAAGGCGGTCACTGAGTTCGAGCGAATAATTCTCGACAAACCGGATATCCGTTCACACATAACCGGATTTCTTTTATGGGGCATCGCCGATGACCCCTTTTGCCCTTGAGCGAAAGGCTCCTCTGCTTCTAAGACCTCGGTTCTTTGCAGATGCCTTATTTCAGTAGCAAACTTGTCTAAGGTACTGGCAATCACAGCTAAAGTGGACAGATAATGAGCATGTCTATCCCGCTGTATTACTTGCGTTGCAACAAGAGCCGGTTCCAAACTCATCTTCTCACAAACATACTCCTCAATGTGAGGTGATATATTAGCAAATGTACCCACGGCTCCTGATATTTTACCAACAGATATGGTTTTGATGGCTTCTTTCATTCTTGCAATATTACGTTCATTTTCTGTATACCAAAGGGCCATTTTCAAACCAAAGGTCACCGGCTCAGCATGTACCCCATGGGAACGTCCCATCATTAAAGCATCTTTATATTGCACAGCTTTTTCCTTTAATACACCACTTAGAACAACGAGTTTTTCCAAAATCAATTCTCCGGCTTGTTTCATTTGAACAGACAAAGCGGTATCTAATACATCCGATGAGGTCATCCCCATATGAATGTACTTGGCTTCGTCCCCAACATGCTCCGCCACATTAGTCAAAAAGGCAATAACGTCATGCCTCGTAGTTTCTTCAATTTCACGGATACGCTCTATATTAAAACCCGCTTTTTCCCGGATAATCCTAGCCGCATCAAGCGGGATAAGGTTTAGCTCAGCCATGGCTTCACAGGCTAGTACTTCAATTTCTAGGATTACACCCCATCTGTTTTCCTCTGTCCATATCTTCCCTATTTCCTTCATTGTATAGCGTTCTATCATTGTTTTCCTCCTATGTATATAGCATTTCCCTTATCATTAGTTCTTCCTTAAGGCTTATAGTTCGCGATTCAACTGTTGTACCTTCTCATTTTTGGCATCAACCTCGCTGGCCATCTGCAGCTTAAACTGCACCATTTTTTCGCGTAGGTCTGTATGTTTTATACCTAACATCTGTACTGCTAATAATGCAGCGTTTTTTGCGCCATCAACAGCCACTGTTGCAACCGGTATTCCTGAAGGCATCTGTACTATCGCATATAAGGCATCAATTCCGTGCAGACTAGTAGCATTTATAGGTATGCCAATTACAGGAAGTGGTGTTACCGCCGCTAATACACCCGGCAGATGAGCTGCCGCTCCCGCTCCTGCAATAATGATCTCAATCCCACGTCCAACAGCACCTTCGGCAAGCTCTAGAGCCCGACTTGTCGTACGATGGGCTGAGGCTACATGGATCTCATATTCAACTTCAAATTCGCGGAGAGTTTGAGCCGCCTTCTTCATAACAGCCCAATCAGAATCACTTCCCATTACAATCATAACCTTTTTCAAATCTAAGTCTACCTCCTATCTTATCTATAAATATATTTCCCAAATATACAAAAGGTGAGACTTGTCTAATTGTACAGCCAAGGCTCACCTGCAAGAGTCTACTACGAACTTACAATTTAATATTAATCAAATACCGCCTTGATGTCAAGAAAAAAACGAACATTAAAGAATGTTCGTTTTTTTATCATTCGGCTATTACCAATTATAGGATGAAGCCCTTTTCGAAGGCCTGTATGTTCTCCGCTAGAAATTTTACCGGTACTTTATCGTTCAAAGAGGTTATCCAGCTTTCTTGCGGAAAGCCCATCTTTTGGGCCAGCACACCCATCATTACTACGTTAGAGACTTTAGCATTACCGCATTCAGAAGCAATACTCAACGCATCCACAGCTGTTATTTTATCTACTTTGCTGCAAAGAACATCTACTATACCTTGTGGGTACTCGGCTTTTCCTAAAATAACCGGTACCGGTTCGATTACCTGCATACTTACTATCACTTCTCCTTGGGGCTTGAGATATTCCAGCCAACGTAAGGCCTCTAGCTGTTCAAAGGCCAGAATAATGTCAGCATCGCCTTTTTCAACTAGCGGTGAATGGATTTTTTCTCCCATCTTCACATGGGTTACCACACTGCCACCACGCTGAGCCATACCATGAATTTCGGACATTTTTACATCCAAGCCACTCTGCAAGGCTACTTCCGCAAGCAGCTTACTGGCTAAGATAGTCCCTTGACCACCCACTCCGACTAATAATATATTTTGACTATTCATTATTATCACCAGCTTTCCGGATAGCCTTCACTTTACATATCTGTACACAGAGATTACAGCCCGTACAAATTGACTCATTCAAAGAAACCTGTCCATTCCTGATAGCTATCGCCGGACAACCAATAGCAAGACATTGTTTGCAGTTAATACATTTATCTTTGTCAATGCTGGCACTTAAACCAGTAGGTTTTTCTAAAAGTGCACAGGGTCTTTTGGCTATAATCACCGAAACCTCAGGAGCACTAAGCTCTTCTTTTACAACCGCCTCTAACTTAGCCATTTCAAAAGGATCTAACTCAACTACTCTTTTAATTCCTAATGAACGGACCAGATCACCTATCTGAATAATACTTGCCGGTTCTTCCATCAAGGTCTGGCCTGTTGCCGGATGATCCTGATGTCCCGTCATTGCTGTTGTGCTGTTATCAAGTATCATTACAGTCCCATGGGATTTATTATAGACCATATCTACCAAACCGGTTATACCACTGTGGAAGAACGTAGAATCCCCTATTACTGCAACGACTTTGCCAGCTAGCTCAGGATTTCCCTTTTCCATACCTAAAGCGACACCAATACTAGCACCCATACAGATTGTGGTATCAATAGCTTCAAGCGGCGGCAGGCTACCCAAGGTATAACAGCCAATATCCCCGGAAACGGTAAGCTTCAGCTTTTTCAGAACATGAAATACTGCGCGATGTGGACATCCCGGACAAAGCACTGGCGGTCTTGGCGGGG
>PHAD01000097.1:5050-15042 GCA_002841595.1 Firmicutes bacterium HGW-Firmicutes-12
GTAGTCGGAAGATTTGTGGTGGCTATTTTTTCAACATTAACATGTTCTAACCCCAGATCCATGCTAATGCTCTCACTGATCATAGCCGCACTTAACTCTCCTGTTTTCGGGAAAATTAACTTACCTTTTACTTCTATCCCCATATTTCTAATTTCTTCTTCCCAGAACGGTTCCAATTCCTCCACAATGAAAAGCTGTCCTACTTGACTAGCAAATTTTCTAATCATTTCTTCAGGCAAAGGATAACACATTCCCAGTTTTAGTATACTAGCTTCAGGAAAGGCTTCTTTTGCATACTGGTAGCAAATCCCCCCGGTAATAATACCGAAGGATTTATCTTTGATTTCCATACGATTAAGCTTAGTATCTTCAGCCCATTTCTTCAACTCCGCAAGCCTTTTTTCTACTACGAGATGACGCTGACGTCCATGAGCCGGGACCATCACATATTTAGGAGCGTTTTTAACATATTCCTTCTTAATAGCCTTTTGAACCTCTCCTAGTTCTACCATACTTTGGGAATGCGCAATCCTCGTGGTAATTCTGAGCATCACCGGCGTATCAAAGCTCTCACTCAGATCATAAGCTTCAGCAACAAAATCTTTGGCCTCCTGACTATCACTCGGCTCAATTACCGGTATCTTCGCAAATTTCCCATAGCGACGATTATCCTGTTCGTTTTGCGAGCTATGCATACCAGGATCATCGGCTGATACGAAGACGAAACCGCCGTTTACTCCTGTATAGGCAAATGTAAAGAGTGGATCTGCAGCCACATTAACACCAACGTGTTTCATCGTCGCAAGTGCTCTAACTCCAGAAATGCTTGCTCCTATCACTACCTCAAATGCTACTTTTTCATTGGGCGACCACTGGGAATATATTTCTGAATACTGCACTATGTTTTCCAATATTTCCGTGCTGGGTGTACCGGGATATCCGGCGGCAACCTTCACTCCGGCTTCATAGGCACCCCTGGCAATCGCCTCATTTCCCGTAAGAAGTGCTTTCATTTATAACTTTTCCGCCTTTCTGTATATGATTTCTATATCTACTACATGTCTAAAGCATAGTTATTAAAAAATAACTATGCTTTTCCTACTAATAATATTGACATAATTTTAGAAACAGTTCAATCACAAAAAACAGGGTATAACCAAAGTATGATTATATTTTATAAATCAGCTTTCAAAAATGCATCGTATTCTACTTGTATCTCTTCCTCTGGCTCCTTTGTTAACAAGCTTACGACAATTATGAATATGACTGACACTACAAAAGCTGGCAATATTTCGTAAAGATTAAAGTATGGTTTGATGAGATTTCTCCACACAATAACAGTAATACCTCCAGCTAGTATACCGGCAAGAGTTCCCTGCCAATTCATCCTCTTCCAATATAAAGACATTAGTATGGCCGGCCCAAAGGCAGCTCCAAATCCTGCCCACGCATACGCCACTAAAGAAAAAACGGAGCTATTAGTATCACTGGCTAAATACACAGCTATAGCCGCAATAACCAGAACACTGATCCGGCTTATCCACACTAACTGCTTATCAGTTATTCTAGATTTAAAAATGTTTTTACAGATATCTTCCGATATAGCAGAAGATGTTACAAGCAATTGCGAATCGGCAGTACTCATAATCGCAGCTAAGATGGCCGTTAAAAGTAATCCGGCTATAATCGCGAACCCTGGACCAGTCAATAAATTCTGTACCATATATATAAAGACCTTTTCCCCGTCCATACTGCTAAGTATTTCCGGCGAAACAACAGTAGAAAGGTACGCCTTTCCAATTACGCCCAACAATACTGCAGCGCCTAATGTACAAAACACCCATACAGTAGCAATTCTTCTGGCTGGCTTAATATCTTTGGAATGCTTAATACCCATGAATCTGGAAAGGATATGGGGCTGGCCGAAGTAACCAAGTCCCCAAGCCGCTATGGATATTATGCTTAATAATCCCATACTACCAATACCCGTCCATTCAACTAATCCAAACCCTTTAGGAATATTGGCAAGTGAAGCAGCTAGCGCAAAAGTCTCTTGGCTACCACCTAATTTAATTACGGCGATAATAGGTAAGGTAATAATCGCAAAGAACATCAGAATTCCTTGCACTAAATCCGTCCAACAAACTGCCAAAAAGCCTCCCAGGAATGTATAAGACACAATTATGACGGCACCAATTAAAAGTGCAACATTATAATCAAGCCCAAAAACAGCATTAAAAAGCTTCGCACCAGCTGAAAACTGTGCAGCCGTATAAATAAGGAAGAATATGATGATAAAGATTGCAGATATCATTTTGATTAAATGAGTTTTGTCTCTAAACCGATTTTCTAGATATGTAGGTATGGTAATAGAATTACCAGCGTGCTCTGAATACTTTCTTAATCTTTGAGCCAATATCAGCCAATTTAAATATGTTCCTATTGCCAATCCTAATGCTGTCCAAAAAGCCTCGGCCATACCGCCATTAGTACTCAATAAAAAGGCAGTTCCCGGTAAACCCATAAGTAACCAGCCGCTCATATCCGAAGCCTGAGCACTCATTGAGGTAACCCAAACATTCAGATTTCTGCCACCCAAGAAATAATCACTCTGGCTTTTACTCCGTGTATAAAAATAAATTCCGGTTCCCAACATAAACGATAAGTAAAGTCCCAATACAATTCCATGAACAACTACATCTGACATCTTTTCACTCCTTTGTTTGTATTTATAATTATGGAATAATTATACTACATTGTGTAATTTTCCGTAATCAAAAAAACAGCCAATATTCTTTGGCTGCTTTTTTTTGGTCATTTAAATCATATTAATACTTAACTTATCAAGAAAAAGTAAGTTACCAGACCAGATAAAAACATCACCGGAACAGTTATATAGTACTCGCGGTAAAGCTCAGCTATTGACACCTCAAAAAATTCATTAGTCAAGGCCTGGCAAAGATGAATTGGAGAAATAAAATATGTAGTGAAGCCCGTTGTATAGATAAGCATTGCTAAAGCTACTATCTCTTGTGGCGGAACTAACGGTAAAAGCAGTGGGTAAAGCATAGCGGTCACAATCTGCGTCGACCCGGAAATAAAGGCTAGAATCGCCGCCAATAAAACTCCGGCCAGCCAGACGGGTATACCCAGTCCTGTTATTTCTTGCATGAGTTGCTGCATGCCGGGAATATTCTGGATAACATCCTTAAAGACCATAATACCGGCCACAGCAAAGATCAAGTTATATCCCTTGGCCTGACCCTTTACCAAAACATCATATATCCTTTTATCTTTATCTCTGATTAAGTAGGTTAAAAGACAGGCCATAATAAGAGCAATATAAAATGGCACCCAGATAACCAGAAGAACACAAAGTAAAAGAGGCGAGGTATATAATAGGGCCTTAAGAGCTACTTCTTTACTACGACTTGAGGATAATCCTTTTTTCTCCACTTTGATCGGCGCTATATAAACAAAGTATCCGGCCACAAGACAGGCAAGAGTGATCGGTATCTGGGCTTTGATCAACTCAATCAGCGGAATATCAGCAATATAGGCAGCGTTTAACAAACTAACTGAAAGCGGAAGAACAAAATACCAGGAGTGTCTAATATAAAGGTTTATGGCGGCCTTCCGAGCCTTACTAATACCTACATTTTCTCCCAGAGTATCAATAACAGGAGCTGCAACTATAGCAGCTCCTGTGGCTGTAAAAGTAGAAAGAATACTCGGGATGATAAATAGCATGGACTTGGAGCTCCCAATCATTTTCTCCAGATTTTCCACCATTTTGGGAATAACTCCATACTCCTCCATCATTTTGCTTAATACTATAATAAGAAATACATCCACGACCAGTTCTATTGTAGCTCTATCTAACAAAGCATAAATAAATACTCTGGTAATCTCATTAATCGATAAACCGGCAAGTAAAGCTAGCAGCAGTCCTCCACCCATGGTTGCAAAACCAAGATTCACTCGTTTCTTAACTAGATGGAGGATTAATGTGAATGATAATACCAAGGCTATAACTAATAAGATCGGTGTATCATTCATCTGTTATCCACTACTCTTTTTGACTTACCTGTTGTTCTTTCAATCGAACCAGGGGCTACCAAGGTAATCTTAGCTTCAATCCCTAAAACCTTGTGCAGTCCTTTTTGTATCTTTTCTTCAATTTTTATCATATCTCGATAATTATCGCTAAACCATTCCGGTCTTATCTCTACTTGTATTTCCATCTGGTCAAGGTAATTATGCCGAGTCACTATTATCTGATAATGCGGAGTTACCCCTTCAATGTTATATAAAACAGCTTCTACCTGTGAAGGGAAAACGTTGACCCCTCTGATAATTAACATATCATCGGTACGTCCTTTTGTTTTAGCCATACGCACCGTGGTCCGACCGCATTTGCAGGTTTCAGGGTTTAATGTAGTGATATCCCTAGTGCGGTAACGTATTATGGGAATACCTTCTTTGGTTAGGGTCGTCAATACAAGCTCGCCCTCTTGCCCGTAATCAAGCTGCTCACCAGTATCGGGATCAATAACTTCAACAAAAACATGGTCTTCATTTATATGCATTCCTGGTTCGGCTCCACACTCCCCGGCTACTCCTGGACCCATTATTTCAGTCAACCCATAATTGTCTGTAGCTACCATCGGCCAAAGTTTCTCAATTTCACGCTTCATGTTATCAGTGCAGGCTTCACCGCCAAAAAGTCCGACCCGAACCGATAATGTTTTCAGATCAACCCCCATACTCTTTGCGACTTCTGCCATGTACAAGGCATAGCTAGGAGTAGCTACTAAGGCTGTCGTTTTGAAGTCTTGCATTAGCATAATCTGCTTTTGGGTATTTCCTGAAGAAGCCGGGACTACTGTAGCCCCTACTCTTTCCATGCCATAATGCAGTCCGAAACCACCGGTGAAGAAACCATAACCGAAACAAATCTGCGCTACATCCTCACTGGTCACTCCGGCCATCGTAATAATGCGGGCCACCATGTTCGTCCAGTTTTCCAGATCATTTCTGGTATAGCCTACTACAATTGGTTTACCCGTAGTACCAGAAGATGCATGAATACGAACAATATCTCTTAATGGTGAGGCAAACATCCCATAAGGATAATTATCACGCAAGGCTGTCTTGGCTGTAAAAGGTAATCTTACTATATCATCAAGGGACTGAATATCCTCCGGCTTTATCCCATCCTCATCAAAAGCCTGTTTATAATAAGGAACGTTATGATATGCTCTATCTACCGTCCATTTAAGTCTCTCTAGCTGAATTTCCCTTAATTCATTTCTATTTTTGCATTCGCCTTGTTTATCCCATATCATTGATTTCACTCTATCTACCCATCCTTCCATTCTACAATTAGAGGTGCTTCTAAATTAAATATAATTCTATAAGTTCATAAGAAATCCTGTTTACATAATTATTTTTATTGAGTAAATTATGATAATACGACAATATCTTGTTTTTTTACATATTTTTCGTCATTTATATAGTAAAATATAGACAAATAACAATTGCAAGGTGAAATATAATGAGAAAAAGAAAGACTGTTTTCTTTGACTGTATCCTGTCTTTAGCTATATGCTGGGGATTATCCTCCTTTTTTAACCATTCAGATAAAGAGTCTGTACTTTTACTGGCAGGCTGTCTCCTCTATATCTGTGTACTGATCTTAATTCCCATCGGAATGGCAACACTTAAGACCACTAGCTCCTTAAAAGGTGGTATATATCTACTCCTGATGTTATTACCTCTAGTTTGTGCTCTTTCTTATCCATTAATCTCTTTAACAAACTTTCATATTATTCTAGAAAAGATTGATTTCCTTTCCGAAATTAAACCCGGGGTAATTAACTTTATTGTGAATGGGAGTATCTTTTTTGTAACGGGATATACTTTCATATATCTTAACAAAGGACAGAGCTCAAGGTGGAAAGGTGTTTTTTTTACTTCTTTCTTGCTGACATCCTTTTATGCCCTATCCTTCTATTGGTTGTACTTAAAACCCAGCTTCATTTGAACCTTCCTTTAGCAATGCTTCCAAGATTTTGAGCTGTTCAGAACTGAGTGGTTCTACTCCAGCTAGCCTGTAGCTGTAACCAAGCTCGGTGTATTTATTCTCGCCCAAGCTATGATAGGGTATAAGCTCTACCTTGGCTACGTTAAGAATTCTTCGTATCATGTCTTTCATTCTTATTATATGTTCACTTGAATCAGTAATCCCTGGCACCACCACATGCCTAATCCAGACATCAGCAGTACTATCTGCCAACGTCTGGACAAAGGGTTCTAAAACGCTTATATCTAAACCCGTTAGGTCTTTATACCCCTGGGCAGTAGAATGCTTCAAATCCAAAATCACCAGATCCGTCAATTCTAGTATTTCTTTATAGCGGCCGTTTCCCACCCCAGCTGTATCCAGTGCCGTATGAATTCCAGCAGCTCGGCAGAGCTTAAGCATTTCCAAGAGAAATTCCGACTGCAGCAATGGCTCACCACCAGAAAAAGTTACGCCGCCGCCCGATGCCTTAAAATACGGAATATATCTTAAAATCCTGTCCATTAATTCCCGAGGCTCCATTTCACTTCCACCCTGCAAATCCCAGGTGTCCGGGTTATGACAGTAGGCACATCTTAGTTTACAGCCCTGCATAAAGACTACAAAGCGAATACCGGGTCCGTCCATAAGGCCCATGCTTTCAAGTGAGTGGATTCGTCCTCTCATTTTTTTCACCCCGCCATTTTCTCATGGAAAGTCCTGGCAATAACCTCAAGCTGCTGTTCACGGGAAAGCCTGTTAAAATGAACCGCGTATCCCGATACTCTTATCGTCAAAGTTGGATATCTATCGGGATGTTCCATAGCCTCCCTGAGCATCTCTTTATTAAGAACATTTACATTGAGATGATGACCGCCCATTTGAAAATAACCTTCAAGAATAGCGATCAGATTATTAATCTTGGCTTCATCATCTTTCCCTAATGCTTGCGGAACTATGGAGAAGGTATTAGAGATCCCATCCTCACATACACATTTATAGGGGAGCTTCGCTACTGTATTCAATGAGGCCAATGCTCCTTTACTGTCTCTGCCATGCATAGGATTAGCCCCAGGTGCAAAAGGCTCACCATTCTTTCTGCCATCCGGTGTTGCTCCCGTTTTCTTTCCGTATACAACATTTGAAGATATTGTCAGAATAGACAATGTGGCCTTAGCTTCCCTGTACAACTGGTGTTTCTCCAATTCTCCCTGGAACTTCTTCAATATCTCGATCGCAATATTATCTACCCGATCGTCATCATTGCCGTACTTGGGGTAATCCCCTTCAATTATAAAATCAACAGCAATACCATTTTCAATTATCGGGGAAACCTTTGCATGCTTGATAGCACTTAAGGAATCAGCTACTACCGAAAGTCCGGCAACACCAAAAGCAGTCAGCCTCTTCACCCTGGTATCATACAAAGCCATGAGACCGGACTCATAGGCGTATTTATCATGCATATAATGGATGATGTTTATGGCATCTACATATACTCTAGCCACATGTTCCAGAACCTTATTATAGTTATCTCTAACCTTATCGTAGCCTAAAACCTCATCGTCTATTTTTTCAATGCCGTTTAAAACTAGTTCCCCTGATTTTTCATCGACACCGCCATTTACTGCATACAAAAGGGCTTTAGCCAGATTACATCTTGCCCCGAAAAACTGCATTTGTTGACCGATCTGCATTGCTGATACACAGCAGGCTATACCGTAGTCATCTCCATATAAAGGCCTCATTAGATCGTCATTCTCATACTGAATAGAGTCAGTCAGGATAGACATCTTAGAACAATACCTCTTAAAAGGCTTCGGTAAATGTTCTGACCAGAGTACAGTCATATTTGGCTCTGGGGCCGGCCCCAGATTAGTCAAAGTATGGAGGAATCGGAAAGAGGTTTTGGTCACTAATGGACGTCCATCTTCGCCAACCCCGCCTATAACTTCAGTAATCCAGTTGGGGTCACCGGCAAAAAGTTCATTGTATTCAGGTGTTCTTAACTGCCTTACCAAGCGCAGTTTGATTACAAACTGATCAATCAATTCCTGGGCTTCTTCTTCTGTCAAGAGCCCTTTTTCCATATCCTTTTCTAAGTAGATATCCAGGAATGTGCTACAGCGTCCTAAGGACATAGCCGCACCATTGTTTTCTTTAACGCCTGCTAAATAAGCAAAATAAAGGAACTGAACAGCTTCACAAGCATTACTGGCAGGTTGTGCAATATCAATCCCGTATTGCAAAGCCATCTTCTTCATTGCTTGAAGCGCTCTAATTTGTTCACTTACCTCTTCTCTTTGCCTGATGATCTCTTCGGTCATTGGTCCTGTGATTCCTTCTGAGTCCATCCTCTTTTGATCAATTAGAACATCAATTCCGTATAGAGCAACCCGGCGATAATCACCGATAATCCTTCCTCTACCGTAGGCATCTGGCAGCCCCGTTAATAAGCCTGCTGAACGAAACCCTTTGATCTCTTGGGTATAGGCATCAAAAACTCCCTGGTTATGTGTTTTGCGATATTCTGTAAACACCTGTAGCAGGTCCTCATCCATTTCATAGCCATAGGACTTTAATGCATCTGTTACCATTCTAATCCCACCATAAGGATTAATTATGCGTTTTAGAGGCGCATCGGTTTGCAACCCCATGATAACCTCATTTTTCTTGTCTATATAGCCAGGGCCAAATTGATTTATTCCAGATACTCTTTTTGTTTCAATATCTAGAACACCTTTTTCTATTTCGATTATTATTAGTTTTTTACAAATGTCCCATACTTTTGTCGTCCGTTCTGAAGGAGCCGCCAAGAAGCTTTCGTCCCCCCAATATGGTGAATAGTTATTCTGAATAAAGTCCCTCACATCTATTTTCGAATTCCAATTTCCCTGTCTAAAATCTGTACAATTACTTTTAATCATTCGAAATTCCTCCTTTTGTAAAATACAATAAAGTCTGGAATTCCGGGCAAACAAAAAACCGCCCGGACTTTCGCCCAGGCGGTCGGCTTTTTTAAGATCACACTCCATGTGGTTAATCCACTTCCGCCAGTCATGTGACCTGTGTAAACTATATTTTATACTTCTTGACTATATTCTATCGTAATATTGCATTATATGTCAATATAATAACTATATTTATCTTGTCTTTTTTTCAAGAGTTTCCTTTTATTTTATTGAATTCCAAATATTTGATATTATTTTCGTTTGTGCTCTCGTTACTTGTTCCTTTTTCTACCTGAGTGCAATTACTGCAATCCATATTGCACTCTGCCGGCCTACCTAAGATACAACACCAATACTTAAGTTTATCATTTGTCTCAGTACCCATTCCTTAGCCCTCCAAATCCCTTGTTAACACTAATTATGATGTCTTAAGATCCAATATAATAAACATTATATCATTATGTCTAGTATTCTTCTATCATATATTAGGAATAACCACTCCAGGGTATCTTATTTGTTCAAAAACATTAGCTTACTTTAAGTCAATCGTATATACCTGTTCTTCCTTAATAATCATAATACTCTTAGGTACTATATTTGCCCCCAGTCCAATACTAGAATTCCCAGCCCTTATGGTTAAATCGACTTCAATCAAAGGTATCATAGTAATATTACCCACGCTGATAGGATTACCTACTATCGTATCAAAAATACTATCTAACCCTTCATTCATATGTATACATGTACCTCCTTTGAGGAACCGTCCTTGAATAATTTGGTTATATTTTACATTATTGCCCTTTGACATCCATCTAGATACTATCTAAGTGAAAAAGTATTTTTAGCTAGCAGATTACACAAACTAAGCTAAATAGCCACTCGCGGAGGAATTAATGTTAATCCTAGCCTTTCGTACCTTAATTCTCTATTTTCTTGTTATTTTAGTCATGCGAATAATGGGTAAACCGCAGATTGGA
>PHAD01000098.1 GCA_002841595.1 Firmicutes bacterium HGW-Firmicutes-12
ATTGGATCATTAGTTCTTGGGTTATCTCCATGCTAGGTTCTTCAATCCCAATAAAAAGATCTTCTGGAACTCCATATTTTTTCAATGTTGCACGCATTGTGTTAACTACAAATGTATTGGTTTTCTTAGTTCTCGGATGCGGAGCAAATATGGCTGCATTACGAGTCTTGATACACCAGATACCTTTTACTACAGGAGTAGCTTCAGGGTTGGTGCAAGGGATGATGCATCCAACTACGCCAACAGGCTTAGCAATCTTGATAAGGCCTTTTTTCTCATCGCGCCCAATTATGCCGACTGACTTCTCGCCCTTCATGTCTCTTAAGGCACCTTTTACTTTAGTCATCAGCTTGCCATACTTGGCATCAAAATAACCCATTTTAGACTCTTCTACTGCCATCTTGGATATCTCTTGGGCAGGACCATCCTTAACACAGTCCCATGCAACTGCAGTTGCAAGTTCATCAACCTGCTCCTGCGTAAAGTTTTCAATCACTTTTTGGGCAGCCTTTGCCCTTTGAATTAGACCAGCAACGTATTCTTTTGCATTCACGTCACTCATTGTTCATTCCCCCTAATCATAATCTTCTATAATTTAAAGTAGCCTATCATATATATTGTTCTGTTTTTTATTCTTTTTTCCTTCTAACTGGGGAAAATTTTTTTGTTAAATATTGCCGACATACTAATTACGTCTAACAATATTCTTCAATTTTTCTTAACTATTAATTAAATAATATACCTCCTATAATGTAACCGTCAAGATATTTCGTCTATATATTCTATCTCCTGAGTTTTTCTAAGCCAACGGCATTCTGATTTGAATAACATTTCCCTATTAACCATCGATCACATTTCTTTTTATATGGTTCTTTTGCATAACTAATGATAAGTGGTTAAATCTCACAAAGAAAGTGGTACCCATCGGACCAGTAATGAAATCTATCTTTGCATTGTGGTTTGCAGCAATACTCCAACATACCTGCAGTCCCAAACCTGTCCCATTTTTTTTAGTAGTTAAAAAGGTTTGCCCAATTCTGCTTTGTACTTCCTTCGGAATGCCCGTTCCTTGGTCTTTAACATATAAGACTACCTCATTTTCTTCTAGATATGTACCAATTGTCATTATACTTCCAGCCGACATAGCTTCTAGTCCATTCTTTTCTAGGTTTAATACTAATTGTATAATCTCCCTTTCATCTAGCATTAAATCTGGGATGTCTCCATAATCAACAACAATGTCTTTGCCCTGTGCAAATGCCTCAGCTTGAATTATTGGATAGACTTTTTTTAATATATAATTCAAGTTATTCTTATCTAACCTTGTTTGCTTGTTATTACCTAAGGAAAGGAACTCACTTATAATATCACTTGCTCTATCCAGTTCCTTAATCATAAGCTGAAAATATGTATGAAAATTCTCTAGCTCTTTTTTTAATCCAAGTAATTGCAAGAACCCTCTCACAGCAGTTAAAGGATTCCTGATTTCATGGGCGATGCCAGCCGCAAGCTCCCCAACTAAACTTAGTCGATCCCTTTTATTTAATTCTTTTTGCATAATCTTCCGTACTGTAATATCCCGACAAATAGACGCAATGCCCACATTTTTTTTGTTTTTATCCATTATTGGAAATAGGTTTATTGAGATATATAGTGGAGAACCATCTTTCTCTAACCTAGTGATCTCTATATCTTTAAATACTTCACCCTGAAGCAATTTTTCAAACACATTCTCAATTTCGCCTTTTCCTACATTAATTATTTGGGATATGTGTTTCCCCATTGCCTCAGAGGCACTATATCCATGAATTTTCTCTGCGCCTTTATTCCAGGTAGTTATAATACCATTACAATTGTACGTAACAACCCCATCACTAGTTGACTGGATTAGATTTATCAGAAGGGTTTGATTATACTCGGCTTCTTTCTGTTCAGTTATATCATGAAATATCACAGTAATACCTTCAACCGATGGATATATACTTCCATCCAATATTCTTCCATTATAAGGCAAAGCTATTTCATAATGTATAGGGATTCTTGTTTGCATAACTTTGTTAAAATACTCTCTTTGTATTCCTCCCGTATCCATAAATAGACTAAAATAGTTCTTTCCAACAACGACCTCACGTTTTGAATTGCTGTGTTTTTCTGCCGTTTGGTTAATATATGCAATATTATAATTGTTATCTAGCGCTATCAAGCCTTCACCCATACTTTCGAGTATATTACTATAATATTGATTTGTACTGTCTAATTTTTTATATGGATACGTGACGAGACTAGTAAAAATTCCTTTATATAAACAATAATAGTATGCTATTTTGAGAACATGGCCATAAATTATGTAAAATGATGTAACGTTGTTCCATAAGATTAATAAAATTTCTGTAGGGACGGCAATCAAAATACCCATTGCTATATATTTGTAAGATAGTTGCTCCTTTTGCTTAATGTCTTTAATAATGATACTAAAACTAATTAAATAAAGAATTATGATGACATACTCAAAAAAAAATTTACCAGCTGATAATCCCCCGTTTGTTGCCATATCAAGAAAAGACCCAGGATAGTAATAGATTATTCCTCCTATTAATGAAGAGAATACCACCGCAATAGATAGTCCCAGCCACCTATTGATATAATCTTTGAATAATTTAAGGGTAAAGATTAGTAGCGCTGTACCTTCGATTAAGCGTCCCATTATCCAGTATTTCCAAGATAAATTGAATTCGCTACTAAAATAATTGTCTAATCCCATAAAAAAAATTGTATGAAGAAAATTGAATATGGCTACTACTAAAAATGCGTAACCCAGGATACCATATTTATTATGCTCTTCTTTAAACATATTCCAAATGACCAAGAAGATAACAGCTACAAAAATAATACATAGTAATTCCAAGCAAATGTGAACAAGCACTACATTTTTTATCCAAAGCGGCTTAAGAATAATTGCAAAAATGAAACAAACTAACAGTATAGCTATATAGTTCAAGAAAAAAATCAAGGATGTTTTTGTACGCATTCTCTTCATAATGTTCTGTATAAACTCCATCTTTTTTCCTTTCAATATGCTTATAGGTTTTATAGTAGTTGAAATATTTCTATTTCACTATATATACTTTATATTATACATTTTCCATAATAAAATAATTGTCGAATGTTGCAATGTATCAAATAATTTCCAATAATATGAATATAATTAACTAACAGTACTATTTATTACTTCTGTAGGTTTAGCTCAAATCTTTCAAAATAACCGATTAATTCTCCCTCTTCATCCCTTACAGGGTTCATGTATATTCGTTGATTCTTTACAGTCACTCCAATGAAAATTTCGTTTGAGTGGTTTTTAATTTTTTCAAAAGCACTAATAATCATTTGTTTTGAACGTTCATTATGACATTCAAACAAAGACCTACCAATTAATTCCCTATATCCTCTTTCTTCATGATAGTGATACTTTGCTGTTTTATTCATGTATCTGATTATATGCTCACAGTCAACGAATACAACCGGATAGGGAAAGCTATCTAAAATATATGACATCATTTTATCTTTATCCAAACTCTATCTCCTCCTAAATCTTTTCTTAAATTATACTTCATAACTATCGTTTTTTCGTAATACCATAACAAATATTTTCTGTTTAATTTTAATCACCTTTTTCTAATTGAATAAATTTATTGACGTTATAAACACCAAATTGTTCCTATCCTAGTCAATCCAAGTATAAATAATAACAAGAGCTGGTGCCAATTTTGACACCAGCTCTTGTTATTATTTATTTCTTTTGGGATAGCTCATAGCGCCTCCCCGTTCAACTAAGATATCCCTTGAGTCGAGCTGATATCTCTTTACTGGACGGAGAGCATGCAAAAGGAAACTGCCATATACACCAGCATACATCCTCACTCCACATTAACTACATAGAATTCTCCATCCCAGGAGACTTTAGCTCCCATAAACTCCCCCACATATCGTAGGGGTACCATAGTTCGGCTATTTTTAATAACGGGATTTGTATCCATTACTCTTTCTTCTCCGTTAACTAAGACCTTCGTGTTGCCTATAATCATACGAATAGTCCCAGTATTGCTTGTTACTGTAATACTTCTGTCCGTCTCATCCCAAGCCACAATAGCACCCAAACCCTCTGATATTACCCTTAATGGCACCATGGTACGATTGTTATTATCTATATAGGGAGCGGAATCATAAGGCGCTTCCTTACCCTTGACCATTACCATTACCGGGTCCTTGTATGGTGTACTATTGTAGATGAGATATTTTTTTCTCTCATCTTTAAACTTGTTTAGATCTGCGGTGTAGTTATTAACTATCTGCTGAGGAGTCAATCTCTTCTCTAAATATTGTCCTATTTTATTTGTACCCATAATTTTATCAAACATTATCATCGTACTACCACTCTTTGGCACAGAAAAGCTGCTCAAGATGCGAGCATAGGACAAGGCATAAATCCCGGATTTAGCAGGATTAAAAAGGTGATAATTTGTTATCTGGAGTCTGACTCCACCGTTTTGCCCTTTGTTTTCCGGCAAAAACTTGACTCCTTGCAGACCCGCCTTATTAAGTAGATCTGCATACCTTTGCGAATCTATTCCCTTACCACCAATCCATTTAAACTTATCAGCCTGGTAAATACCTGTGCCCTCACCCAACCCTGTAGCCATATAGCCAAAGAGTGATTCTATATCAGGGATGTTAGGTGAAGTTGGAACCCAGTCAAGCCCTGTATCCTGATAAATCATTTCTCTGGTATAGTCCAGCATGGGAATAACTGTGAGGTCAGCCCCAATATTACGGTTGAAATATTTTGCTAGCTCGCCCACTGTCATACCGTGTGCTATGGGCAATATATCCACACCTACGAAGGTCTTATATGTTTCTTCCAAAACAGGCCCTTCCACATTAACCCCTCCCACAGGGTTTGGTCGATCCAAAACATAAATAGGTATACCAAGTTTCTGAGCTTTGATCATACAGTAATTTAAAGTAGAGATATAAGTATAATAACGCGCTCCCGCGTCCTGTAAATCATAGAGAAGAATATCCACGTTACGCAGCATAGCATCTGTAGGTGTCCTATTAGCACCGTATAGGCTATTAACCGGTATACCGAGTATTGGGTGAATATAAGAAGCTACATATTCTCCAGCTTCGGCTTTTCCATCTATACCGTGTTCCGGGGCAAAGAGGGCAGTAAGGTTTAGTTCCTTTTCCGAATCAATAATATCAATTATGCTTCGTCCTTTGCTATCCACCCCACTCTGATTAGTAATGATTCCTATCCTCTTCCCACTAAGCTGATGCTTGTACTTACCTAGCAATACTTCATTTCCTAATTTAATTTGCGCGGTATCTGCTAAAACCATTGAGCTTGTCTGGAGCAATAAAAGCAAGTTAATTAATACTATTGCGACAATTTTTTTCATGTTAAACAAGCCTCCCTTTTGTAGTTCTGACATCGCTTTATTATTACATATACTTATTTCCCTGGAAATGCGTCAAAATATGACAGTATTCATTTCCCTTTAAATGAAAATGGACTCGGGTTTTATAAACCTCGAGTCCATTTTCAAACATCCTATTTACCGAAAGACAAGATAGTTCCAAGCCGACTAACGTTATCGTTTACTTATCGTTATCAATCTTCTCAATACTTGTAAGCATCCTTTGACCATTATTGTTCTCATAGAAAGTAAAATGAACTTGATCCCCAGTATTGAGTCCCAAATTATCAAAGTTTTCCTTTACTTTATCGGTAAGCTCAAAGGCCTTTGCAGAATGCTCATCCGGGACACCACTAATCTTAATTTCAATTGAATGGTTATCAATTAATCCAACGTACATACCAGTATCATTTTTTACTAAATCTTTCTCAGCTGGTATTTCTTTGATTTCTTCTAAAACAAATTCCCTACTATCCCTGTCAATCTTTATTAATATATTAGGATAGGTAATAACTTGAGCAGTCATTTCACCTTGCGACGGTACCCGTAACTCGACATAAACTTCGATTTCTTTTTCTGTTCCTATCAATCGTAAGCTTTCAATTCCATACCCTGAATTGGGTTTTTCTCCCGTACTAAAAAGAAGATAGGTATGGTTTTCTGTATTCAGTGAAGACAGTCCCTCCTGCTTAAAGTTATCTTCATACCATTTTTCTAGGTCAGCTGTAATTTCCTCTTTAGAATAAGTATTAATCATTTCATAACTAAGTTCCCCCATCTGTAACTGTGGTTTCTTATCATTGTCACTGTCTTGGGTAAACACATTGCACCCACTAATCACCAAGGATACTATTACTATCATTATAAGTATCTTCTTATTCATAATAATCTCCCATTCTCTTTTGTTTTATATTTTATGACGTTTCAAAAGCTAGAATGTTCCAATCCTTTTTTTCAAACGAAAAGAAAGAAAGACCTTAGAATTGAAAGAAGATCTTTCTTTTTTGCGACACTATTCATCTTATTTTGTGCGTTATCTCTATTTTTTGGCTGCTCTATAAGTTATTAACTAAAGATACTTTACCAAAAGCTTTATGTGCTTCGATGTACTCATGGGCTTGCCTAATTTCTTCATAAGAAAACTGTTTTTCATCCTTAAGGATTTTTAGTTTTTCCTCATCAATTAGCTTTTGCACATTGTCCAATATTTTTCCTTGCCTAGCTCGTTCACCATGAACATTATAAAACATAGGCGCTACCATCAATAAATTTCTTAAGGTAAGTGCCTTTTGATACATAAGTGTGAGGTCTAGAGTAGCTCTCCCATTCGTGGTACATACTACACCCTTTAATTTTGCTTCTGCAAAACTATTTATTAAATTATTTCCACCAACTGTATCAAAGACAGCATCAATTTCAAAATTGAATTAATATAATTAACCCGGTTTGTTCTGCTAAGGCTATGAATACACCTGGTGATATCATTCATAATTTTGGAGGTTTCCATCTTAATAGAGCTTCTACTATTTATGATGATATTCAACAATTTCCATGCAGTTCCTTTTTATTATGGGTTTATTCCGCTTCCTTGAAATGCTGCATACTAAAAAAGAGCCTATAGGCTCTATCGTACGGACTAATTTGCCCATTAATATAATTGGAAGTATAACCCCGCCTTAGTACATTAGGGCTGGGTTTCATACTTCCAATTATTTATTCCCCCCATATCATACACCTTAGAATATCCCGATTCAGCAAGTACTCTAGCTGCTTTTGCACTTCTATTTCCGCTTCTGCAGTATACAATGATAAATGCGTTCTTATCTGAGATAACTTCCCCAACCTTTTCTTTGAGATTATCCACAGACAACAGGATACTTCCAGGTATATGTCTTTCATCATATTCTGCTTTACTTCTCACATCCAAGAGTATAACCCCCTTTTCTTCCTGGAGTAGCTGATGAGCTTCTTCTGTGGTAATTGTTTGATAGGAAGCAACTTCCTTGCTTTGGCATCCAGCACTTAGAAAAATTGCTATAATTACAAAAAATATTACAATTAGCCTTTTGATGGCATTAAAATCTTGCATGTTTTCCTCCTAAAATAATTACGATACTAGTCCCCTAGAAGGGTAAGCAGTTCGTCCCATTCCGAATAATATTGTGGAATACTTTCTTCAAGTTCTTTATACTCTCTAAGCAATCTTTTAGCTGTATCCTCAACTTGATAAGAAGCACCATCAGCCAAGAGATTAGTTAAGTCATCTTTCCTGGCTTCCATTTCTTCTATCATTCTTTCGATTTCCCGTATTCTTTCCCTGGTCTGAGCTTTATTTATCTTCGCCTTTTCTACCTTTACAACCTTGGACACAGCCTTAGCCGAAACTTGATTTTCTGCTTCCTTCGCCAACTGCTCCTTTTTCTCTCTATAATAGCTGTAATTCCCAAGATAATCCTTAATCCCGTGAGGCGTGAGTTCCAGCGTCCGTTTGGTAATCTTATCCAGAAAATACCGATCGTGAGAAACCACAAGGATTGTTCCAGGATAATTCTCGAGATATTCCTCTATTACGCCTTTAGAAGCTATATCCAAATGATTGGTAGGCTCGTCCAAAACCAGAAAGTTAGGTTTTTTTATTAGTAATTTTAGAAAAGAAAGCCTTCCTTTTTCCCCTCCACTTAAATCCTCTACCTTTTTGAACACATCATCACCGCAAAAGAGAAAACTGCCTAACATGTTACGAGCTTCTACAAGGTTGATTTCCCCATTATTCATTATTTCATCCATAACCTGGTTCGTCCCTACTAAATCTCGGTGTTCCTGGTCAAACCAACCCAGATTTACACGGGAGCCAATTACTGTTTTACCCTCGTTAGGTTCAACCTGCTCTTTGATAACATTAAGCAAAGTCGTTTTACCAATGCCATTAGGTCCAATAAGAGCGACCTTTTCTCCCCTATTTAGGGTAAATGATACCTTTTCCCAGAGTTTTTTTTCACTGAAGGAGAAGGCTAAATCAGTGGCTTTTAGAACTATATTAGCGCTATCACTAACTCGGTAGGGATCTCCTCCTAAATGAATATCGGTATGGTCCTGGGGCTTATCAATTCTCTCCAAGCGGTTAAGTTGAGATTGGCGCCCACGGGCTTGTTTTGATTTAATTCCAGCTCTGTATTTGTCAATATATTGCTCCGTAGCCTCAATAGCTTTTTGTTGTTTCTCGTAGGCTTTTAACTGGCTAATAATCTTTTCTTCTTTCAAGTGAACGTAGTGACTGTAGTTACCCGCATAACTCTCCAAAGCATTGTTCTCAAATTCTAACGTACGCTGTGTCACCTGATCCAGAAAATATCTATCATGAGAAATAATTAAAAGGGCTCCGGGGTAGCTTTTCAAAAAACCTTCTAACCACTCTACCGCCTGAAGATCCAAATGATTGGTGGGCTCATCCAATAATAATAGGTCATGTCTTCTCACCAAGAGCCGAGCCACACTCACCTTGGTCTTCTCCCCTCCGCTAAAGCTACTAAGCTTTCTGGACATATCCTCTTCACTAAAACCGAGTCCGCTAATAACCCTTCGTATCATAGCTTCACAGCTAAAACCTCCAGAGCGCTCATATTCTTCTGTCAAGCGTCCATAGGCTGCCATCTTCTTCTCTAGTTCTTTGCCCTGAGTCTGGCTCATGTCTCTTTCTAATTCACTAAGCTTCTCCCGCATAGTTAAGATATCGGAAAAACTGTCTAATACTGCTTCAAATAAGGTAACCTCTGGAGGATAGTCCGGAACCTGTTCCATGTAGCCAATACTTACAAACTCCCCTAAGGAAATTTCTCCCTCATCAGGTCGTTCCTCTCCAGTCAAACATCGCAGCAAGGTAGTCTTCCCTACTCCATTGGGACCAACCAGACCTACTTTTTCTTTATCAGAAATGGTCAAACTGACCTGCTCAAATATTCTTTGTATACCAAAAGACTTACCCAAACCCATAGTTTGCAATACTATCAATGTAACAAGCTCCTTTTAAATAAACTCCCATATACTATATCACATTTCTCAACTCTCAAGACCTATGCTATGTATATATTCTATCTTTCAAATATTTGCTTGGTTTCAATTACATATATTTTATACATATTAGTCTTAATCATATACAAGAAAAGAACCGGAGCTTGGTTTATCGGAGTGGGCGCTCTGGTTCTTATTATGACAAGTATAAATGACATTATATATATATGGAATCGTAGACATTTCGATAAAACCTTGAATCTGGAATGGAAACGTACTAATCAATATCCTTGTGGTATTCTTGCAAGGATTTTAGCCTGATTTCTTTTTCACCGTTTTCTTTATAGGCAGCTATACCTTTTACACTGGCTATAGCAGCTGCCATGGTGGTAATATAGGGTACCTTGTGTTTGATAGCGTTTTTCCGGATATATGAATCATCAAACTGGCTGTCTTTCCCACTAGGTGTATTG
>PHAD01000099.1 GCA_002841595.1 Firmicutes bacterium HGW-Firmicutes-12
GAAGAGGAATACAAAAATGCGATAAATAAAATGAAGAAATAACTAATCATTACTTAACTTGTGACTAAAAATATGGCGTCCGTAGAGGGGGCAAGTCCCTTCAAACGCACTAAAAAAAGGCCGGAGCGGCCTTTTTTTTATCACGAACAATTAAAATTGTATTCTTAATTATTTAATTACTTGTATATAGTCTGCACTTGCCCAACCTACTTGTCCATTGGGTAACCTTACACTATACCAACCTGTTTCGCTGTCTAAAATTGTAACTCTAGTACCTCTTACCACTTTTGTCTTAATAGCATATTGCAATCCGCTACCATTTCTAATATTTAGAATACTTGCCGTAACAGTTCCTGTGTTAACGGCAGACCGGGATGAACTTATTAAGGCAGCAGCTCGAATATTCGTATCCATCTCTAGTGGTAATAATTGGTTAATTGCTACTTTCACTTTATCTTTGCATCCGGCAACGTTAGCTAATAAGCTCTTCATTCCATAATAAAAGCTTCCTTCTACTTCAATATATTTTTGATTGATTCTTAATTGTGCACTAATTTCCTTCACAACTACATCCTTATAAAGGCCTTGCCCTATATATAATCCCACCTTGGTCCCCTTTACTTGCTCAGACCACCATTTTACTAGAATTTCATAGGCAGCTGCCTTATTTCCTGTTTCCCAATAGATCTGAGGAACTACATAATCAATCCATTCATTTTTTATCCAGGTCCTTGTATCGGCATATACAGCATAATAAGATTGATTGCCTGACGTCTCAGATCCTGCGGGATCAGAAGTATTATTTTTCCATATACCCATAGGGCTTACTCCAAATAATACATCCTTATCAATACTTTTTATAGCTGCACCCACACGCTGTATCATATCATTAATATGTTGTATTCTACTTTTAGCAGCAACCCCGTCCTTTTTCTCTCCTTGAGGAAGAGGATAACCTGATGGATAGAAATAATCATCAAAGTCAATCCCATCAACATCATAATTCGTTACAATTTCTTGTACTGTAGCTATGATATGACTTTTTACCCCTTGTATTTCAGGGTTATAATACAAGGCATTATTATAACTAATAAGCCAATCAGGATGTAACCTGGCCGGATGATTTTCACAAAGCGCACTTACATCTGTTCCTGATGTGGTTACTCTATATGGGTTTAACCAAGCATGGAATGCCATATCTCTTTTATGAGCCTCTTCTATCATAAAAGCCACAGGGTCATAACCCGGATCTTTTCCTTGAGTTCCTGTCAAAACGTCAGACCAAGGATTAATATCAGACTTATATAATGCATCTGCTTTTGGCCTAACCTGAACGACAACAGTATTGATACCAATTGCCTTCAATTGGTCTAGTTTCTCTATAAATTCATTTTTTTGAGCTGCTACGTTATTTTTTATATTAGGAAAATCTATATTAAAAACTGTTGCCATCCACACAGCTTCCATCTTCTTCGGAGTTGTGACCGCCAAAACATTCGTACTAAAACAAATAGTTGCAAAATTTAATAAAAGTATTATACTAAGTATCTTTTTCAATCGCTTTCCCTCCATTAGATCATCATGTCGTACTCTGTCGACTTCTGTTATATTTTACCACAACATTTGCATCTTTGTATCATTTATAATCTATATAGGAAGACTCACAATGAGATTGCGGCTTAAATACAAAACTCTTTACAAGTAAGCTTCGCTTAAAGTATTATAAACTGCAGAAGGAGGGATACTTATTAGACTATTTAGATTACAATTGCTTGTTCTTCTATGCCTATTTTTGGTACCCCAACTAGTCTTTGCCAATGATACAAATTTAGAAAGTGAGCTTTTTGGCAAGTTCACTGTAACGATCGATGACCGTGTTAATGTCTTTATACAGCCTGCTATCCAGGAGGATG
The DNA here is from genome assembly GCA_002841595.1 of Firmicutes bacterium HGW-Firmicutes-12. Classification (GTDB taxonomy): domain Bacteria; phylum Bacillota; class Peptococcia; order DRI-13; family PHAD01; genus PHAD01. The sequence goes on from PHAD01000099.1 coordinate 1,914, forward strand.
AAGAGGTATATTTACCTCTACGATCACTTTTTAGGATTTTTGGTGCACAAATTGCCTGGAACCAAAATGAAAGTACTACAACTGTTTTGGCAGATGAAAAAGAATATCTTCTCCCTATGAATCTTACCAATTTGACGGCAAACATTAACAATGAATCAGTTATATCTTTGAAAATGATCAATTCTCATGCCTACATACCTGTAAGTTTTATCAAAGAAATAATGAATTTTGACTTTTCCTGGGATGATGAAAGTAAAACTTTGTATGCCGTTAGGCTTCCGGATACGGCCACAATATTTATAAATTTACCCGAGGCTCCCAAATATCGAGTTGTCGAAACATTTACAGGAATAGCTTCTTGGTATGGAGGTAAATTCCATGGGAGAATGACTAACAATGGCGAGATATTTGATGAAAACGGCTTTACTGCTGCCCATAGGACCTTACCTTTTAATACTTATTTACGAGTTACTTTTCTTCAAAAAAATGAAAGTACAATAGTACGGATTAATGACCGTGGTCCTCACATAGCCGGTAGGATACTAGATTTGTCGAAAGGGGCAGCCGAAGAAATTGGACTCAGGCCCCATGGATTAGGAGAAGTAAAAATTGAAGTTTTAGCCAACTATAAAACAGATGACTAGGAAAAAACAGGATCCTGATCTCACTCGTGAGATCAGGATCCTGTTTTTTCCTAGCCGTAATTATGAATTCTTTTTCTTCAATTCTTTAATTCTTCAATAGGTTTTTTCTCGCTGTAAATAGTATACAATTTTTCATATAAGCTATTAAACATTGTATCATCGGTATCCGGATTAAATCTTGCTCTTATTACTATACTTTCGGTACTATTCTCTTCAGTTTTAATAAACTCAAATTTACGGGGGATTGGGAAACGACCAGCCGAGGCTACATATTCATTGAGACGTTCAAGCAAATCGAATTCTTCCCTACTGACTGTAATGTGTAAGTTGTTAATTAATACCTTTAAGTCTAGTGTTTTATTCGTGATCTTATCTATATCAGTTGCAATTTGCTCCGGATGTTTTTTAATATAAATCGCCTTTAAGAGGTTCTGAAGAGCGTAGCCCGATAACATTTGATACTGGGCAAAAATATAGTGCTTTCCAGTCCATGTTCCTGTTTTCATTTCATTATAATCTGCTAAAACCTCTTTATATAGGATTCCTGCAGCTCTTCTTAATTCACCGGCCTCTCTCACCCAATGAATTGGGTCCCTTCCCAATTTAAGATAATGGCTTTTCAACTTTTTTTCAACCATATTAAGCACCTCGATAACAGTTTCAAAATAGTATTTCCATCATTGATTTATTATTGTTACCATCTTTCCCTCCTCTTCGCTCGGTTATTATCTTTAGGCGTTAGGCTAAGCTTTTCATCCATTAATAGTTTCTCAATTCCTACCAGAGGTTGATCCGTGTATTGCTTACAGAAATCACACTCAAGACAGGTGCTGGATTTATCTTCTGGTTCGGTATAGGCTGCTATAACCCCTTCATAATTACGAAAAATAACCTTATCAGTTGACTGAGAAATAAGGTATTGTGGAGAGACTGGAATTTTGCCCCCTCCTCCAGGCACATCTACAACATATGTGGGAACTGCATATCCAGAAGTATGACCCCTGAGAAGCTCCATTATTTCGATTCCCTTACTGATAGTAGTTCTAAAATGTTCTATCCCAGCGGATAGATCACACTGGTAGAGATAATATGGCCTGACCCTCATTTTAACCAGTTCATGCATCAATTTTCTAATTATATAGGGACAATCATTAATCCCTTTCAAAAGAACTGTTTGATTTCCCAAGGGAACTCCAGCATCCGCCAGTTTACCACAGGCCTCCTTAGCTTCAGGAGTAATTTCATACGGGTGATTAAAATGAGTATTCACCCAAACAGGATGATATTTTTTGATAATACTACAAAGATCATCTGTTATTCTTTGAGGTAAAACGACTGGTGTTCTTGACCCTAAACGTATTATCTCCACATGCGGTATTTTTCTTAAGCTTTCTAAAACAAACTCGATAGTATCATCATTAACTAATAGACTATCCCCCCCTGAGATCAAAACATCACGGATCTTAGAGGTCCTTCTAATATAGTCAATAGCATTTTCTAAATCCTGCTTAGGCAATGAATTGTCATTAGTTCCAGCCATTCTCCTTCTGGTACAATGACGACAATACATAGAGCATTGATCAGTAATCAGGAATAATACACGGTCAGGATATCTGTGCGTAATACCCTTTACTGGTGAATCCCCTTCCTCATGCAGGGGGTCATCCATATCACAAGCTGCCTTTTCCATCTCTGTCCGAATAGGTATTGCCTGTTTTCGAATAGGGCCTTCATGATCATCGGGGTCAATTAATGTGGCATAATATGGAGTTATGGCCATTCTCAAAGTGTGAAGGCATTCCTTAATCCCTAGCTTCTCTTCAGCGTTTAATTCTACCACCTGCTCAAGTTCTTCCACTGTTGTAATACGATTAGCTACCTGCCATTTCCAATCGTTCCATTGTTTACTTGTTACATCTTTCCAAATCGGTATATCTCTATACTTTCTTTGCATTGGTCTACCCTCTTTAATAATACTTTTACTTACAAAGAATTTCTTAATATATTGTGTGTTACTTCTCTATTAAAAAACCTCCTTTAACAATAATAAAATCTAACCATCCCCTTTGAAAATTAATAGCCTCATGATAAAAAGCCTTGTAACAAGGCTTTTTATCATGAGGCTATTTACGTAAAACTAAAAGATGACCAGCTATGGATTCCAGTGACATGACCCTTGGTCTCAGCTTCCATACGCTTCCCAGGAATTCATTTATATTATATTTAATATTTAAAAAACCTCCGTCCAGGATTACCTTAGTTGGTTCTTCATCCATTGGTATAAAAAGTCCAATTATGACAACATCCTTACTCACCCTGTAAAGTTCTTAAAGCGGTGTTACATAATCGGGAAGATGACACAACACATCTTTACAGATTACTGCGTCAAATGTTGAATCAGGAAAATTTAAATTATAAATATCTCCAACCTCAAATCTCGCTTCGGGAAACCTTTCTTGGCAAGATTCGATCATTTTAGAAGTTATATCAGTACCAACATAGTCAATGTCAAGACCAGCCTTTTTTAAACCCTCATAATCTACTCCAGGGCCACAGCATACATCAAGTAATGTTTTTACACCCAGATCTTTAATTTTATTTCTAATTTCTTTTCTCATCGGATGTTCAACACCGTAAACATCATCTCTCAGAAATACTCGAATATATTCATTAGACCATTCTTGCCATTTTTCCCATTCTCTCATCCTTTAACTCAACCTTTCTTTCATAAAGCATATTTTTTGTTTATACATTAATCTCAACATCCGCATATCCAGTTGACTGTTCTTCAAACCAGCATATAAATTCATCGACCATATCAAAACGCAGTATGTATTTTCCCGTTGTAAGGTTTCCTAAATTAATTGCACCTGACAATGCAATATCATCTCCAGGTGATAAGTCCCTAGGAATCCATGTTCTGTTTAGAGCTTCACTGAACATCCTTCCCTCAGAGTTAAGAATTTTTACGCCTAACGTCACATATCCACCGAACTCCCGTGCTTCCGATAACCAGATGCAATTACCGAGATTTGCTACCTTGGCTTTGAAAGCAGCTTTAACTACCGGCTCTGTCTGTAAATTAAACTCTGTAATGGTAATTAACGCCTTTAATATTCCTGGGTTTTTACTGGTTTTAGGCTGTATTCCAGCTTTGACGAAAACAAAAATGGGATGGGTTTGCTCTATTATCCCAGACATGAATAGTGGGTCTAAACTAGTACTTTCAGTTTTACCAGCCTTAATATGTTTCCACTGTTTTACATTTATTGTAGAAAGCTCAGGGTAGATATATGGCTTAAGATATAACTCTTCGAAGCCCACATCCTGAGCTAGTTGAAACATCTCATTTATATAAATACTTTGTTCTAAGTCTCCATATTGTTCAACCATAACCTTAGATAATCACCTCCAACGTTTAATCACTTAAACACGGATTTTTGCTTCTCCACTTATAATCTGGTTAGCGCAATGGCCCAAATCAAGGGCTACTTTACCAAGTTCACTAGCTATACGCTGGCAGATTATAACAGCTGGTACAGCTGCAGGTACAAGCGCAAAATCAAAGTCCAGTTTCCGAACTTCATTCAGTACGCGATCAATATCTCTCATACCTTTAACAGGGCTAACCGCACCAACAAACTTGACCCCATACCTTAATAGAGCTGCACCTAGTGGGACTGCAGTATCTCCCACCGTTATAACCCGAGGTTTTAATTCTAATAATATTTTTCCAAGATAACCTTCATATAAAAGATCATAATTGATCACAGAATTTGTGAGAGTCATTTTTCTAATATTTACTCCAAGAGCTTTGAGCGATGCGTAAGTAAGAGGAAGATGATTAGGAAGCACTAATCCGTAGTTGTTGAGTCAAGAATTAATGTTCCAGGAGGCAAGGCACGTTGTAAGCACCGTCCGCACTCAGCTTTCTCTCCACCGCATCCATTCCAGAAACCGTTATTCCAGCCTACTTGATACCCCTCGATTATTCCGTGTTTAAATTGATTAATTCTACTTTCTATATCTTCAACCATCTTCTCCCTCCTAAACAGTACTTTTTAGATCAGCTAAAATATGAGGTGATAAGTGGCCAATACCCCAGGCTATAAGTGGACATTTAGCCTTGATACTCGTTGAGAGAATTGGTCCAATGACGGGAAAAGAAATCAAAACAATTTGTGGGCTAAGATTACACACATGTTCAGTTATGTCATTAATCTTTTTTTTCGTGATACTCATAGCATCGGTAATAGCGACCGTATCTGTTACATTTACACCCTCATTAACAAGTATGCTTTGAAAATTGCTGTCCCTAGGACCGATAATAACTACCGGCGGTCTGCCATTAAGGAGAAGTCGTCCTAGAAATCCTGTATTTAGAGTTTGATAGGCAATAGTATTGCTTGTCAGTCTCTTGTGATGAAGGTCTATTCCGAATTTTTTTAATGAAGCTGTAAGCAAGGGCATATAATTAGGCGCTGACACCCCTGGAATTCCAACGATTTCTGCGTTATCAATACTTCTAACAAGCATAGACAACATTTCTGGGGTTTCAACTATATTCGTATTGACTGTCGGTGTAAGATTTATATCCTTGAATTTAATTGTTGGCATTATCAGTCCCGCTCCATCTGCTAGAACCTTAATTTCCTCTTCATAAATCATTAAAATTGAAATTCCCTGCCGTCTTGTTACTCTTTCAAATATTTCCTCTTCAATATTTTCAGGACCCAGCATTCTCACTAGCATATCCTTCTTTTTTTCCAGACCAATACGAACCAATTCTACTATTCCATAATCAGGTATTAATTCCCAGTAAGGTTTTGCTGTATTAAGACACCGTCCACATTCATCATTTTTTTGACAACTAGCCCAAAATCCTTTTAGGTAGCCATCATCATATCCAATCTTCCAGCCTTTTTTATGCTCATCTTGATTATTTACCTGCTTCATCTATACTTTTCCCTCCTTGTAAAGGTTGCCTGCAAGTATGGTCCAAGTCACAAGAGAATGTACAGACTGTTTGACAAGGGACAGGAACGTCCATGAGTTTAAATTCATTGTTTAAAAGGTTACCAATGGGTTTTTCAATAGATACCTTTGTCATACAGCGGTATACATCGGCGTTTGGCATTACTACAAAATACCCACTTCCAGCGTCACAAATGGTATTCATTTTTTTCTTTCAAAAAAATATTCCGCAGATCAGTTATATTATGTTTAAGAAATTCCAGTTCCGACTCATTAAAGGAATAGTAGGGGGTTTGTGTATTTTGTAGGTATGTATCGATATTGATAGAAATATCATACTTCGAAGTTTTCTCTAGAAGTTCCGGTATTATCCACATTTGTTCGGGATATGCTTCATAATTTACATTTACATTGAAGCCACGATTTTTTAACATCAGGACCTTGCCAATAAAATAATTCAGATCTACATAAGCAGATGGATGATATGACATTGTAATATTGATACATTTTTGAGGAGGGACTTTTTGCACAAACTCAAGAAAATCAAGACTTTCATTTGTACTGATGGCTACCCTTTTATCTTCACTAAGTAAATAAATGAACTCTATCAATCCATCCCAAAGAAATGGTTCTCCTCCAGTAATGTCAATAACTAATTCTTCCTCAATACGATTCCATGCGGCGGCCCATATTTTTGCTTCAGGTAATACAAAAGTGCCATAGGTTCTTTTATATGCTTCGTTTATACAGTAAGGGCAAACGTAGTTACACTTTGCTGTAATATTCCATACCGCATTAAGACAGGTTCTCATTATTTCACCCCGCTTAAGCTGAAGAATTTCTTCTCTAGTTTGTTTATAAAACTATCTACTGTGAAACGTTCTAACACTCTTGTTCGTCCAGCTGTTCCAAGTTCATTGGCTAATTGCGGGTTGTCATAAATTCTTTGCATTGCATCTGTCAGGACCTCTATGACTACAGGGTCTATAAGAATACCCGTAACCCCATTAATTACTTTCTCTGGAATCCCCCCCTGGTTTGAGGCAATAACAGGAGTTTTATGAAACATGGCTTCAAGGGGCACAAGGCCGAAAGGTTCATCAAGGGGTATATAGACAATAGCTTTTGCCCCTGCATAAAAAGCAGGCAATTCTTTATCGGGAATAAATCCGCAGAATTTGATATTGCTGATCCCTATGTCTTTAACTAGGGTTTTTAGTCTGCCTTCATCAGCTCCTTCGCCCACTATTTCGAAACTGCAGTTTTCATATATATCCGGTCTTGTTTCACGTATTAACACCATAGCATTTATAATTCTTTCAACATTTTTTTCTCTATATATTCTTGTAACCATTCTAAAGTTCTTTCTATCGCAATCCTGTGTTTCAACCATATTTATACCAGGATGGCATACACTTGCAGCTCGATTAAATATCTTTTCCACATTATTAGCGGTGAAGCGACTGTTACAGACTATATGATCAATTTGTGAAACAGCTTTCATATCTATAGTTTTAAGCTCAGGGTTATTATATTTAGAATAAAAACGAAAACCTTTCGGATCTGTAATTTCCCTATATAGAATTCTCAAAGGTTCATGACAATACCAGATAATCGCAGATGAACGTTCACCAAGTCGCAATTTTACATAATAAGCCCATATATATGAAGGGAAGTTATGGGGATTAATTATGTCAAAATCTTTCAATTTTGGAGCTAAGTCCTCCCCCAAGGCTAACCATTCTTTGGGGTTAACATCACGCATTTTTTTATACTCATATACTTCAAATCCTCGAGGTTTACCCCAAAGCTTTTGAGAATACTTGGATGTAAAGATAGAAATTCTATGACCACGTTCAGCAAATCTCGATGCAATTTAATATACAACATTTTCTGCTTCACCTTTAAACTCCATTGAGGGATGTATAATAGCCATTCTCATCGTTTATGCACCTCTTACTACTCCTAGATAAGCTATCTAATCTGTTTTTACCTACACGCTTTTATATAACATGTCAGTGACTTTATATTGTTTATAAACAATTAAAGAATTCTCGTACCGATTCTTAGGAGCTTAGCGGTGATAAGCTATCGGATAAAAGAAAGCCGTTGGGATAAACTTCCGTAAATCGACCCAAACTAAAAAGCTAATAAATCAAGACTTATTTCGAGGATTAACAAAGACTCCCTCTTAGTGTGTTGAAGAGGGAGTCTTGTGGAAACCGAAGATAAAGGGAGGATCTAGGTTGAATTTACCTGGTTGGGCCTTCACTATGCTACAGAAGACCTATGGCCTCAAACGGGGGGGAAAGAGATTAAAACACAGCCCTCTGTTCAAGGGGCGGGCCCTCCATCGGAAGCAACTATTCAAGATTTAGCGACTAAGCTCGATACTTCAAAAAGACCTGTAATTATGGTT
>PHAD01000100.1 GCA_002841595.1 Firmicutes bacterium HGW-Firmicutes-12
TTGTGCAGGTTTCCCCATTTTTCAAATCTAATGCTAGAGGTGGGAGTAAAAGATACAAGTCTCCAATCGTCCTTTTCTTTTACAACAATAGGTCCTACATGAATCAATAAGTTTCTTTTTTCCGTAGAAAAAGGTAATGTGTTTTTTTCATCAAAAATGTACTTCTGCAATCTTGATCGACAAGTAAAAGCAGGTCCGGAAAAATAAACCTGATCACCTATTTTCAACTTAACCACATCTTCATCAGTTAAAGGAACCTGCAAATAATATTCAGCCATTTTATTACCTCCCCTCAAACCAGTTTGGATTGTCTAATTGTTCCACTCTACCATCAGCATAAACGCGATTTGTCGCCCTCCTAGCTATCCAACAATTACTACTTAACGCAACAGCTATCCCAGCGATATGTGTATATGCATATTCTACATTAACACCGAAAACGGAAACATCCCCGCCGGATCCCATTGGACCTATCCCTAGACTGTTAATTGCATTATAAAGATCATCTTCTATCCGGGCTATCATCTCTTCAGGATGATGTGATCCGACTAGTCGTAGACTAGCTGCTTCTTTGGCAAGATTCGCAGCAATATTACCAGTACCTCCTATGCCAACCCCAAGAACCGCAGGGGGACAAATAGCTCCTGCTCTTGCTGCCGCAGCATAAGCATCCAAAATAAACTTCTCTATTCCAGCTAGACCATCGGCGAAGGCTATCATATTATACCTCGTACCACCAAAGCATTCTGAGCCACCACCTTTGGCAACAAAAGTAATTTCAATATTTTCACCAGGTACAAACTTGTAGGTGAAATCAGGAATATTCATTCCAACATTAGTACCAGGGTCATAACCAGTCAAGGGATGCTTCATAGTTGAGCGTAAATACCCTTCCTTGGTTGCCTTAGTAACCATCTGTCTTGCTATTTCTTCTAATGCTAAAGGTCCCCCTTCAATATTTACTTCATTCCCTATTTTAAAATAGAAGAGAGGCCAACCCGTGTCAGGACACGCTGGATTTACCCGTTCAATAGAAAGATCCAAACTTTTTAGTGTATTATGGAAGGCTTCTTTTGCACCCTGTGTACTTTCCTTTTCTATTGCCTCAGCAAAAGCTGACCTTACGTCTTTAGATATAAAACAAGAACCTCTTTTTATGGTATCAAAAATCACCTTTTCCAAAACCTTTATATTTATCATCTCTTCGTCCTCCTTTCAAGCATATAAAGAGTAGTAGTATCACTTTTGGATAATTTGAGAAGTTATTCCTAAGGCGTATTTAGTATCTATGTCCGCAATTTCCCAATCTCCAACACTGCTTTTTCTTTCTCTAATAACAGCATCAGTCGGCATAGATTTCTTTGCATTCTCAATATTATCAACCAAGTAGGCAATATGATGGAAACCTTCTCCTTTTTCCTGGAGATAGGTAGTTAATGATGAAGTTTGCGATAACGGTGCTAGATACTCTATGTATGTCTCTCCGGTTTTGAATAGTACCGCTTCCATCTCCCTATCACTCATAACTATTCTTCTTTCAGGCTCAATATTATAAACTTTCCTCATCAAATCTATCGCTTTTTCTAAATCATAGACAGCAAATCCGATATGATGTACTTGTTTAAACATTGCTCTTAGCCTCCTTAAGGTATTAAAACATTTGCCAGAGGACTATGCTGTTGACAGCCATAAATATCAGTATCCTTGATATCCCCACTGACATATTTTCTCGGTATAGTTATTTTAATGGTATTTACAATATCAAATTCAGTTATTAAGACATCTTCAAGATTAACATTATACTCTTGTGATATTAATACTTTATTAATTACGCCGGAGTTTTTTACTCTTTCATATACTTCTTTGTCGGTAAACATTACATCAAAAGTTATATCTAGAGGTCCTGCATTTTTACTTCTCAATACACCGGCCAGATCAATTAATCTAGTCATTATGTCCACCTACCTCAACATATTCAATACTTACCGTCTCCATCAAATCATCTACTTCAACCAAATGGTATGCACTAAAATTGTATACCGGTCCTATTGAAATATCGGAAGGAGAATATGGAAAGGCTATATTTCCTGCTGTAGTTTTTCTTCCTGCATAATCACAATGCAATATTTTTGCTCTTGTATTAGCACAAACATTATTAGCAATATCCTGGGTCTTGCCAACAACATCAATTATTAACCCTACCTCAGAAGGCAAAATATCACTAACATTTGTACCACCTTCAACAGCATTTAAGCCATACTTCCTAAAATTGAGTTCATAATCATCCGAATTAATCTTTCCCTTCAATGATTCACTTACCTGTCCTCTCACCTGCTCAATAATAGAATCCAAATTATTAATCATTAATTGCTCCCTTATTCCACCAATGCTTATAGTGCGATAGCCTGCCAGTTTTACACCTTCTATTTTAATAGTAGGTTTTTTTGCTTCTACAAACTTACTTCCCGATACCTTCACGGTTCGATCATCTAATTGGATAAATTCAGTTTCCCTTAAGTCAATCATTCCATCCGGCTCGTAGATATAATACGGATTGGCCTGTTCGTAAAGCGTATGTGCGGCTACTCCTTCAACTAAGCATTTTCTCATCGGGTTAGTTGGTTCCACAGTAAAATAATCTTTATGAATCTCACCTAAGATTACGTCTGAGGCACTCATTGGCTTAGCACACATCGCACCGCATTCAATAATTTTCGCTAAATGCAGAGCTAACCCCGGATCATATCCGGCTCGAATTGCAGGAGCAGCAAAAATTGCCGTGTCACAAGATCGTCCTGCTAGTATCACTTCTGCCCCTTCATCTAACGCTTTAATAAATGGGTCTACTTCAATCTGTCCGACAAATCTAACAGTTTCATCAATACTACTTTCAGTTAAATGAAGCTCCTTACTTCCTAATACTTTTACTTTTCCCTCTCTAAGTTTTCCTTTAAGATACTCTTTATCAACTTCACAGTGTATCACAGCCATCTTAAATTGTAGGTTATTCTCTTGTGCTACTTCTTCAACAATCTCCTTAGCCCATGATAAATGAGGTTCTCCGCCACTTCCTCCGGCTGTTCCCACTATGAAGGGAATTTGCTTTTTAATAGCCTCAGGAAGAACCAATTCCACATCTCTTTTTGTAGCCGTTCTGTTTGTAAAGGATTCTCCAGATCCCAAGAAATATGGACCAGGGTCGCTAGAACCACCGTCTACACCAATGATATCTATATCTCTTTCAAAGGCTTTTTCGAGCCCTTCAACTGAATAACCATAACCTAAAATACCACTTAATGATAATATTTTCATATTGTGCCTCCTTGCTTCTAGTTTTACGTTTCCTAATACATCTAATTTTTACATAAGGTTAGGAAGAAACATTATTATACCCGGAACATAGGTAATAATGATGAGGTCTACCAAGAGTATTAAGAGGTATGGTATAACTTGTCTTATTACCCTTTCAATTGGTATCTTGGCTATTGTTCCAGCAACATATAAATCGACTCCTACCGGAGGTGTAATATAACCAATGGCCAGGTTGATAACCATTAAAACACCCAAAAATACCGGATCAATGCCATATTGTAAAGCAACTGGTAGAAATATTGGCGCCAGTATAGCTACAATAGCCGAACCAGTAACTAACGTTCCGGCAATTAAAAATACAATATTCATCAACATCAGAAAGACGATCTTACTCTGACTTATACTTGCACATATTGCGCCAACGGCGTGAGGAATCCTATCATTTGTTAAAATCCAACTGAAAACTGATGCATTTTGGATTATTACTAATACGACAGCAGCATTAATAACTGATTTTATAAATATCTCTCCTAAATCCTTGATTTCTAAGCTGCGTTCTACAAAAAGCGTTATAATCAAGGCATAAACTACTGATACAACTGCTGCTTCAGTAGGGGTGAAGATGCCCCCGTATATTCCTCCTAGTATAATAATCGGCATCATTAATACAAAAGCACTCTCTTTGATTCTTGACCATATCTCTTTAATATTGAATTTGTGTATTTCACCATAGTCATATTTGTATGAAAGAAAGATACTTAGAGCAGCAATTGATAATCCCATAATAAACCCCGGCACTAAACCACCTATAAAAAGTTTTCCTACCGAAGTCCCTGTTACCACACCATATACCACTAGAGTTATACTTGGCGGTATTACTATACCAGTTATACCCGAAGCAGCAATTACCGCAGCTGCAAAGTCTTTCTTATATCCTTTCTTTTCCATCTGCTCAATCATAATGGTACCGATCGAAGCACAGGTTGCTGCGGAAGAACCTGAAATGGCTGAAAAGAATATTGAGGCCAAGCTAGCCGATATGGCCAAACCCCCTTTTATAAAACCAACGCATGCCTCAGCAACACTAATCAGCTTTTTAGTCATATTTCCTTTAGACATAATCTCTCCTGACAGCATAAAAAAGAGTATGGCCATTATTGGAAATGAATTCGTACTAGCCAACATTCTTTGTACCGCCATAGATAAAGGAATCCCATCAATAAACAGGGTTACTACTGAAGCTAAGCCAAGACATACTGCAATAGGCATAGAGGTTAATAACAAAACAACAAAAATAACTAAAGTCATTATTGTACGCCCTCTCTTCTTTAAAAATTATGAGAAATAATCTGTTTACTTATGAAAGTATACTTACTTTCAGTCTCTCTGCCATAGCAAACAAACAAAAAATCGCCCCAACGGGTATCGCTAAATAAACATATCCCATAGGTATAAGTAAAGTGGAGGATTTCTGGGCCATTGTAAATTGCACCATTTGAAATCCAGCTACAGTTATAACTAAAAAGAACAATATTATTAGCAATTCAATACCTATCAAAAAAACTTTTCTACTCTTCGGTGACAATAATTCGATAAAATAAACAACACCCAAATGCGCTTTTTCTCTAAAACCGTAGCTAATACCAAGAAATATAATCCAAACAAAAACATATCTGCTTAATTCATCAATCTCAGCAATAGAAAAATTGAAAATATACCTTAACACTACTTGTAGAAAAATAATCGACACAAGAAAAGCTATTGTGAAAATAAGTAGTCTTCCTAACCACTTAAATACGACATCATTCATTTGTTCTATCATAGTAGTCGCTCCTTTATTAACTAACTGTTTCAATAAATAGTAACTAGAGAAATATGAGGTGACCCATCTAGGACACCCCATTTTTCCTAGACACCCAAATTACCTAGCATATATATTACTTAGCCAATTTGTTTATTCTATCTAATAATTCTTTATCAGCATATTCTTCCCGAACCGGAGCAGTCATTTCCATTAACTCGACCAGCACTTCATCGGAAACATCATATACCTTAATACCGGCATCAATCATTGTCTGCAGCTCATTTTCATCGTCTTTTTGACATATTTCTCTTTGATAGTCACGAGCTTCAATAGAAGCATCTTGCACAATTTTTTGGAATTCTGGTGATAGTTTATTCCATGTTTTTAAGCTCATTACGACAGGTTCTGCCCCATATTGAATGTTAAGATTATTTGCATAGTATTTCTGTACTTCATGTATTTTATTCTCTACCATAATTGACGGAGGATTAAACTGTCCATCAGCCGTCCCCTGTTGTAAAGCTATGTAACACTCATTCCAAGCTATAGAAATCGGATTGGCTCCAATAGCCTTAATAGTAGCTGTTAAAACAGGACTTCCCGGAACCCTGATCTTTAAACCTTTTAAATCCTCTACTGTTTTAATTTCTCTTGTATTGCCACTGAGACGTTTGAAACCAGTTTCCCACATAGCTAGAAGTTTAAGACCTACTTCTTGTAAAGGCTTGTCTGTTTCCATCCCAATGGTGTCCAAAGTCTCATATGCATGCGCATAGTCTTTGAAAACAAAAGGCAAATCATAAACCCCCATCTCAGGCACAAAATTTGCTAATATTGCAGGTGAATCCAAGACAATATCAACCACTCCCAATTGACTGGCCTCCGTCATATCTTTTTGGTTACCTAACTGCGAATTCGGATATATCTCAACTTTGATTTTATTATTGGTTTTTTCTTCTACTATTTCTTTAAATAACAAGCAACCCTTATGCCAGGAATGAGATTCTGATGATTTATGACCCATTTTTAGCACAATGGTTTCCTCTTCAGGTTGAACTGTCGTTACTTCCTCTTTCTGTCCACATCCTGCTATAAGCAAAAGTATAGAAAGAGTTAATACTAATATTAAAAGAATATTTTTTTTCATAATAACTAATCAACCTCCACCTAATTAAAATACTATTTGAATTTTTTGTTTTTTCTAGCAAAGCTAAATATATGCTAGAATGGTATGAGAGTCATCCTTGTTAGTTGCTTCCCCCGAGGCACTAACCCAGATAAGGGTGGCTTTTGTATATTATCTCTACAAAAGCAATATCCTTGATCTTTAAAATTTTTACACCACCTCCATTCAGCTACTCTTTTTATACTCTTTTACGACCCACCACCCCCTTTAATCTTCAAACTGCATTCCTCTGGTTAAGCACTGCTGCCCTTTCGTCAAATGTTCTTCCATAAATATTCTTACTTGAGCTTTGTCCCTATTTTCAAGTGCACTCAAGATCTTTTTATGTTCATTGCACGCTTTAAGCAACCGACCCTGTTGAAATAGAGATATAGACTGAATTACCCTAATCTGTAACCATATATCCTTAACTATTTTTTCTAATTTATCATTGTCTGCAATCCTAATGATTGACATATGAAACTCAGAATTTGTTTTTATAATACTTCTCTTATCAGATGGGTCTAAAGAATCCATGCGGTTTTGAATAGCAAATAATCTTTGTAGGTCTTGATTGTTCATTTTTTCTATGGCCATTTCCGCGGCCATTCCCTCTAAGACATATCTAACCTCCCATATGTTTTCAATATCCTTTAGAGATACGGGGGTTACGATTACGCCCTGATGCGAATTATAAGTGAGCAATCCCTCAGATTGTAAAATTCTAAATGCCTCACGTAAAGGAGTCCTACTTACACCTAATTCGTCACAAATTTCTTTTTCTTTTAACTTATCTCCTGGGTTATAGTGGCCATTAATCATAGAATTACGTAAATAATTAGCTATAGAAACTGCTATTGATTCTTTTTTTGCTTTTTGCCACTCAAGCCTTCTCTTAATAAAATACTTTCTGCCTTGTCTTTCAATAAGCATTTTTGTTCTTCTCCTTTACTGGAATAATTACTAATACGTTTTTACGAATATAAATTGTATACAATTTATTATTGTATACAATTTATATTCGATACTATCTATAATTATCCTTCCTTTCTAACTAAATTTTTTTTTAATACTTATATGTTGATTTAGACTCGCCTCCTAACTTACCCAGTCAAGCTGAGTAAATATTTCATAATCTTATGAATTTAAACGTTCATGAGGGTAAATACTTTACTTCGACTGAAAAATATGATATCATCAGCTTTACGAATAAGAGTTTAAACAAATTTTTTTGGCCTCATTTTAATTATGATTGGTCAAAGATGTTTAAGTTTAAGACTTTTTGATTAATCTAATTGTAGAAGGAGGTTCAAAAAATGGAAGGTAAAGTAAAATGGTTCAATCCAGAAAAAGGTTTCGGTTTCATCGAGTCAAATGAGGGTGGAGATGTATTCGTACATTTTTCCGCAATCAAAAGCGAGGGCTTCAAGACCCTCAATGAAGGTCAAGAAGTAACTTTTGATGTAACTCAAGGCAACCGTGGTCCTCAAGCAGAAAACGTTGTCCCTAAATAAGTAATTTACCAAAAATGCATCTCCTTTGAACAAAGGAGATGCATTTTTTTATACAATAAATTCACTTCTATTCACTCTATACGCTTAGTTATTCATCTTGTAACCTTTTTACTTCCTTTTAATTTCAATTTTTAATTTATTAAGCTTCTTATATAAGGTACTGCGATGGATACCTAATTCTTTGGCAGTATTATTACAATTGTATTGGTTTTTCTCAATTATTCGTAGAAGTGTATCGCGTTCAACCTCCTCAATTATATCATCCAGATTACCTTTATGAGGAAGGCTACTGTCTTGTACTTGCTGAAAGACATTTGTAGGCAAGCTATTAGTTTTGATGACATTTCCTTCAACTAGGGTATACGCTCTCTCAATTATATTTCGCATTTCTCTTATATTACCGGGCCAACTATACCTATTTAAAGCCTGCAACGCCCCGGCTTCCAAAACAACATTAGTTTCGTACCTATCATTTAACTCTTCTAAAAAAAAGTTTATAAAATCACTAATATCCTCTTTTCTCTTGCGAAGAGGTGGTATATCAAGCTTAATGACGTTTAGGCGATAGTATAGATCGGAACGAAAGGTATTATTTTGCATCTTCCGCTCCAAATCCTGATTTGTAGCAGATATCACTCTTATATTTATAGGGATTGTTTCGTTCCCCCCTACCTTCTCCAATTCATTTTCCTGTAATACCCGCAGTATTTTAGCTTGCATATTTAAAGCCATATCTCCGATTTCATCCAAAAATATAGTGCCCCCACTGGCTAATTCAAATTTCCCCTTTTTACCACCTCGCTTAGCTCCAGTAAAAGAGCCTTCTTCATAACCGAAAAGCTCTGATTCCAGCAGTTCCGAGGGTATGGCAGCACAGTTGACCCTAATGAACGGGCCATCTCTTCGGTTACTGGCATAATGGATGGCATTAGCAAAGACTTCTTTTCCTGTTCCCGTTTCTCCAAGAATCAATACAGACAAATCCTTAGCGGCCACTTTCTTAGCAATATTCTTAACTTCCAGGAATTTCTGATCCGCGCCAATCATATTTTCAAAAGAGTGTTTAGTAGAACCAATTCTTTTTAACTCTTTTTTGTAATACTGTAACTCTGCACCCAAAGCCTGAATTCTTCTAGCCAAATCCATAGTCTCACTACTGAATTTCACCTGACTCACAGCAGCAATGATCTCATTGCCAGCCATAACAGGAGAGCGAGTAACAGCCACTATCCTTTCCTTGCCTGAAATTTGTTCGTCTAAAAAGGCATGGATCGTGTTAGTATCAGTTTTACCTGATTCTACTATTTCATTTAAGATAGAATTCTTAATCACATCACGTACGTATAGGCCAATAACTTCTTCTCGTTTTACATCTAAATAGGTGCAATAGGCTTGATTGATTTCAATAATACAAGCTTTTTTATCCACGACTATGAAGCCGTCAGTAGAAACATCTAGTATTTGTTTGTAGATTAACAATTCCTGTTCTAATCTATCTGTGTTGCTTTTCATCTACTTTCATCTCCTAGCGTGCTATGGCCTTATCATACCACACCAGGCGTTTAGTGTGAATGTTGTTTCGCTTTATCTGTAGACATAAATGCACATGTCGACATAATACGACATGTGCATTTATGTTCGTGTACCTTAATAATCCTTATGTAATAAGGAAATAGCCTAAAAATAATTGTCTGGCATGTTTCTTGCAAAATTATAATTTATCATGATATCTGTAGTTATTGCAGCAAAAAAGAGGTGTTTGCTTTGTCACTACATATTGTCCCAGGAGGAATGACAAAAACTCGTTTTGTTTTTAAGACCCACCAAAAAAGAATTAGAGGAGGTATTCCTAAAATGGCAAAAGTTGGTGTAATGGGAATAGGTCAAATGGGCAAAGGCATGGTCAAGAATTTGCTTAAAGCAGGCCACGTTGTATATGCGTATGATCCCTTTCCGCAAGCGGCTGACAGGGCTAAAGAATTAGGAGCAACTGTATTAGGAAGTCCCAAAGAGGTAGCAGAGCAAGTAGATTTCCTACTGGCTAGCTTACCTACTACAAAAGCAGTTTCTGATGCAGTAACTGCTGCTTTACCTGGAATGAAACCCGGAA
>PHAD01000101.1 GCA_002841595.1 Firmicutes bacterium HGW-Firmicutes-12
TGTTAATGACCAGTTGCCAATGTATGATTTTCCTTTAGAAAGGAGAAACATCCTTGGGACTTTAGTGTTTCAATTATTCTTAAGTGGGTCATCAGAAGAGATCGTGTTTCGAGCATTTCCAATAACCATGTTAATTTACGCTTTTGGTAATAGTAATTCCATAAAAGGAAAAATTACACTGGAAGTAATATTAGCATCGGTATCAAAAAAAGATGTTCGAGATAAGCCGGATCCTTGACCCAACGAACAGAACTTTGCTGAGAAAGAAAAACATCCCAAGGGACTATAGTTCCTTCTGCCAAGATAAGGGACATCGTGAGACTTTTGAGCTTGTTCGAGAAAATATCTGGAGGCTGTTCCTTTTCCTGTTCATTCATGAAAAAACCCCCAATCATTTAAATTGATTAAGAAAATCCATAGATTTCTATACATTACAAAGGTTGTTTCAGCAAATGTTATGAGTGGTGTGAATGGCTGCTTGCGTTTTTATTGTTGGAATACGATCCTAAAAAGGCAAAAAAATAAAAGTCTATAAAATCGCTGACACGATTTCATAGACAAATGTGTGCTGGTGCCGCGGAAGGGACACACATACTATGCACTGGTGGTGGGGAAGAATTGATAATCAGGATCTAATCCTTTAAATGACAGTTTTTAAGCAAAAAGTAAAAGCAGCTAGTTAGGGCTGTTTAGTAATTCGTTTTTGTTCGTAGATATCGAGATAATTTTTTAATCCTACTTGAAGGATTTGTGAGAAATTTACACCAGCCTTTTCTGCACGATCATTTAGCCAGCTTGGTAAAGTGAGGTTTTTACGAATAGTTCTATTGTCATGAGCGCGGCGATATTCATCAGTGTCTATGTCAATAAGTGTTTTTATTTCATCTTGTTCAACTTTTATATTTGTAATTTTATCGGGAGCAGGTATAGCCCTACCTTCGTCTTGCTCATAGCATATCCACATACCAATAGCGTCACGGGACATATACATTGCATCAGCTATATCTTTCCCTTGCGTATGGATATCAAGATCAGGTACTTGAACTGCATAGCTACCATCTTGAACAGGAGTCAATATAATTGGATATGCAACTTTCATCATGTATCATCCTTTCTGATTTATAGAATACCCCAAGTGACGAGGTTTATTTCAGCCCTGTTTTTCTTAGAATGCTGTTTGCGGTAATTTCGTTTATCTCGTTATGTCTGGGTATAGGTTGAGACTTATTACCATTTGTGTATATATCGTGGTCAGCGCCGTGACGGTCAAGCCACCAACCGTTTTGAGTTAGCTTTTTAATCAAATCCCGACGCTTCATTTTCTCACCTCATTAATTAAATTATACGCATTTAATGCGCATAAGTCAAAATAATTATATAGCGAATATGTATGATAAAGCAAAAATGTGGGTTTAAGCAGGGGTAATATAATAAACCAAAACAAAAAAGCCTTGTGTATCAAGGCTTTCATTTCGAGTGGTGCTGCGGAAGGGACTTGAACTCCCACACCCTTACGGGCGGCAGATTTTGAGTCCGTTGCAATATGGGAAGCATCAAGATGGATGGGGAAGTATCGAGAAAGTTGAACAGGTTGAAACCCGCATTTTACAGGGGTTTCCAGCCTGTTTTTTGTTGAAATGCAGTCCCCATGCGGAGTACCCAAAATGGGCAAAAAAGATTTCATTTTTGCACGTTGGGGGGAACTGGGGGGGAACAAACACCAAGTCAGTCTATACTCCTACCATTGACAAATAGTTTTAGGAGGGATCAATTGACTATGAAAAATAATGAGGCTACGGTTCACATTAAACAGTGCTATTTGGAAATGTTCAAAGATTACCCCGATGTTGTGGATCATTCAATATATTCAAAAACTGGAAAAAGTTAATGGAATTAGCACAACAATTATTGAAGGAAGGAATTCCAACACAGGCAGAGATATTAAGCGCGATGGGCTTGACCGAACTGCTCAAGTACTATCACGCTATCCGCAAGAACAGCAACCATACGCTGATTATTGAAGGCATCCTGGTGACGATGTATAGCCCCCGTACCAAGCTGTCGGCCAGCGTTATGGCAATTATACCCGATTGGACATGGAGGCTTAAATAAGGATTTTAAATAAGCAATAAACTATAAGACACCAAATGATAACTATAAAGATTGCACCATATCTCCCTTTCTTTTTAAGTGAAGGGAGATATTCTGATTTAGTACGGCATTCCGCCATAACTTCTGGGGGAATTAGCTTCATCAAGATACCCAAGTATAGGTACAAAATCTGGTATAAGGTCAATGGGACTTAAGGCATACGATATTATCGCTGCGATTAATGCCTTTGCATACCATGGCGTGTTTTTGTTCAATACTCTTCAATTTATCTACCTCCATAATAGAGTAAGTGTGTTAATTTGCTTTAACTCTTTTCCAGTAAAATCCGAGCATTAGCATAGCCGCTATAAAGGCCATAGCTGAACCAAAATAAAAAGGGGCTTGATTGTTAACCTTGTCATATAATACACCGGCTATAACGCTCGCAGGAAGCAAGGTGATACCGATAAGTGCATAGTATATGCCAAGTCCCGTACCCCGCTTGTTTTTATCAATAAGATCGGAAACTAGTGCTTTTTGCACACCGTCCGTTGCCGCACTGTAAAGACCATATAATGCAAAAAGCATGATCACTACCACTACATCGTTTGTCCGGCCAAAACCGAAATAGATGATGGAATAAAGCAAATAGCCAAAGATAATGAGTCGTTCCCGGCCAATTCTATCGGATAGTATTCCGGCAGGGATAGCAGAAATCACGGAGACCGAATTGAAAAGCAGGTAGACAAGGGGTATAAACACAGCTGTTATACCAATATCGGTGGCTTTTACCAAGAGCAGAGCATTCGTGGAGTTGCCCAGGGTAAAGATGAAAGCAATGGCCAGGAACATATAATATCTAATAGGGAAGGCTTTCAATTCAATTTTCTCGAGAAGGTTCATTTTGTTCTTTTTAGCTTCTTTTATGAAGAAAACTATCGTAAAGACTCCTAATAAGCCCGGCACTGCCGCAAGCAGGAACACCTTGCGGTAACCACCGGGAAACATGGACAAAACGGCAAAGGCCAACAGAGGTCCTACTATTGCACCACTATTGTCCATGGCTTTATGAAAGCCAAAGCTTTTCCCTTTTTCACTCTCGCTTGATGACCCGGCTATCAGGCTGTCTCTGGGGGCAGTTCTTATGCCCTTGCCGACTCTTTCGGTGAATCTCAGCAGTAGGACCTGAAAGGGTGAAGTTACTAATGAAAACATGGGTGATATAACAGCAGTAATCGTATAGCCGACAACCATAAAAGGTTTGTTTTTGCCTATTTTATCACTCCACCAGCCTGACAGTGCGTTGAGAACCGAGGCAGTGCTTTCTGCTATTCCTTCAATAAGTGATAGCTCAATCTTTGATGCCCCTATAGACATTAAGAAAAGCGGCATAATAGCGTAGATCATTTTTGTTGTTGTATCAGTTAAAAAGCTGGTTATGCCTGCAAAAAAAATGTTCCATTCAAGCCCCAAAACTTTTTTCTGTTCCTCGTTATTAATACTCACGCTTATTCCCCCATTACTGCGTTAGATTCATCTATTATTGTGCTGATAGACAATGTTACTATAGTTTTCGAATGCTTTTTTGACCTGTTCGAATTTTTCACTGGCACAATCTTTTTGAGGAGAATGAAATATATCCCTTGCCTCAATCTTCGCATACCACGATGAAAGCTTAGCAAGTTCTTCTTCTTCCTCTTCAAGCTCAGCAAAAGTAAATTTTTCTATAGCGATTTCCTTTTCAAGTTCCTTGAAGTAATCCTCACACTTATCTATAAACTCTTTATATTCCTCATCTCTTATATTATTGAAATAGGATATAACTCTTTGTTCATGTTGTTGCTCGAAAAAAATAGATTGCATGAGAAGCACTTCACCACTATTTGACACAATCTCCCGTGAAATTGTTTGCAGTGCAGAGTAATTGTCGTCGTTATGAGGCAAGACCCACATGGACTGTTGTATGTTGACAGCACCCAGTTTCTTAAGGCTTCTCCATGCCGATACTCTTAATCTTGATGGCTCCGAAGGCAGGTTGTAGTTTATTACTAACCATTTTCTTTTTTCCATTTTTCCACTCCTTGTGTAACGAATGTTACACAAATTATATCATTTTCGTAACGTTCGTTACAAGAAAATAATTTAAAAACGGAGAGGCTATTATTTTGGTATAATATTAGGCGCTTAGTCTCAGTGTAAAAATAAAATATTCTTTATAAAAATACAGCTGTAATTCTAATGCACATATTTTATAGGAAGAGGGTCAAAGTTAATTAATGTAGTACTTTTGAAAAAAATGGGGGCTGTGCATTTGCAATTTAAAAACCATAAAAATGCTACCTGTTTCCGTAGAGTATGGACGAAAAGCTGTCAAAAAATAGAATATTTTTATAAAACGAGGATTTCCCCATTCGGTAATTTTGGAAACTATCTAATAGGGGGACTTGTACTCGGACTGGGGTTCATGTTTATATTTGCCAAGTTGGCAGGCGAAATGCTGGAGAACGAACTAAAGCTGTTTGATCAAATAGTATTAAATACTATTAGCTTAATTAGCAGTCCATTGATTACACGTCTAATGAAAGGGTTAACCCAAATGGGTTCTCCGGCAACTATGATCTTTCTGGCTCTAATAGTATGGTTTTATTTATCAAAAATAAAGAAACACTTCTGGGATTCTAATATGGTTATCACAGCTCTGGCAGGTAGTTGGTTCATGAATGAATTGCTAAAATGGGCTTTCCATCGCAACAGGCCTGAAATAGTACGACTGGTAAAAGCGACGGGATACAGCTTTCCTAGTGGTCATGCCATGGTTTCCTTTGCATTTTATGGAATGCTGGCTTATCTGATGTGGATTAACTTAGACAACAGAAATTTGAGATATTTTTTCACTTTCCTTTTTTTATTTCTGGTTTTTGCAATTGGTATAAGCCGTATTTATTTAGGGGTTCATTACGCTAGTGATGTATTAGCAGGATTTGCTGCCGGAGGATTCTGGCTTGTCGGATGTATTCTTGGATTACAGGCCATACGGTATTACAAAAGCAATGATTCTAGAGGATGGAAATGATACCATCAAATCCGGCAGATAAAATAGAAAGACCCAAAAAGAACAAATTTGTAGGCAGTTTTTATGACAGCATTACCCAACACTTTCAAATATCAGGTGTATTACTTGCGCGAATCGGGCCAAATTTTTGGCAGTCAAGGCAAGGTGCAAATTCAACAAGCAATTAAAGGAAGACTGCGCGTGAGAACGCTTGAATTGCTTGAATATTACTCACTCCTGGGAAATGATATTGAATTTGAGTACACGGGAATAAAAAACTAATCTATTCGGGAGTAAATTGGAGGTACTATGGTTATCGAGCTGAAATTTCTGAAAAAAATCAAAAGGACCAGACTGCTGGCTGCGGTAATATGTGTAGTCTTGACACTGGTTAGGTCCTACTTGATTTATGCTTCGGAATATAAATTCACAATTGATAAAAGTGATTTATCAGCTGCCATCACAGAATACACCGCTCCGTTCAAAACTCCAGTGGATGCTTACGTACTGGAGACAAAAGAGATGGACGGTGTGCTTATTGTTTCTTTTAAGGATCAATCCAACGCAAACGTTTATGGAATTGCTGAATTTCTAAAAGGCTTCAATCAAAGATACAGGATTGTTCGCACCAAAATCGAGTCTTCTGACTATTCATCGGTGATACAAATCTATCTGGTTGAAGCAAAGATGAGCGATATATTGCCGTAAGCGGCTATAATATTTCTGATGAAATCAGGTACTATGGGCTGGATTATTCTACTTATTCAAGTCCAGGTTACCTTTCAAAAGACAGGGTAAGGAAATCGATAAAATTCGAAGTGAAGAATCCGCAATTTCTGGAGTTTTATCATGTGGAAGAACTGGATAGCCTTCTTGAGAAATCGGTGGAGGAGACTTTATATAATTATCATCTTGTGACAACATCCATGTATGATGCAAAGGGCATGGAAATCACTGAAAATTATAGGAACGAAGAAGATGCTGATCACAGAGTGAGTTCTGGATCAGGAAAAGCGGAGCTTTTCCTGCATGATGTATATATAGCCATTGTTATGGGATTGGGATATATATTTACAAGATATTTTTTAACAGAGTAGGGTATATCGATAATTTTTCCGCCCAAGGCCTCACCAGGTTTTAACGGCATCTTTTTTATATCCTCAAGGCACGTGGAGTGCGTAATAGGAATGCAAAGGAAAGATACTTAGAAATCCTTAGTTTTCAGCACTTTGCGCGGTATATGACTTTCACAACGG
The DNA here is from genome assembly GCA_002841595.1 of Firmicutes bacterium HGW-Firmicutes-12. Classification (GTDB taxonomy): domain Bacteria; phylum Bacillota; class Peptococcia; order DRI-13; family PHAD01; genus PHAD01. Next base: position 6,400 of record PHAD01000101.1, read on the forward strand.
ATGGCTATGATTTCAGAAATAAGGTGTTGAGAGATAAAATTGATGTATCAGTTGTGTTGGACATGGAGTGTGTAGACATGTTTACGAAGTGCTTTGATTAGAGTGTTTAGGCATGTCTATATTACGCAGTGCGAACAATTTTAAGACTGGGCGATGATTAAGAGAATGTCGGGTTTTATCTTTTATCTGACGTTCTCTTTTCTTATATATGATATTGTATAAGCTGTCAGCATAAAAATATAAAGCTTCGAAACCTGGTCGGTGGCTTTAAGAACTAATGACTTACTGAGGTTAAAAATGTGATTCGAATCCACATGTAGTCACCACACTGGATTTTGGGTGTTACAGTTTTATTGGTAGTGTCTGGAGTTTAATGTATTTTATCGGAAGCTACAGACCCCAAAAACCTTGCAAAATGAGCGTTCCCGGCACTTGGATCTCGATAAATCCCACCGGCACAAGATTTCTGAGAAACCCCATTTTGGATCAAATTTTGGACGTTGGAGGGACATGGACAATTTGACACCTGCATAAAAATCCTAATTGAGTATCAATTAATATTCAAAGGTAACAGTCATCCTACCATTGACAATAATTTTGAGGAGTTAATGACTGTGAGAAATGAAGAATGTTATAAAAGCTTTATGAACAATACCCTGATGTGGTTACGCTGGAGCAATTCAATGTGAAGCATTTTTACGTACGGCATACATACATGATACCCAAGGTGTGGGTAATCGAGTATGTATTAAGCGACCACTATGCCAGATACCGGCAGGAGCTAAAAGTACAGGTTTAACAGCGATAAAAAGTGAATAAACAAGGGGGCATAGGTTTTGACTTATGTCCTTTTTTTATATAAATTAAGCCATGTGGAGTGCTGTGTATAAATCCATAGAATAAAATAAGCAGGAAAATCCTCCACCGAGGCCCAACAGAATAAATTGGGTCTCATTTTTTTATATTAAAGATTTTTAAAAAAGAGCCTTGCAAAATTTAATTGTTTCGTATAACATATATTACATAACACACGTTATATAAAATATGTTATACGAAGGATGGGATGTTATGGGACCTAAAACTAAATTTACAAAGGAGCAAATAATTGATGCAGCCTTTGAAATAGCAGAAACAGAAGGAATTGACAATATAACTATGAGAAAAATTGCCCAAAAAATGGGCAGCTCTGTAGCCCCTATTTACGTGAATTTCAAGGATACTAATGAACTGATTGGAGCTTTAGTAGAAAGGATCATAGGTGTTAGTCAACAGCTATTAATCGAAGAAAGCACAGGAAACCCATTCCATGATATGGGGAGTGCGAGTCTAAGGTTTGCCATGGAGTACAGTGTGCTATTCAGAGATTTGGTAATGAAAAATAATAATTACATGAAAGGCTATGATGAAAAAATGATACCTGCGTTAATTGAGGAGATGAAAACGGACCCTGAGTTGGAAGGCTTCACTGTGGATGAGCTAAAAACAATATTATTGAAAATGAGGATATTTCAATTAGGACTTTCGGTAATGGTGGCTAATGGTACATTACCAAAAGATTACGAAAAGCAAGCTTTGATGGATATATTATCGAGTACGGCTAATGATGTGATACTATCCGCAAGATTAAGTAAAAGTAAATCTAAATAAAAATTGAATTGGGGGAAAATAAAATGTATAAAAGAGTGAAATATATTACACTCGTTAGTATTTTGATAGTCTTTGTTTTAACCTTATCTACAACTGTTGCTTTTGCGAAAAACATTCAAGATACTGGCTTAGAAGGCTTTTTTGACAATACAATGAATTCCAAACTGGAGAAATATCATATTCCCAATGCAACAGTATCGGTTGTGAAGGATGGTGAAATTGTATATAAGAAAGGATTCGGTTTTGCAGATATTGAAAATAATGTTCCTGTTGATGCTGATACCACCCTTTTTCGTATTGGTTCTACTTCAAAATTGATTACCTGGACTGCAGTAATGCAGCTTGTTGAAGCTGGCAAGCTTGATCTAAACGCAGATATTAATACTTATCTGGATTTTGAAATACCACCGCAGCTTGAAAAGTCCCTCAAGAAAACTACAACAGAACCAATAACAATGACCCATTTGATGACACATACTCCAGGCTTTGAGGATTATCCTGACATGCTTTTCAGGCTTTCGGAAGATGAACTTCTGCCTCTGAATGAATATATAAAGAACTACCTGCCTGCAAGGATATTTCCGTCTGGTGAAGTTGCTGCCTATTCAAATTATGGTACAGCGTTGGCAGGTTATATTGTAGAAAGGGTATCTGGTCTGCCCTTTTCAGAATATGTTGAAAAAAATATTTTTACTCTCTTGAATATGAAAAGTAGTACTTTCCGACAGCCTCCAACATCGAATACGTCTGCTCGTATTGCTAAATCCTACAGATTAATTAATGGGTCATATGTTGAAGGAAGCTTTGAGTATATCTTGCCCGAACCAGCAGGGAGTATGAGTAGTACTGCCTCAGATATGGCCAATTTTATGCTAGCCCATTTATCTGGCGGTGCTTATAGCGGAGGACGAATCCTTAAGGAAGAAACATTAAAAGAAATGCATAAGCAGCACTTTACCTATGACCCGACGTTGGGAGGTATGACTCTCGGATTCATGAAGGGTATCTTTAACGACAGGGATGTGCTTTTTCATAGTGGAAGTACTATGCTCTTTAACACAGGTCTTTTCTTGGTGCCGGAAGTGAATACAGGAATTTTTATTTCCGACAGTGGGGGTAATCATCTTCTCCATTCCGAGGTTTTTCAGGAGTTTATGGATTTTTACTATCCAATTAAAGCTCAAATAAAGGGAGTGCCTGGCGAAGGCAGCAAAGAAAGGGCTAAAAAGTTTTCCGGTGAATACCAGATGAACCGGAGAAGTATTACTACTGATGAGAAAATTAACAGCATATTAGGTGGGGGTATTATTAATGTTGATGTGAATGAAGATGGATATCTTCTGGTTACTAATGTCGGAGAAACAAATAAATTTATTGAAATTGAGCCTGGTGTGTATCAGAATCTTAGAGAAGGAAGAACCCAGGATTACTTCGGCCCGTTTCATAAAATTATTTTTAAAACAGATCCCTATGACAGAATAATGTTGACCACCGATGGCCCTATGACATATTCGAAAGCTCCATTTTATTCAACTATGATTATTACAGCATTAGCTGTAATAATCATAATATTAATCATAATCAGTTCGCTTGCTTACTGGATAATCATAAAGATATCAGGTTTGTTCAAAAGAGGGAAGAATAAGAACTCTGGATTGTCTGCCCTTGCTCATTGGGTTGGAATCTGCACGAGTATCACTATCCTTATTCTATTCGCCGGTCTGCTTTCTTCAGGGATTGATCCTGTGTACCAATTACCAACAGAAGCGTAC
>PHAD01000102.1 GCA_002841595.1 Firmicutes bacterium HGW-Firmicutes-12
CAGTTACAAAGGTGAAAACTATGATGTAAAAATGATACAGCCGGAGAAACAAGGAGCAGAAGGGATCTGGATCATTAACAGTATCATGCCCTATGGGACTAAAGAAGAAGCTCTTCAATATCTCTTGGAAAATAAGGTTTTCTCGCCTAGTCAGGGTGGAAAGGCGTTTAGTGTCTATGAGATATTAGGAGAGAAAATGTTTGATAATCGCAAAACCCTTTATTTGTGGGCGTTGTGTAAGGAGTACATAAAAAAGGGAGATACTGTTGAAGAAATTGGTGGTTTGAGTGTACCGGTAGAGTTAACCCTTTTTGCGCAGGATGAAAACCATAACCAGGTACTAGAATATCAGGTGCCACTGGATGGAAAGGACTATTGGTCCAGTATACAGGAGATATTTCCACAGGAGGTTCATGATAGCATCTCCAAACGACAAGGTAATGTAAAGGACATGGAAGAGATATTGAAGGATAAAGCGGAAGAGTATTTTGATTAAAATCAAATTTAAAGGTTTGTCACCTTTGTCTATTTCTTTGCATAGATTACAGTAGAATAAGACAAAGGAGGGTATTTATTTGTCCGATATAGAAGCTTTTGAGCTTGAATTGCTTGAACCGCAAGGATTGGCAACAAGCTTTATAGAGTTAAAAAGAATAGTTTATGAGCTGCAATTAGAGCTTATATCTGAAAAAGAAGCCCGAATTCAAGCTGATACTGATATACTGCAGGCAGCTAAAGATTATGCAGACCAGTTAGTTTAATGTTGTTTAATGAAAAAACCGCTTTTATGCCGTAATGGCAATGAAGCGGTTTTTTCATTAATTTTCCAGGAAATACCAAAACTAATTCTATTTACTCAAGTATACTGTAGCGGTAGCACTATTCCAGTTCACCGTAAAACCAAAGTTCTCTGCAATAATACGTAAGGGTAAATACTCCTGATTATCAATAAGCTGAGGAGCAGCCGGGGAAGTGACAGCTTCTCCATTGACGGTAATAGTTGTGCTATCCATGACGTATGTTAGGGTGTTTTCTCCTGAAGACAGGGTTACCTTTTCTACGCCTGGGTACCAGGTTATTTTCAAGTCCATGCTTTGAACGAGTGACAAGAGAGGAACAAGGGTGTTTTCCTCTACCATAATACCTTGATAGCTCGTGATTTCTCCCTGTACAGTAATTGTTACATCGCTAGCTTCTTGGGCTGCAACGCTGCTAGTCATAAATGCCAATGATAACATGGATATGAGTAGTAAGAAAAGTATTTTTCTCGACATAATTCGACCTCCTCTTAAATAATGTGATCATATTATAACATAATATCCATAATATAACGGAAAAATTACAATATACTAACAAATCAATATTTATTCGAAATGAAGTTTTGTTTTTAAGATTATAAAGAATTGATTTAGAAATCATTCTAGATAGGCCTTATAAAACAAAAAGTACATACGGCGCATATCGAATTATTAAGAGGAGAAGATAATTGAAATAAAATATCTATGGAAGTGAAAGCAAATATGCCTTTTCAACCAAAACGAGTGTTCTTTGAAAAGGATGCTCTCAAGTATCCTCTAGGAGAGGAATTGTGGGAACGTTTTCGTAAGGAGGGTATTTTGGTTTCTCTTATTGCTAGTCATAATAGAGTAACAGGAATACCTGGGAAAACCCCGCAGCAGTCATATATGGAGGCAAAACAAACTTTTGTAGTTGGTGTACGCAGAACCATGAAATTCGAGACTTGTAAACCATCTGCTCATTATCAACTGCCTCTTTGTACAAGTTGTATCGGAAAATGTGAATACTGCTATCTTAATACGACGTTAGGGAACAAGCCTTATCTTAGAGTCTATGTGAACATTGAAGAAATATTACAAAAAACAAAGGAGTATATAAAAGAACGTAGTCCTGAAACTACTTTTTTTGAAGGAGCGGCAACTTCTGATCCACTTCCTTATGAGGCTTATACAGGGGCGCTAGCTAGTACTATCGAATTTTTCAGCACTCAGGAATTAGGGTACTTTCGTTTTGTTACAAAGTTTACAGAAGTAGATTCGCTCTTGAGGTTACAACATAATGGGCATACACGTATCCGTTTTAGTTTAAATACCCAGTACGTTATTAATAATTATGAACATGCGACTCCGCCAGACCAGGAGAGGATAGAGGCTGCGGGGAAAACGGCGCGAGCCGGATATCCCTTAGGGTTCTTGATTGCTCCTGTCATTTTGTACGACAAATGGCAAGAGGATTATGGAGCGTTGATTAAGAAAATAGCCGATACGCTACCACAAGAAGCTAAAAAAGACCTGAGTTTTGAAATCATCTCCTACCGTTTTACTTCACGGGCGAAGGAGAGAATTCTTCAGGTCTTTCCTCAGACCACTTTACCAATGGAGGAAAAGGAGCGTAAGTTTAAATACGGTCAGTTTGGCTATGGAAAATATATCTATCCAAAAGAACAGATGTTGGAAGTTAAAGAGTTTTTCAGCAAGAAGGTTATAGATAGCTTTCCGGAGGCCAACATCAACTACATCATATGAATTGAAGGAATGAGGAACAACTAAATCCAGCGGTTTAACCAGTATTTTTCAAAGATGATTTTACCCCAATAAGATGAATGGGTAGGTCTCATAAGGGTAATGAATGGGGAAGGCTTGCGATAGTAATGAACGGTGGAATAACGACTGCGACCAAAACCTGTGTTCATTATACAGGCACCTTTTCCTTTGTATTTATAGCGCGGACGTTTACCGCGAACTTTGAGGGCGATATTTCTAGAAACAACCTCTGCCTGATAATTGGCGAAAATACCGGCCTTGGGTGCATCAGCCCCTATTACCGGAAGCTTGATGGCAGTAGCATCACCAATGGCGTATACATTAGGGTAGACTGTTTCTAATGTATACATATCGACCAAAACCCAGCCTGTGGAATCGACCAGATCAGATTCCCGTAGGACAAGAGAGGTCTGATGTGACGGGATTCCTAAAAAAAGGTCCCCTTTAATTGTAGTATGATCGAGGATAAGTTTACCGGGTTCTAAGGATAGAACTTTGGCTTGGGTAATTAAATTAATATGGCGATCTGCTAGCATTTTTCTAATACTCTGTCCCACAAGAGGGCCAGCAAAGGGCTCTGGGCTAGGTTCTGGGGTGATTAGGGTAAGGTCAACTCTGGAACGAAGGCCTTTTTGACGGAAAAATTGGTCTAAGAGAAAGATGTTTTCATAGGGTGCGGGAGGACATTTAAAGGGGAGACTGGAGATAAATAGGACAATATGACCTTCCTGAAAACGAGGGAGTATCTGTGAAACTAGAGATAATTCTGCAAAATCATAAATATTGTAAGCGTAGCGGCTAAAGCCAGGTAATGACTTAAGATTGTATTCGGCACCGAGGGATATTATCATATAGTCACCAGAGATTGTGCCTTTATCTGTTTTTACCTGTTTTTTCATAGGATCGATGCCTTTAATCTCTGCATGGATAAATTCTATATCCTTTTTTTCAAGATTACTAAGATTTCTGGTTATACTTTCGGGAGTTCTTTCTCCTATCAACATCAGTGGATAAGAAGAGGCAAAATGGTGTTTATCATCCTTATCGATTACGGCCACGTGCATATCTTTTCCGAGGGCTTTCTTGAGCACTTGTGAGGCAACGATACCTCCGATGCCGCCTCCAAGGATAAGGGTTTTTAGTTGTGACAATTAATTCACCACCAGTTTTTGTATTCTTACAAGAAGTTTTCCTTTTGGCCGATAGTTTTATGCTATATCTTAATACTATCTTGATATTGTGTGCAAAGTATCTTATTAACTTACGCTTATACTAAAGCTGCAAGATAAATTATATAAAAGGAGATGTTACCATGAAAAGAAACGTTTTATATGTGGCTCTGGTACTTGCTTTACTGTTTCCGGTAGCGGCTTTAGCAGCTGATTTTTCTAGCCCTGCTGAACTGTTATCCTCATTGACAGGGGTTTCCATTCAAGACATTTATGAACAACATCAGCAGGATAAGACTTTTGGTCAGATTGCTGATGAAAACGGTGTGCTAGTAGAGTATAGGCTTGAACAAGTGAACCTGAAAAAGCAAATTATTGATGAAAGAGTCCAAGCTGGCGTAATCACCCTGGAACAAGGAGAGACAATCAAGAAGGCTTTGGAAGAAAGAGTAGCAAATTGTGATGGCTCTTTAGGTGTAAACAGGGAAAGAATGGGTCAACAATTTGGAGGAGGCCTAGGTTTCGGTGCAGGAAGTGGTACGGCTAAAGGCGCAGGCAATGGTATGGCTAACGGTAACGGTGTAGGTCGTGGCAGAGGTATGGGCCGATAAGCTAACTACCGTAGTAAAGAAATAGGTACACATATAAAAAGAGCAACTAGAACGCACTTTTGGGTGCTATTAATCTGGTTGCTCTTTTTCTTGTAAATTATATACTTTTTCAAAAAATGAGTTATTAATCCTTGAGGTTCTTATTTAAGTCCTCAACAAGCTTATCAGCATCAATGCCATGAGCCATAGCTCCTTGGGCCAAATTCTCAAAACGAGCTGCAGCACATCCTAGACAGCCCATACCATGCTTCATAAAAACGTCAATAGTTTGTGGGTATTTATTGACGATATCGTGTATGGACATCTCCTTAGTAACTTTCATTTTTTTGCCCTCCGTGTTTTTTTAATTTTTGTTTGAGTATAACAGAAAATATTCCAGTTAACAATAATTCAAAAAGAAGACTGTAGTAATATTATTTCAAGAAAGATGGGCATTAATTAATGGTGAAAATTCCCGAAAGGTATAGAATGGAATTTGTCGAATTTGTCTACGCATGGAATTGTTAGTTGAGCCATATTTTAGGAGCATAGCGGCGATTAGCTATTGGATAAATTGAGAGACAAGAGAGGGACTAAAATGTTTAGAAAAATGAATGTTATAATTGTTGTAATTTTATTGCTTGTTTTATTTATCACAACCGGCTGTGCTACAAAAAAGTATGTCCCTGCTGAAATTGAAAAGGCGAAACCGCCTATTATTCATGAAAAGATTGATGAAATAAAGCTACCTAAAATTGATCTTGCTACAATAAAGGCGAATGAAGCAGGTCAGGTAATGATACTAATGTATCACGTGATTGGTGCGGAAAAGGAAAAGGATTGGATACAGACAACGGAAAACTTCCGTAGGGATCTTTTGACTTTATACAATGAGGGTTATACATTGATAGATTTAAATGATTTCGTGAATAATAATATATCTGTACCGGCAGGTCGAACGCCTGTGGTTCTTACTTTTGATGATGCCAGCATAGGACAGTTTCGGTATATTATCGCTGAAGATGGAACGAAGACAATAGATCCGGAATGTGCGGCAGGTATCTTGTTGGATTTTGCCGATAAATATCCGGAACTAGGGTACACTGCGACTTTTTATATGAATGCCGAACCTTTTGGACAGCGGGAATATTGGAAAGAAAAACTTCAGGAAATGATCAGTTTGGGCTTTGCTATTGGTAATCATTCCTTAACTCATCCCAAGTTGAATAAGCTTACCTCAGAGAGGGTGCAAAAGGAGCTGGCTGAATTAGCTAAGCTTGTTGAGGAAGCTGTACCTGGCTATAAAGTTCGCTCACTGGCTTTACCTTTTGGAATCTCACCGGAAGAGCGCAGCTTGGCAGCAGAAGGATCATTTCAGGGTTATAGTTATACACATAACGCAATACTAAAAGTCGGAGCAAATCCTGCCATTAGTCCAATTAGCAAGGATTATGATCCGCTATATCTTCCACGCGTGCAGGCTAGTTCAGTTGAACTCGAAAAATGGTTCGAGTATTTCAGAAAACATCCTGAAAAACGTTATATCAGTGATGGGGATTCGACAACGATTGCTGTTCCAAAAGAACAGTCTGATACTGTTGATAGACAGAAGATTGGAGATAAAGAGCTTATAATCTATTAGAAAAAATAGTAAATAGTACTTCCTTTTTAGTCTTAGACATAGTAAATTATTACAAGCAGTAGTATTTAGTGAACATAAAAGTATAGGCAAAGAAGGGAGAAAATAGATGTCCGAAGTTAAAGGTTTAACCGGCTTAAGACCTGTTGCAGAAAGTATTGGGAGGATAACCTGTCCTCCTTATGATGTGATTAAACCGGGAAGCCATTTAGAAGATGTATTGAGAAAAGAAGATCAATCCCTGTATCACATTACACTGGGGGAGGATCCAGCTGCATCTTTGCATAAATTGATTGAGAATGGGTTTCTGAAACAGGACAATATACCTTGTTTTTATGTTTATGAACAGCATTTTTTAGGAGAAATTCGAACTGGAGTTCTGGCGGCAGTAAAGGTCTCGGAATATGCCAAAGGAAGAATAATCAGGCATGAAAAGACTTTTGATGACAAGGTAAGAGGAAGGCTTGAGCTACGTTCCAAAACTGGCCTTACATTTGAACCAGTATTCTTTCTAACGAGATCTTCTATTGGCGAAGTTCTGGAAAGGGTAAAAGAGTTATATCCACCTACGTATGAGTTTACGTCTGATTTTGCAAATCAGTCCGAATTAGACGGAATTTATAACCGCATTTATCGTTTGTCTGAAGACAGCAAAGAAGGACTTCTTTTGCAAGAATTATTGAAAGAGAGCCCTTTATATATTGCAGACGGGCATCATCGTTATCATGCCTCATTACTTAATGGACAGTCCCATTGCTTAGCCTATATCTGTCAAGCTGATAGCGTGCATATTCAAGCATATAACCGCGTTATCAACGGAAAGGATAAATTTGAGGTGATCCGAGAAGCATTAGGACTGGTAGAGACAACGACCTTTGCTACCCCACCTAAGCATCATTTTGCTATTTATACAAAAAGGGGCAGCTACTTGATGAAGGCAGAAAATATTCCGGAGGATGTTGTGGGCAAGCTTGATTGCAGTATCCTTGAAAAAGAGTTATATCCTCTTCTTGGGCTTTCGCATGATTTGATTATGGATTCTCATTATTTTGATTATTATTCTGAAGCAGACCTTGAGACCATGAAGGAAATGGTGAATAAAGGTGAATATGACTTAGCCGTGGCTTTGCATCCTGTTTCTATTGGGGAGCTCATTGAGGTAGCAGATGCCGGAATTCACAATTCGGCAATAGTTATGCCTGAAAAATCAACTTTTTTTGCTCCCAAAATTTTATCAGGAATATTCATATATAAACATTCACTTGATTAAAGGAATGAGTTCGGAAGAATTAATCTTTAGCTTTCTTAAATAGAAAAAGGGAAAATTATGATCAATGTGGAAATAATAAAGTAGAACAATTATGGCGAGGTGTAGACATGTGGAATGGTAGAAAAATAAGGTTACGCCAGTTAACTGCTTCTGATGCGGAAATATTGCAGAAGTGGTATGTTGACAAGGAATTTCGCATGGGTTATGACGAGTATAATAGTGTCGACTTAGAAGCTATTCGTACAGAAATAAGTATAGCTAATAAAGATATTTCAGACCCCAAAACCCAAAAGGTTGTTTATATGGTCGTAAGAAAGGCTGACCAGCGACCAATCGGTTTAGCTTGTCTGCGACAGATTGACCGCAGAAATGGAAATTCTGAGGTTGTCCTTGGTATTGGTGAAAAGGATATGAGATTGGCTGGCTATGGGGTAGATATTCTCATAGTGTTGCTTGACATATTGTATTATGAGTTGGGTCTGGAAAAGGCTTATTTAAGAATCTATGGCGACCATGAGTTGGGACTAAATAGTGCTATAAGCTTTGGCTTTATAACTGAGGGAAAAATGAGGAAACAAGTTTTTCTTGAGGGCAGATACGTAGATATCTGGATTTTAGGACTGTTGAAAGAGGAGTACGAGGCATTGCCTATTGTACCAAAATGGAAAAGGAAGTATATCTAAAACGAATAGTATTGTAGGAAAGCTTGTTTTACCAAATGTAACCATAATAAGACAGGTAAAAAGCACCTATTTATAGGTGCTTTTTCCTTTCAAGTATAAAATGGGAAAATATGCTAATCCTTAAAGGAGAGAAGATGGAAGATTTAAAGGTATTTATAGAATATCAGACTAGGAGGACTTCAAGCGGACGAATTATTGAAGGTGTAATTCATCTAAAAATATCGAACCTTATTAGCAAGGAAGAGCAACAACTCCATATAGAAAAATTAAAGAAAAAACTTGTTCAGAAGATTAAATGGGCTAAACAGTATTATCAGTTTCATGAAGATAAAGGAATAGTTTACGGAGATCAAGAGTTACGACGGCTGGCTAATACTATTAATGCAGCTTATTACAATTTGCCTTTAGAGGATATTGCTTTTCATAAACAGGAAAGCACTTGGGGTACTTGTAGCACAAAGACACGACGTATATATATATCTAGTCGCTTAATAGGGGCACCGATGGATCTTCTATGGTATGTGGTTTCGCATGAACTATGTCATCTCGCCGTGGCGGCACATGATGAGAAATTCTGGAGTTTGGTTGCCAAAGCATGTCCAACCTTTAAAGAGTGTCGAAAAAAACTAAAAGCCTATGGTTATCAATGAAAGGGGTAATTTATGGATTGGAGTACTTTATTAATTTTGTTTATTGTCATCTCCTCTTTACTGCCAATGATGAAACAGCGCAAGATCGAGGCTAATAGGATAGGGCTGATGCGCTCAATTGAGAAAAAGAGGGACTCTAGGGTTATCACGTTGATTCACCGACAGGAGTCCTTAAGCTTTTTAGGTATTGCTATTAGTCGTTATATTAATATTGAGGATTCAGAGCATATCTTAAGGGCTATTCGTTTGACTCCCGATACTATGCCTATTGATATTATTCTCCACACACCGGGAGGTCTTGTACTAGCTGCAGAACAAATAGCTTATGCTTTGCAAAGACATCCGTCTAAGGTAACGGTAATGGTTCCGCATTATGCCATGTCTGGTGGGACTATGCTAGCCTTGGCAGCAGATGAAATCCTTATGGATGAAAATGCCGTTTTAGGGCCGGTAGACCCGCAGATAGGACAGTATCCTGCCGTTTCAATAGTGAAGGTGACTAAGGACAAAGACATAAATGAGATTGACGATAATACCTTGATTTTGGCAGATATAAGTCAGAAGGCTATTCATCAAGTTGAAAACACTATATATAATCTACTGGTTGATGAGATGCCGGAGGATAAAGCGCTTGATATTGCTAAAGCCTTTAGTGAAGGTTTGTGGACGCATGATTATCCAATTAAGGTAGATGAGCTAAAGAATATGGGTATTCCTGTAGAAGTTGGCTTGTCTGCGGAGGTATACCAGTTAATGGAGCTTTATCCGCAATCGAACGGACGGAGACCTTCAGTTGGGTATATTCCGTTACCTTATGATGTACCTTTTAAGAAGAATACGAACTAATTATCTAATCGTGATACATGGCAAAGGAATAATATAGTATGACATTAATTACTTTATTCTTTACAGCGTTCATAATAGGGTTTTCGGGCGCAATGATGCCAGGTCCACTGCTAACTGTTAACATTAATGAGTCATATCGTCGCGGAATAAAAGCAGGTCCCATGTTGGTTTTAGGCCATGGAATACTTGAGCTGGCCTTAATTATTGGCTTAACACTGGGACTGCAAGAAATGCTGATACAGCCAGCCTTTAAAAGAAGCGTCGCCTTATTTGGAGGTCTCGTAATGTTCTGGATGGGCTGGAGTATGGCAAAGGATGCGTGGTTAGGCAGGGTATCTTTGCAGTTAGAAGCGCGCGGAGATAAGC
>PHAD01000001.1 GCA_002841595.1 Firmicutes bacterium HGW-Firmicutes-12
ATCGCCTGGTTGTAAAGCGTGTGAGAAGTCATCTATTTGAGGTGCTTGTTGGGTCCCTGCGGCTCTAGTCAGTATATTCTTTTGTGGATGATTTAACATTTCTTCTCTTGAGATACTTCCATTTTGAAATAATTCATTAACTAAGGAATGATCCTGGGTTAACTGCTGGAGCAAATTATTTCTGAATAAATAGGCCCGGCTATCTCCGATATGAGCAAGGTAGAGGAAATTCCCCTTGATATAAGCAGCTGTTACAGTTGTTCCCATACCTGCATACTCTTGATGAATCTGTCCTTCGTTTAAGATAGTTAGATTAGCCTTCAAGAGAGTATCTCGTAGTTTCAAAATAGGGTCTTCTAGAACTTCATATTTGAATTCCTGCTCGAACACTTGAATAGCTATGCCACTAGCCACCTGTCCAGCTAGATGTCCTCCCATTCCATCAGCAACAATAAAGAGGCCTCTACTAACAGAGACCAAATAACTATCCTCATTATCCTTCCTAACCAATCCAACGTTCGTCAAGGCCTCGACCTGCATAATAGCTCACCTCTCTTTTCCTGCCAGCTGTCCACAGGCAGCTTCAATGTCACTGCCCTTTTCTTCACGTATAACTACATTTAGGCCCTTTTTCTTTAGTAATCCAGAAAAGTATTTTACTGAAACTAATTCTGGACGCTTATATTTGCTATTTGGATGGGAATTTATAGGTATAAGATTAAGATTAGCATGTAGACCTTGTAGCAATGAAGCCAACTGTTGGGCATGTTCTTCTTTATCATTCATTCCTTTTATTAAAGCATATTCAAAGGTTATTCTTCGATTAGTCTTTTCGATATATCTTTGACATGCCGGAATAAGTTTTTCTAGCGGATATTGCTTATTAACAGGCATAATCATATCACGCATCTCATTATTTGGAGCATGTAGCGAAATAGCTAAAACTATATCCAGTTTCTCTTCCGCTAAAATATCGATTTGTGGTACCAAACCGCAAGTTGACACTGTTATGCGCCTAATTCCGATTTTTTGTCCTTCATTGCTATTAAAAATTCGAATACTCTTTAGTACTGCTGACAAATTTAAAAGCGGTTCGCCCATTCCCATATATACTAAATTATGTATTTTGAAACCAGGATCTTCTTTCTGCCTAATTCTAAGGATATCTAAAGCTTGTGACAAGATTTCACCGGCACCGAGATTGCGTGAAAAACCCATAGTACCAGTAGCACAAAAATTACAGGCCATAGCACAACCTACTTGTGTTGAAAGACAAAGAGTATTCCTATTGCGTGTAATATCTCCTGAATGTGATAACAGCACTGTTTCAATCAGATTTGCATCGTTTAACTCCCATAAATATTTACGCGTTCCATCTTTACTAATTCTTTCTTGACGTATTTTAAGAGGTTCAATTTTAACTATATTATTTAATATATGTCTTGTTTGTTCTCCAATATTCTTCATTTCATGCCAGTCTTGAACTGCACTTTCATGTACCCATCTAAAAATCTGAGTAGCGCGGAACGGTTTCTCCCCAGCTTCTACTAATAGAGCCTTCAACTCGTCTAACTGTAATCCTCTAATATCAGGTTTTATTTCCTTAGTTTTAACCATTAGCACCTCATTTTCACTTTTACTAACAGCTCTTCTCAAGTCCTGCAATAAAGAATCCTTCCATATTATCTTTAAACGGCAAATACTGCCGCATACCTTGCTCCAATTCTTGACGTTCACCTTCATGAGTTATTTCATACGGAAGAAATGTTGAGAGGTTAAACGTCTTTATTTCTGGATATATTTTGATTATTTTATTAATAACCTCATAGTTTTCCTCCGGTTCAATAGTACAGGTACTATAAATTAACCTTCCCCCGGGTTTTAAACATTTTATAGCGTTCTCGAGTATATTAAGCTGTAATGTGGCTAACGCTGTAATATCTTCAAGCCTTTTGCGCCAGCGCGAATCGGGACGTCGCCGCAATACACCTAAGCCTGAGCAAGGAGCATCCACTAAGATAAAAGAATATCTATTATAATACTCTTCACTTATCTTTGTAGCATCTTGCAACACTGTTTTTATGATATTTATACCGAGACGAGTAGCATTGTTCTCAATTAATTTAAGCCTGTGCGTATGGATATCACACGCTATAATGAGACCGTTATTATCCATCAGCTGGGCAAGATGGGTACTTTTGCCACCGGGCCCTGCACATACATCTAATACTTCGTGCCCGGATGCAGGTTTTAAAGCATGGGCTACCAGCATGGAGCTTTCGTCTTGAACTGTAAACAGTCCTTTTTGAAAGGAAGGAAGTGATGTAAGCAAAGGTGCTTGTCGAAGAAGCAGCCCCTCTGGAACTCGTCGACTCTTCTCAACTATACAGCCCTCTTTTTCTAGTCGCTCAAGCAATGATTGCGGGTCAATTTTTAGGGTGTTTGTTCTTATCCACAAATCAGCCGGGGCATTGTTAAAGCGGCATATTTCTTCGGTTGCTGTAAAGCCATAGCGTTTTATCCAGCGTTCCAGCATCCAGACAGGGTGTGAATATAGTATTTCCAGAAATTTAAGAGGTTCTTTCTCACGATCAGGCCACTTTATATTTTCCTGTGTACGTAAATAATTGCGTAACACAGCATTAATTAAGCCCACTGTACCTTTGTGAAACAGTTTTTTGGCGTGCTTAACAGCTTCATTAGTTGCTGCAGAATCCGGTACTCTTTGCATAAACATTATCTGATATAAGGCTAACCTTAAGATAATTCTTGGTCCCGTTTCGAGCTTTGCTTCCTTTTTTACGAGCTGACCTATTATCCAATCGAGTTTAAGCTGGTATTTGACAGAACCATATACTATTTCTGTAATAAAGGCCTTATCAAGAGCTAAAAGTTTCGTTTTTCGCAAGAATTCGTCAAGAGCAATATTGGCATATGCTCCTTTTTCTACTTCAATCAGAATATGATAAGCTACCTCACGTGCCTGCATTTAGTCATCCCTTCCAAAAACACCTGCTATCATTAGTAGTCTTACCAAATTTAGTATCCCTACCAAGGCAGCGGCTACATAGGTAAGTGCTGCTGCATCTAAAACAGCTTTAGTACCTTTTACTTCCTGTCTTGATATATACCCTCCACGTTCTAATGCAACCAACGCTCTACTTGAAGCATTGAATTCCACCGGCAGCGTAACGAGCTGAAAAAGTACTACTGCTGAAAATAAATAGAGACCAGCCGTCACTAAGGGTGGGCTTATAAACAGTCCAATTAAGAAAAGAGGAAACGCCAAGGTAGAGCCAAAATTCGCTACAGGTACAAGGCTATGCCTAATATTAAGCGGAAGATATCCCACCGAATGTTGGATAGCGTGTCCGGCTTCATGAGCAGCTACACCAAGAGAAGCTAAGGAATTTCCGCTATGTACCGGTTTAGATAGCCTTAATACTTTCTTACGTGGGTCATAATGATCAGTTAGGTTACCTTCGATCATTTCAACATTTACATGGCCTGCTCCCATACTATCTAATATTGCCCTAGCCGCTTTTGCTCCTGTTATTCCGCTAGAAGACGCAACTTTCGAATAACGTTCAAACGTTGTCTTAACCTTCGACTGGGCATACATTGCTAAAATTAAACCAGGGATTACAATAAACATACTAGGATCAAAAAATGGGTAGAACATTATTAATACACTCCTTTCTTTAAAAAGAAATTAATGGCATCTTCAACCTTATGCAGATCCACGCATGTATTACAGCAGGGACCTTCGGGTCTTTCATTGATAACTCCAATGACGGGAATACCAGAAACATCTTTGATACCACTGGTTAAATCTCGTTCACAGGCTATTGCAACTATAGCACCGGGCCGAAGTTCTTTTACTGATTTACGGGCGAGAGTTCCACCTGTAACTACCTTTAAATTAATCTTCTTTGTCTTTGTTAGCTTAATTAAATCACCGACTTGACATTTTCCACACTCTTTACAATTACTCATCTTGATAGTGATTTTATGTGGGCAGTGAACCCATTGTATGCAATGGGGTACTAATACTAATATATTGTTTATAGGTTCTTCATAGTTTTTTATCTTTACTAAATGATTAGAGACCTGAATAAAAGAATTCTTAATCCGATCCTCATTCCAACCTAATATTTTTCCAATAACAATTGATATAGGGAAAAGCGTATTTGTTGCTGTCTTCATAATTCTCTGCATAAATGGCGCCGTTTTGGAATTCCATAATGTCCAGATTAATGCTGCAAAGCCTATTGCCAACAAGAACAAAGCAAAGACAGCTCCTGCTGTAATAGTATTAGTAATAATTTTATTAATTAACAAACCTCTCCTCGAGATAAGCCACCAGATGATAATAAAAACCGCAATCAAAAACAGGATACTTATTCCCAAAAGACCTATAAACAGCCTTTTGCGCATAGCTTTACCAGTACTAAACATCACTAAAGACATAGCCTTTTTTGATGTTATACCCATTCATGAAACTATCAGCTGGTATTATTCTTTTGCCAAATGGTTGTACCTTGGTCACTAAAATACCCCCTTCTCCCGTTTGTACCACAAAGCCTTCTCCTTTTACTATTTCTAAAACTGTTCCTGGTTTCTCCGGTTTAGTTTTAGTTTCCCATAGCTTTGCAGCTCTTATCTTTAGTTGTTTATTCTCATAAGTTGTATAGCTCCCGGGCCAAGGATCTAATCCTCTAATCTGGTTATGGATTGTGATGGCGGTATCATGCCAATTTATTAGCTCATCCCCACGTTCTAGCATTGCAGCATAACTGGCAACTGCAACATCCTGTTCAACTGCTTGTATTCTATTATTTAACAGGTCCTCCACTGTCTGCACAAGTAAAGTAGCACCCTTTTGTGCGAGGAGGTCATGTAATTCACCACAATTCATGTCCAATGGTATTAGCACCTTTTCTTTTAGTAAAATATCCCCGGTATCTAACCCTTTGTCCATCAGCATAGTAGTAACCCCAGTTTCTTGTTCTCCATTAATTATAACTCGGTGTATCGGTGCTGCTCCACGGTATTTGGGGAGTAATGAAGCATGTACATTAATACAGCCATACTGGGGTAAATCAAGAACATCCTTGGGTAGTATCTGACCGAAAGCTACCACGATAATAAACTGTGGATTTAATTCGGATATCATTTTTATGAATTGTTCATCTTTAATTTTAGTTGGTTGAAAAATATCTAATCCTAGCGCAAGTGCTTCTTGCTTAACCGATGAAGCACAAAGCTTTTGCCCTCGTCCCTTTGGACGGTCCGGCTGAGTAACAACACCGACAATCTCATATCCTTCTCTACTTAGAGCACGTAGTGAAGGAACAGCAAAATCAGGTGTTCCCATAAAGAGTATTCTGGTTTCTTCCATCATAACTATCACTCTATTCCACGGTTTTTATATTTTCAGCCTTATCAATAAACAAAACCCCATCTAAGTGATCAATCTCATGCTGCAAGGCTCTAGCAGTAATTTCTTCTCCTGTAATTTCAATTTCATTTCCTGCTCGATTTAAAGCCCTAACCTTTACTTTGTAAGCACGAGTTACATCGCCAACCAATCCAGGTACGCTTAGGCAGCCTTCTGTATCGGTTTGTTCGCCCTCACTCATTAATACTTCCGGATTTATAAGCTCCAGTAATTCATCACCAGTATCAACTATAATAACTCTTTTTGATATGCCTATCTGCGGAGCTGCAAGCCCAACTCCATTAGCTGCATACATGGTATCTTGCATATTATCAAGTAACTTAATAATATTCGGTGTTATCTCCTTGACTACCCGAGCATTTTCTCGTAATATACTATCGCCCTTTTTGACAATCTGGTAAATAGCCATTTTACACCTCCTAATTTAGTCATATTACTCTCACATTAAATTCAGTGGTTCTACATCAACTATAACTCGTGGCTCTAAGTTAGAGTGCCCTACCTTGTCACGTGCAAAAGCAGCCAGTGCTTGTAAATGAGCGAGATTACTACCTTTTAGCAATATATGATATCGAAAACGACCCTTTAAAAAGAAAATTGGGGCTGGAGACGGACCATATATCTCTGCATCATAATTACTTCTTTCTATTTCTAACTTAAATATTTTCTTTAAAACATCCGTCTTGTCAAGTACTATTTTCTCCTTACTTCCACTAATAAGAACTCGAACTAAATAATGAAAAGGTGGATACTGCAAGGTCATTCTAATTTCCATTTCCTGGGTAATGTATGTTTCAAAGTCTTGTTCTACCACAGTTTTATATACATAATGATCGGGGTTAAAAGTCTGTACAACTACTTCTCCAGCTTTATCGCCACGACCTGCACGGCCAGCAACTTGTGTAATCAGTTGATAGGATCTTTCTCCACTTTGATAATCAGGCATATTAATCATGATGTCGGCATTAATAATCCCTACTAGTGTTACCTCAGGAAAATTAAGTCCCTTAGCTATCATTTGGGTTCCAATTATAACCTGGCTTTTACCCTGTTCAAACTCCTGCAGCAGTTGAAAATGACTTCCTTTGCGCCTCGTCGTATCAGCATCTATTCTCGTATATCGAACTTCTGGGAATAATTTTTCGAACTCTGCAGCAACCCTTTGGGTACCTGTTCCTAAGTAATGTAAAAAGTGACTACCGCAGGAGGGGCATTTCTGTACTGCCTTCTGTTGATAATTGCAATAGTGGCAAATTAATTTGTTTTGTGATTGGTGATAGGTCATAGTAATAGAACAGCGCGGACAATTAATAGTTAGACCACATTCGCGACAAAGAAGAAAAGTATGAAAACCACGTCTATTTATGAAGAGTATGGCCTGCTCGTTAGCTTGAAAAACCCTTTCCAGAGACTCTTGCAGGTATTGACTGAATACTCCTTTTTTTCCTTCTGCAGATTCCTTTTTCATATCCACAATTTTAATTTCTGGTAGTGGTCGTGAAGCTACCCGCAGAGGTAATCGTAGTAACTCATATTCCCCTTGCTGCGCTTCATAGCATACTTGTAATGATGGAGTTGCCGAACCCCTAACTATTACGCTCTTATATATTTCAGCAGCTTTTTCAGCTACCCTTCTGGTATCATATCTGGGATCAGGTTCATTCTGTTTAAAAGTATTCTCATGTTCTTCATCAATAATAATTAGTCCTAAATCAATAAAAGGGGCAAATACAGCTGACCGTGGTCCTAAGACTATACTAGCCTCTCCTTTTTTTATTCTCTGCCATTCATCGTACCTTTCTCCTGCCGACATCGCACTATGCAAGAGGGCTACACCTGATCCAAAATTTTCTATCAGAATAGATGTTATCTGTGGGGTCAAAGAAATCTCCGGTACTAGATAGAGTATCTGTCTACCCAACAGAAGTGTTTCTTCAATCGCTTTAAGATATACTTCCGTTTTTCCACTACCAGTAACACCAAAAAGCAACCAGTTTTTTCTTTCTTTTCCTCTTATAGATTCACAAATTTTATTAACAGCATAATCTTGGTCACTGTTCACACGAGTTGGTCTGCTTGTTTTCATCTTGCCCGTAACAGGGTTTCTTCTTTGGTTAGATTCAAATATGCTAATCCAGCCTTTTTCTTGCATAGTCTTAACTGAAAGATTTGATAGAACGCATGTTTTCCTAAGTTCCTCTACTGTTTTAGGTCCTTCCTGAAGGCTTTTAATTATTTCAGCCTGTCTAGGTGCCTTTTTCACTATATTCTGCCAGTCAGGAGCATTTGTAGAGAGCTCAAGATGGACATTCTTCTTTTCGTTAGTATGAGGCACATATTCTGTTTTTATTATTAGTAGTCCTTGCTTAAGCAAAAACACTATAACCTCTTTTGCTTCGGCCCCAAATCGTTTTATCAGTTGAGCCACTGATAGACCGTTTTGAGACTTTTTTACTACTTCATCATAAATAAGCCGCTCCAGGTTCCCTAACAAAAGATGTTGACTTGTATCATTATATCCCTCGACAAGGTACTTTCTTTCTTTTTGTCTTATAGGTGGTGGGAGAAATAAGTGCACAGTTTTGTTTAATGAACATAGATAGTATTCACTCATCCAGCGAGCAATCTCCAGTCCAACTGCCGTGATTAATGGCCCCGCGGACAAAGTATCTTTCAGTGGTAATAGCCTACTTATCTCAGGTCTCTTTTCGTAAATATTAATTATAAGTCCCTTTTCTAATTGACCCCTTACAGTAACAGCCACAAGATTACCCGTTTCAATCATACTTAAGTGATCAGGTATACTATATGTCAGTATTTGGTCATAGTTGCTTTCAGGACGAAGGATTAGGACATCTGTAAACATTCTCTACACCACTTGTATATTTTGTCTTGTTTACCCAATTGTATCATTTAAAAACCACATACGATAGGTTATAGTTATCCATCTATTATATTAAGATAAGATTAAAGGCCTTGTCGGAAAAAAGGATGCTGGCATTATCCCCTGCCAGCATCCTTTTAAAATAATACACGTTATCCAGCATATCTGTTTTTTTATACTATTTTATATTAAAATAACTTTTCAATTCTTCGACCTTATTTAGTCTCTCCCAAGACAAATCCAGATCATTGCGGCCAAAATGGCCATAGGCAGCAACTTGTCGATAAATCGGCTTGCGTAGTTTTAAGTCTCTTATTATTGCGGCAGGACGAAGATCAAATATCTCCTTTACTGCCATGACGATATCTTCTTCAGATACCTTTCCAGTATCAAAGGTTTCAAGCATGATACTTACGGGGCTTGCTACTCCAATAGCATAAGCCACCTGAATTTCACACTTGTCAGCAAGGCCGGCAGCTACAACATTCTTTGCAACATGCCTGACCGCATATGCCCCCGAGCGGTCAACCTTAGTCGGGTCTTTACCTGAAAAGGCACCACCGCCGTGGCGGGCCATTCCCCCATATGTATCTACGATTATTTTTCTACCGGTTAAGCCAGCATCACCGGCCGGTCCACCAATAACAAAGCGCCCAGTAGGATTAATCATATAACGGGTAGAATTATTTACTAACTCTGCAGGCAGTACAGGAATAATTACTTCCCTGATTATTTCTTCAGTTATATCTTTTACCATAACACTATCTGCATGTTGCGTAGAAAGAACTATAGTATCAATCCTAACCGGTCTGCCTTCATCATATTCGACTGTAACTTGGGCTTTACCATCGGGTCGTAAATAAGGAAGTTGCCCACTCTTTCTTGCATCTGCCAATTTCCTAGTTATTTTGTGAGCCAAAGATATAGTAAGTGGCATATATTCAGATGTTTCGTTCGATGCATAACCAAACATCATCCCTTGGTCACCTGCACCGATAGCATCAATCATTTCTTCGCCCAGCTTTGCTTCAAGAGCTTGATCTACGCCAAGAGCAATATCCGGTGATTGTTCATTTATGGCGGTAAGTACCGAACAAGTATCACAGTCAAAGCCGTACTTTGCTCGAGTATATCCAATATCCTTGATGACTTCACGTACTATCTTAGGAATATCTACATAACAAGAGGTTGTTATTTCCCCAAATACTAATACTAATCCGGTAGTAACTGAGGTTTCACAGGCAACCCTGCCCATGGGATCTTCTGCAAGAATTGCATCTAAGACACCATCAGAAATCTGATCAGCCATCTTATCTGGATGACCCTCGGTAACTGATTCGGATGTAAAAAGCTTTTTCTTGGTCATTAGCCTTCACTCCTTAAAATGAAGCAATTTAATAGCTTCAATAATGATTTCCCTTGCTGTTTCTTCCTTGCTCATCTGGGGTAGTGCTTTTGTTTTACCGTCGGCGAAAATAAGGGTAACTATATTTGTTTCACCGCCAAAACCAGCTCCGGGTTGAGTAATATCATTAGCAACAATATAATCCAGGTTCTTGGCCTTTACTTTTTCAGCTGCATATTTTAGTACATCTTTTGTTTCAGCAGCAAAACCAACTAATACCTGATTGACTTTTTTCTTTCCTAACTCGAAAAGTATGTCTGGATTCCTTTCTAATTCTATAGATAAATCTCCTGGTTGCTTTTTTATCTTGTCATTAGCCGTATATTTAGGCCTGTAATCAGCTACAGCCGCTGCTTTAACTACTATATCGCATTCTGCAAATTCCTCTATAACGGCATCTCTCATCTGCAAAGCAGTTTGTATGCGGATTAGTTTAATACCCTTGGACGTCCCCTGATTTGTTGGACCGCTCACAAGAGTTACATCTGCACCTAGTAATAGCGCCTGTCTAGCTATGGCAAAACCCATTTTGCCCGTACTATGATTTGTGATATATCTCACCGGATCTAACGGTTCGCACGTTGGCCCTGCCGTCACAAGTACTTTACGTCCATTTAAAGGTTTTACCTTAATAAGAAGCTCTTCAGCTCTATCCAAAATTACTTCAGGGTTAGCTAAACGCCCCTTCCCTTCATAACCACAAGCCAATATTCCTTCTTCCGGTTCAACAAAATAGTAACCCTTACGTTTTAAATTTTCAATATTCTCTTGCACAATAGGGTTAAGATACATATTAACATTCATAGCAAGAGCAAAAAGCACTGGGGCTTTAGTTGCCATAATTGTCGTCGTCAATAAATCATCGGCAATACCGCAGTTAATCTTCCCTATTATATTGGCCGTAGCGGGTGCTATTATAAATAAATCTGCTCTATCAGCTAGTCCAATGTGCTCAACATTTGTTAAGCATTTTTCAGTAAACATCTTAATAAATACCGGATTGTTGGAAATTGTACGTAAGGTTAACGGCGTAATGAATTCTTGAGCAGCATCCGTCATTACACAGAAAACATCTGCCCCTCTTTTTTTAAGTCTACTAACCAGATCAGCACTTTTATAAGCTGCTATTCCGCCGGTAATACCTAAAATGATGTTTTTACCTTCATACACTAGGCCCACCCCTTACGGTTTACTTAATACCACTATTAGGCGATTCGAATAACAGTTTCCCACTAGCTATTTCCTCTAGTGCCTGAGTGACCGGTTTTATTATTTTTGCATTTGACTTTTCAGTCAACAAAGTAGTACCTTCTGTAATCAGACGGGCCCTTTTGGCAGCTGCTACAACTAGAGCATACTTTGATTCTGTTCTTTGTATTAAGCTATCAATTGCCGGTTGGCGCATATATTTACCCCCTTTTATTTTTTATGATTATGTATTCTAGTTCTTTCCGCCAGAATAATACAGCGAATTAATTCAACAGCCTTTTGCAGATTATCATTTTCAACCATGTAATCGTATTGCGGTAACAGTGCTATCTCATCATCTACCTTCTCCATGCGTTTGGCAACTTCTTTTTCATTCTCTGTGCCGCGGCAGGTAATTCGACGTATTAACTCCTCTTTTGAAGGCGGTACTATAAATATAAAGACTCCCTCAGGCTTTCTTTCTTTAACCTGAAGGGCGCCCTGAACATCAATCTCTAATATACAGTCTTTTCCTCGACTCGTAATCTCCTCAACAAATAGTTTTGGAGTTCCGTAATAATTATCATATACCTTTGCCCATTCAAGAAAAGCATCTTCTTCTACCATCTTTAAAAACTCATCTTTACTATAAAAAAAGTAGTCCTTACCGTGAACCTCTCCTAACCGAGCCTTTCTGGTTGTTGCTGAAATAGAATAAACAATATCGGAGTAGTATCGCAGTAACTCCTTGCAAATAGTACCTTTACCTACACCTGAGGGTCCGGAAAGTACAATAAGGTTCCCTTTTTCTTTTCTATAAACATCTGCAATGCTGCTCATTTCATTCTCCCTTATGATATATTATCGTCACCTACAGATGTTTCCTTTGAGCTTAAGCGGTGAGCTACAGTTTCAGGCTGAACAGCAGACAAAACAACGTGATCGCTATCCATAATAACAACTGCGCGAGTCCTCCGCCCATAAGTTGCATCAATCAGCATTCCTCTATCTCGTGCTTCTTGAATTATTCTCTTTATAGGTGCAGATTCTGGACTCACAATAGCAATAATACGATTGGCAGATACAATATTACCAAAACCGATATTAATTAGCTTTATGTCCATCAGTTAACCTCCAAAAAACATTTTTCACTCGATATTTTGTACCTGCTCACGCAGTTTTTCGAGTTCACTTTTCATTTCTAAGACATATTTTGTTATTTCCAGATCATTCGCTTTCGAACCAATTGTGTTAACTTCTCGGTTTATTTCCTGAATTAGAAAGTCAAGTTTGCGGCCAGTAGAAGCCTTTTCTTGCAATATGTCATTAAATTGATTAAAATGGCTCAGCAATCTAACCAATTCTTCATCTATACTGCTTTTATCGGCAAATAGCGCTACTTCAAGTGCTAAGCGGTTCTCATCAACTTGTTCACGTTCCAAAAGCTCCTTAAGTCTATTATGCAGTTTCTCCCTATATTGGCTTACTACTAAAGGGCTCTTTTCTTCAATTTTCTTATGTAGTTTTTGTAAATATATTAAGCGTTCCATTAAATCAGCTGCGAGCTTCTCTCCTTCGCTATCTCTCATTGCCAGCATTACGGCAAGGGCTTTTTGCAAGACCGGCAAAACTTCCTTCCAAATATCATCCAAGTTTTCATCTGTTTCTTCAATTTTTAATACACTTGGCATATTTGCTATTTCTGCTATACCAATATTAAGCGAAGCACCGGTAATAGCTGCCAATTCCTTCATTGCTTTATAATATGCCAAGGCTAAATCTTTGTCAACTTGGACCTGTTCTTGACTGGTACTCGTATTCTCTAGCTTAAGATACACCTCTACCCGACCACGAGATATCTCCTTTAAGATATAACGGCGAATTGTTTCTTCAAGCATAGTATATTGCCGAGGCAGTCGTATAATTACCTCACTATATCTATGATTAACTGATTTTATCTCCATTGTAACCTGCTTGATAGCCCCTGTATATTCCCCTCGACCAAAACCTGTCATGCTTCTTGTCAATACAGCAACCCCCAGACATTTTCTTATGTTATTCCATACAAATTATACCTCTTATTTGTACAAATATATACCCCGGCCTATTAAACTGTGAAGCGGGGATATTTTCATATCCCTACATTTTTGCTTTTATTCTCTCGATAGCCTTATTAGTATTTTCTCTGGTGCCAAAGCCAGTTAACCTGAAATAGCCTTCACCACTCGCACCAAAACCAGCCCCTGGTGTCCCGATAACGTTTGCCTCTTTCATCAGTTTATCAAAGTAGTCCCAGGATTTCATATTTTCAGGTGTTTTCAACCAAACATACGGTGAATTCACACCTCCGAATACTTTTAGTCCAAGTTTATCTAAAGCTACTCTGATAATTCGAGCATTTTCCATATAATAGCTAATTAATTCCTTAACCTGTTTTTTTCCTTCTTCCGAAAACACCGCTGCCGCAGCAGCTTGAACTGGGTATGATACACCATTAAATTTAGTGCTCTGCCTTCTTACCCATAAAGAGTTAAGACTATGGGCCTCACCTAGTTTATCATATAACATCACGTCTTTTGGCACTATAGTATAGGCACATCTTGTCCCAGTGAAACCCGCAGTTTTAGATAAACTTCTAAATTCAACCGCTACCTCACGAGCACCTTCAATCTCAAAGATACTGTGCGGAACATCGGGTTCTTGTATAAAAGCTTCATATGCCGCATCAAATAGAATAATTGCTTTATTAGCCCGCGCATAATCAACCCATTCTTTTAGTTCCTCTTTGGAGAGCGTAACTCCGGTCGGATTATTAGGGAAGCATAGGTAAATCATATCAACTTTTGTACTAGGCAAAGTAGGTTTCATCCCGTTAGCCTCCGTACAAGGCAGATAAACAACGTTGTCATATTGTCCTTTTACATTCAATTCACCAGTGCGACCAGCCATAACATTGCTATCAATATAAACAGGGTAAACTGGGTCACTAACGGCTATTATATTTTCAAGACTAAATAACTCCTGAAAATTCGCTGTATCATTCTTGGCTCCATCACTTACAAATACTTCATCAATTGAAATATCTACCCCCCTAGATTTAAAATCATTCTCTACCAATTTCTCTCTTAAGAAATCATAGCCCTGTTCAGGACCATATCCCCTAAACTTTTCTGGGATTGACATTTCATCAACAGCCTTCTTCATCGCTGCGATTACAGCAGGAGGAAGAGGCCTGGTTACATCTCCAATGCCTAAACTTATAATATCGGCTTGAGGGTTGTCCCCTTTATATACATTAACCCTCCTTGCAATTTCAGAAAAAAGATAGCTCCCAGGAAGCTTTAGATAATTCTGGTTAATATTCGCCATAACTTTATCCATCCTTTCTTATATATAATATAGCTTACTTAATAAGCGAACTGTCCAATACTTCACCACTAAACACTAACTCGGCTGGCCCCGTCATATAGATATGGTTATTATCAGCCCATTCAATATTCAAAACACCTCCGGGTAGTTCTATCTTAGCTATCTTGCCGGTTTTCTTGTTAACATGCGCTGCAACTAAGGTCCCACATGCTCCTGTACCGC
This sequence comes from Firmicutes bacterium HGW-Firmicutes-12, assembly GCA_002841595.1. GTDB lineage: Bacteria > Bacillota > Peptococcia > DRI-13 > PHAD01 > PHAD01. The sequence continues at coordinate 14,530 of PHAD01000001.1, forward strand.
AAGCCAGTGTTATACCGGCCCCTCTTTCCCAGATACGCATTTTCATTTCGTGGTCATTTATTACTTCAACAAAATGAACATTGGTTTTTCTTGGATATGCGGGATGTGACTCAAGTGCCGGACCATATTTTTGTAAATCTACTTTTTCAACGTCATCAACAAAGACAATGCAGTGTGGCACTCCCAATAATACACTTGTTACATTAAAGGATGTATCTAATACCTGTAGTTTTTCGTTAATAGCTTGTTTTGTATCTCCAAGCATAGGAATATCTATCCTATTTAACGACGGCACTCCCATATCTACTGTTATGCCCTTTACTTGCCCCGCTTCTGTAACAAGTACTGGGACCATAATTCCGGCTAATGTTTCAACTGTAAATTGCAGCTGTTGAACATGTCCGTACTCGTAAACGTATCGTGCAAAACACCTAATACCATTACCGCACATCTCTGCCTCACTACCATCCGAATTAATAATCCGCATCCTAATATCGGCCTTATCAGAAGGTAGAACAACCATTAAGCCATCTGCACCAATGCCGTAATTTCTATGGCAAAGGTTCTTGGCAGTCTCATTTAAATTATCTGGTAGTTTTTCTCTAATTCCATCTATGATAATAAAGTCATTGCCAATCCCGTGATATTTAGTAAACTTCATATTTTCCTCCTATGTCTTATAAGAAAGTCAATTTCCTCTTTCTCCTGATTTTAACAGCACGATACAATCCCTGCAAGAGGGTAGTTCCAATTGAGACAGTAATTATCAAGATCCAGTGCCATAATTCAAGTGGAATTGTATTAAAAGTCTTCTGAAAAAAAGGCAAGTAAATTACCATTAACTGCATTAATATTGAAGCCAACACTGCTCCTAGTAAATACTTGTTGGTGGCAATCCCTAACTCAAATATTGAATATCGCTCCGATCTACAATCGAATACATAGAATAACTGAATAAATACTAAGGCTGTAAAGGCCATTGTCCTAGCTAAATCTAGGTTTTTTCCCCCAGCAAAAAAACCAATTATATAAATACTTAATACCGCAATACTAATTATTGTTCCTCTTACTATGATCCTTCTAGGTAGTCCATGCGCAAAAATGCTTTCTTTTGGGCTCCGTGGTCTCCGTTGCATTACATCGGGATCTCCGGGATCTAAGCCTAAAGCTATAGCAGGCAAACCGTCAGTGACAAGATTCGTCCATAGAATTTGTATCGGTAATAGTGGCAACGGAAGTCCCAGCAAGGTTGCGATAAACATAGTTAAAACCTCACCGGCATTACACGATAACAAATAGCGAATGAATTTCCTGATATTATCATAAATAATACGCCCTTCCTCAATGGCTGCTACAATTGTAGCAAAATCATCATTACCTAAGATCAAGGAAGATGCTTCTTTAGTTACATCAGTTCCCATAATACCCATCGATACACCAATATCTGCCTCTTTTACAGCTGGAGCATCATTTACACCATCTCCTGTCATAGCAACAATGTGTCCTGATTCTTTCATCAGTTTTACAATTCTCAGCTTATGCTTAGGTGATACTCTGGCGTAAACGACAGTTTGATTAATGATATCCTTCATTTGATAATCACTCATTTTATCTAATTCTTGTCCTGTTAGAACAAGCTGCGATGGATCGGTTAATATACTTAGCTCTTTTGCCACGGCTTCTGCAGTCAATTTATGATCACCAGTTATCATCACTGTTTTTATTCCAGCCATACGACAAGTTCCGACCGCTTTCTTGGCCGATACTCGAGGCGGGTCTATCATGCCTGCCAAACTAATAAAAATAAGATTATCTTCAATTGCACTCTCATCTTCTAAGTCTATGCTTTCTGGTATTTCTCGATATGCTAAACCCAATACCCTAAGAGCTTCTGATGCCATACTTTCATTACCAAAAAGCACTTTTGCTTTTAGTTCGTCAGTTAAGGCAAGAACCTCTCCTTCCCAGTATATCCTGTTACAAAAATTTAAGATAACATCAGGAGCACCTTTACAAAATACTGTTCTTTTCTTGCCATCTATTGCTTCATATACAACACTCATTCGCTTTCTTTCAGAATCAAATGGTATTTCCAAAATCCTATTTTCTCTCTTATCATATTCTTCTCGCCAGATGCCGGCCTTAGCCGCGCTGACCAATAAAGCCCCTTCTGTTGGATCCCCAGATATTTGCCAGTTGTTACCATCATTTTTACGAAATAGACCTCCAAGTGGTATATTGTTTTTCTTTAACACTGCGTTATTACATAGAGCTGCCGTTTTCAAAGCTTCTTTTAATAGGTTCCTGGTATTCTTTTCGTCCTTATCAAAGATAAATTTACCGTGAGGCTCATATCCCTCTCCCGATACACCTACCATACTTCCTGCTAAATAAAACTTTCTAACCGTCATCTCATTCTGGGTTAGTGTACCGGTCTTATCAGAACAGATCACGGTAGCGCAGCCTAAGGTTTCTACAGCGGGCAGCTCTCTTACTATAGCTTGGCGCTTTACCATTTTTTGAACACCAATTGCTAAAGCCACTGTTACAATAGCCGGTAGCCCCTCCGGGATAGCTGCAACGGCAAGACTCACACCGGTAAGAATCATAGTATAAACCGGTTCTCCGCGTAATACCCCTGCAACACTTACAATAGCTACTATTACCAGACAAATAAAGACTAACCAGCGCCCTAGCTGGGCTAATCTCTTTTGTAATGGAGTATCCTCATCTTTTACTTGTTGAATATATCCCGCAATTAATCCCATTTCGGTATGCATCCCTGTTTCTACTACAATGCCAGAGCCTTTTCCCCTCGTAACAACCGTACCCATATATCCCATATTTCTACGATCACCCAGTGATGTTTCTTCAGTATATATTTCTTGCGGTCGTTTTTTTACTGGAACAGATTCTCCCGTGAGAGTTGCTTCACTAACCTCCAATTGACTAGCTTCAATCATCCGTAAATCTGCAGGTATAATGTCACCTGTCTCCAGCAAAACAATATCTCCGGGAATAAGTTCTTCAGCCGGAATGTTTAGAATTTGTTTATCTCTAATTACTCTTGCTTCAGGAGCAATCATCTTTTTCAATGCTTCTAAAGAACGTTCAGCTCTGTATTCTTGCACGAATCCTAATGCTGAGTTAATTACAATTATTGCTAAAATAGTTGCGGCATCGGCATACTCTCCTAGTAACGCCGAAACAATGGCAGCGGCTATCAATACCAATACCATAAAATCAGCAAACTGTGAAAAAAAGATGGCAAGTAAAGAAACCTTTTTCGTTTCAGTTAGTCTATTATAGCCTACAAGGGCTAACCTACGCTGTGCTTCATGCGCGTTTAACCCATTTTCTTTTTCAACAATTAAATCAGCGCTGACTTCCTGTACCGACATGCTATACCACCTATTTTTGTCCATATAAGAGCCTCCTGAATTAAGAATACTTCCTTTCATACATATTCTTAATCATTCATAAAAATAACCCCTCCTCCTAGCAAAAACGCAATCCAAGTTATTGATTGCATTATGATAATGCATGATAGGGATTGATAAGATATACTAGTAGTCGTAACTTTAATATTCATTATGATTGCGAGGAAAAATAATGTCATATGATGGTATAGTAATGCGTGCTGTCACCCTTGAATTAAACGAAAACCTTCAAGGTGCGCGCATCGATAAGATATTTCAGCCAAGTAAAAATGAGCTTTATCTTAACCTCAGGCAGACAGGCCATACATACAGGCTCTTGCTTTCTGTTCTTGCTCAAGAAGCAGGAGTTTATCTCACTTCACGACCCAGTATTAACCCAACAACACCGCCACATTTCTGTATGCTTCTGCGAAAGCACTTAGAAGGAGGAAGAATTACAAATGTTTGCCAAAACAGCCTAGAACGGATCATTGAAATCACCTGCGATGTAATCAATGACTGGGGTGAACCAGCCCAACGCAAACTAATTATAGAAATAATGGGCAAGCACAGTAATATTATCTTGCTAGATCCTGCCACTGACCGTATTATTGATGCCATCCATCGTATTTCTCCGTCTATAAGTAGATACCGCCAGGTACTGCCAGGCCTTTCTTACCAAACACCTCCTCCTCAAGAAAAGCTTATCCCTTGGGAGGTTGAACAAGAAGTCTTTTACGATAAGCTCTTAAGCTATTCATTATCTCAAACACTTTATAAGGCTATTTTATCTAGTTTTATCGGCCTAGGACCACAAACTGTCGAAGAAATTATATATAGGAGCGGACTGTCGTCTAGCCTATCTATTGAGTATTGTGGTGAATATGAATTAAATAAGCTCTGGCTTGCTTTTAATCAGTTTGCTAAGGCTATCAAGGGTGGAGACTTTTCCCCTGAAATAGTATTTTTAGATAAAAAACCACTTACTTTTTCAGCACTTGCTTTGACCCACTATTCCTCTCATTTCCGTCAGAGCTTTCCTAGTATGAATGAAGCAGTTGATAAGTACTACAATTTCAAAAAAGAAACTAATCAATTTCAACAGAAAAAAAATGACCTTAATCAGGTTATAAAAAAAGAAACCGAGCGATGTGAAAAAAAAGCAGGGTTACAGTTAAATACTATCAGCGAAGCTAAAAACTCGGATCATTACCGACTATGGGGTGAACTCCTCACTGCTAATCTTTACGCCTTAAAACCAGGAAAGGAAGCTCAGGTAAATAATTTCTATACAGAGGAAGGCCAAACAGAAATAATTCCTTTAGAAGAACACCTAACTGTCCTGGAAAATGCTCAGCGCTATTTTAATAAGTACCGCAAAGCTAAAAATGCCGCACAAAAAGCCCAGCCCCAGTATGAAGAAACCCTAGCCGAGCTTAACTACCTTTTCAGTTTGGCAACGTCCTTGGAAAATGTCGATATTCTATCAGAGATCGAGGAAATAAAAGATGAGCTTCGAGAAGCCGGCTATATAAAAACTATCATCTCGAAAAAAAGCAAAGTTAAACCCTCTACCCCAGAAGCTACTATTCCGCTAAAACTTCTACTAGACGGATGGGATATTTATGTTGGAAGGAATAATAAACAAAACGATCAACTAGTAACAAGAATTTCCAAGCCAGAGGACCTTTGGCTCCATACAAAAGATATTCCTGGCTCGCACGTAATAATAAAAAGCCAGGGAAATACGTCTATCCCGGAGAATATCCTCGAGAAAGCCGCTCTTCTGGCTGCTTATCATTCTAAAGCGCGTAGTTCAGCAAATGTTCCTGTTGATTATACCTTGCGTAAATATGTTTGGAAAATTAAAGGTGCAAAACCAGGTATGGTCCATTACGAAAGTCAGCGCACAATCTATGTAACTCCAAATAAAGTCATCATAGATTCTCTCCTCGAATCTATCTAAAATCGACCAAGACAACTATTCATTATTATCCTCGATAATTATAACATTATCTAGTCCATCAACTTCCTTTAGATTAACATGAATAACCTCTTTTTTGGAAGTAGGGACATTCTTACCAATATAATCCGCTCTAATAGGGAGATCGCGATGTCCTCTATCTATGAGTACAGCCAGTTGAATATTCTCTGGCCTCCCTATATCTATGATGGCATCCATGGCTGCCCTAATAGTACGACCTGTGAATAGAACATCATCTACTAAAACAATCTTTTTTCCCATAATATCGTAGGGGATATCGGTACTATGGACAACTGGTTGATCACTTAAAGCTGTCAGATCATCTCTATATAGAGTGATATCAAGTTTACCTACCTTCAATACTGTTCCTTCAATATTTTGTATGAGATCGGCGAGGCGTTCTGCCAACGGAACTCCTCGCCGTCTTATTCCTACAATGATGAGGTCATCTACCCCTTTATTCCTCTCAACAATTTCATGTGCCACTCTAGTTAGTGAGCGCCTGATACCGCTTTCATCCAATATCTGTGCCTTTTCTTGTTGATGCACAAGCATCACCCCTTCATGTTCATTCAAAATTACTACCCAGTTCTTTAAGTATCCTCAAATAGATTGGTGGTGGCGCAACTGAAAACTCGAGCCAATCACCCTTTCGCGGATGTGCAAAGCCTATCGTTCTGGCATGAAGTGCCTGCCCTTTAAGTTCAAGTTTCTCTTTTTTATGACCGTATTTAGGATCACCCACCACCGGATGGTTAATAAAGGCCATATGTACTCGTATCTGATGTGTACGTCCTGTTCTAAGCTTACACTCTACCAGTGTATACTCACCCAATCTTTCTAATACTAAGTACTCTGTCACTGCCTCCTTACTATTTTTTGAGACAACCGCCATTTTCTGTCTATCCTTTAAGCTTCGTCCGATGGGTGCCTCAATTATACCTCCAGGCTCCTGTACGATACCATGGAGGAGTGCGATATAAATCCTTTTTACGGAGTGTTCTTTTAATTGCTGAGATAAATTCTGATGAGCTCTATCATTTTTTGCTACTAAGATCAGACCAGAAGTATCTTTATCTATACGATGAATTATACCTGGTCGTAGAACACCATTAATACCTGATAAATCACGACAGTGGTAGAGCAGAGCATTAACCAATGTCCCATTATAGTTACCGTTAGCAGGATGAACTACCATACCCTGTGGTTTATTTACAACCAAAAGATCAGTGTCCTCATATATTATATCAAGCGGAATATTTTCAGCCTCAACCTCTAGTGGCTGAGGATCTGGAATCTCACATATAACCTCATCCCCAGTTTCTAAACGATAGCTAGCCTTCTCATGTTCTTTATTAACTAAAGCCTGCTTATTATCAATAATTCTCTGTGCCTGTGTGCGGCTGAGCTCATTATGCTTTTGACAGAGAAAAACATCTAACCTTAATCCTTGAGATTCGTTATCGACAATAAAGATATTTTTTTCCATCTGCTTCTCCTATTTTACTTCGCTTCGAATTAGTTGCCAGGATAAAAGAATGACCCCAATAACAATAGCGGAATCTGCTATGTTAAAAACATAAGGCCAGATACCACGAAAATCAAGATAATCTACTACTAAACCGCTGTGAATTCTATCAATCAAGTTACCCATTGCTCCTCCAGCCACCAAACCTATGGTTATGGATAGAAAGGCACTTTGTTGTCCAATTGTATAAACGAGATAGAATAGCAGTATCAAAACTACAATAGTCACAATAATAAAGAACCACTTCTTATCAGTTAAAATCCCGAAGGCTGCCCCGGGATTTTTTACGAAAGTAATATGAAAAAAACCTTTAATAACAGGGATTGTCTGTCCTAATTCCATGTAAGCCGTTACTAAAAACTTTACTCCCCTGTCTAATATTAATACTACTATAGCAATAATCCAAAATAGCATCTATTTACTCCATCTTTTTAGTATTTTAAGCTCTATATTGAACTCATTTTAACATAGACAATAAGTATAGTAAACTTTTCCTATTTCTGCAAACTGTAATTCACTAATTTTACTAAATGAGCAATAAAATCTCCGAGTAGCGGGAGATTCAACAGAACAAGTTTCTGCAAGAACCATATGACCAGAGCCCCCAGTATTGTAAACCCTATCGCCATTCCAAAACCACGAGCTAGACCAGCTATAAAATTTGTTATCAGTAATCGTCGAGTATTATTTAGATATTCCACATATTCGGCTATTTTAAGCTTCTCCATCGCTACAGCTAACTGCTGTACTTTTTCTTCTAATTTTTCTTTTGAAATATCCATTGCTACCTCACAACCTCAAGTAAAACTTCATTTTCAATTACTTCGAGGAAAGTTTTAACAAGCTCAGGTTGAAATTGAGTGCCCGAGCATCTTACTAATTCTCGTAAAGCATCTTCTTTAGTCTTAGGAATGTTATAGTACCTGGGATTTGTCATAGTATCATATGCATCTAGTATAGAAATTATCCTACAATCCATAGGTATGTCCTTTCCGCTAATCTTTGCGGGATAACCCGTCCCATCCCACCATTCATGATGATGTAGGATTAGTCCGGATATATGAGACACCTCACCCGATCTAGAGGCAATATTATATCCTATATTAACATGTGTTCTAACTCTATTTCTCTCCTCCTGGGTTAATTCTCCTGGTTTAAAAAGAATCTCATCGGGAATTCCTATATTTCCAAGGTCATGTAGTTTTGCGAGAAGAATTAAATCTTCCTTTTCTTTTTCACCTAAATCCAGTCTTTTGGCCATTTCTTCAGCTAGAAGTGCCATTCTATCCGCATGTCCCTGGGATATATAATCTCTTTCTGATAAGGCCGAAAGAAAGAAATCAATGACTCTACCTTTTATATGAACATCTTTATTAAATTTTTGATAATACATATCATCATCAGCACGATGATAGATATCATATACAGTTTCATATTCGTTATTTTGATCCGAGGTTGCTACCCCAACGGACACACTAAGCGGTATGAAGGGGTTTTTATTATTATGATTTTCTACCGCCTCCAATATATCATTTTTCCTTTGCTGAGCAACAGTATTGGGCATATTTGGTAACAATATACAGAACTCATCTCCGCCAGCGCGTACTAGAGTATCTTCTTTGCGGATAGAGGTCTTTAATAGTTCTGCCACAAATTTTAACTGTTTATCCCCAGCCTGATGGCCGAAGGTATCATTGACAATTTTATGACCATCTATATCTATTGATATCATACTTAAGGGTAGTACCTCACGAATATTTCTGCTTATTCGCTTCATTTCATATTCAAAATACGAACGGTTATACAAACCTGTAAGAGTATCAAAAAAACTTAAATATCTGTACTTCTTTTCACTTTCTTTTAACTCATGCTGTTTGTTCCTTAGTTCCTCCAGCATTTTATTAATAGAACTTCCCAGTTCCGCTACATCGTTCAAGCCGGTTATGGTAATAAATGCCCCGGGCTCACTCTTAATTCTTATATATTCTATACCTTCATGAATTTGTCTAAGAGGATGTGAATACATTTTTTCGATATATAAGTTCATTACAAGCCCCACAATAATTCCAACGGCTGCCATAGTAAGATAAAAGTAAGATATGCTTTGTGTATTAGGCAGTTTTAGGAACAATCGGTTAGATAAACAAGCAATAACCATGGTACACATAAATGTAATACCGGTTATTCTTAACCAATTACCCTTGTTAAACATTTTGTCCTCCAATTTTAATAGATTAATAGACCTATATTTTTATTCAACATTTTTTTATTTTCACCTTCTACTTTTTTTTATTTTTCTTTCTTTAACTCTTGAGGACAGAAAAAACTAGCTGTTATTCTCATAAAACAAGAAAATAGCAGCTAGTTTACTTAATACACTAGCAAAATTATTAATTTGTTAGGGCTGTTATTGGGGCAGGTATTCTTCCTCCTCTTTTAATGAATACGTCCGGCTTGTATTCATGAGCTTTCATTATTGGAGCACTACCAAGAAGTCCACCGAATTCAACCTTTTCTCCAATTTTCCCCCCTGGGACTGGGATTATCCTCACAGCAGTAGTTTTCTTATTAATCATTCCAATAGCAGCTTCATCAGCAATTATTCCGGCAATAACCTCAGCTGTTGTATTCCCCGGTACGGCAATCATATCTAATCCTACCGAGCATACACAGGTCATAGCTTCAAGCTTATCAATTCCTAAGCTTCCCTCTTCAACTGCCCGTATCATACCGGCATCCTCACTCACCGGAATAAAAGCTCCACTCAAGCCCCCCACATATGAAGAGGCCATCGCACCACCTTTTTTAACAGCATCATTCAACATCGCTAACGCTGCTGTTGTACCGTGTCCTCCGGTCCTTTCCAAACCCATAGCCTCCAGAATATCAGATACGCTATCTCCAACTGCAGGGGTAGGTGCCAACGATAAATCTACAATACCAAAGGGAACATTTAATCTTTTTGCAGCTTCTCGGCCTGTCAACTCACCCATACGAGTTATTTTAAAAGCCGTATGTTTAATTATGTCTGCTAACGTACCAAAATCAGCATAAGGTTTGCTTTTTATAGCATTTAGTACAACGCCAGGTCCACTTACGCCAACATTTATTACTACCTCAGGTTCACCTACGCCATGAAAGGCTCCGGCCATAAAAGGGTTGTCCTCAACAGCATTACAAAAAACTACCAATTTGGCACATCCTATTGCGCCTTGGTCTTTGGTTAATTCAGCAGTTTCTTTAATTATTCGTCCCATGCGGTAAACCGCGTCCATATTAATACCAGCTCTGGTTGTAGCCACATTTACTGATGAACAAACTCTTTTTGTTACCGCTAAGCTTCGGGGGATAGACTTTATAAGACACTCGTCTCCTTTAGTAAAACCTTTATGGACAAGAGCAGAAAAACCTCCAATGAAATTAACACCAACCTGTTGGGCAGCCTTATCTAAAGCTTCAGCCAAAATTACATAATCTTCTTCAGCACTGCTTTCGGCGACTATTGATATGGGAGTGACGGATATTCGTTTGTTAATAATTGGAATGCCATATTCCTTTGATATATCTTCTCCAACTCTAACCAAGTTTTCAGCCCTTTTGGTAATCTTGTCATAAATTTTATTTGCTGTATTGCTAATTCTCTCACAAGAACAATCTCTTAAGCTTATTCCCATCGTAATAGTACGTATGTCCAGGTTCTCCGCCTGAATCATATGGATAGTTTCAAATATCTCCTCCGGTGCAAATGATATTGGCATTATTGTAGCCTCCTAAATTCGGTGCATAAATTTAAATATATCTTCATGCTGGGCGTTTATTTGAACACCTATTGCTTCCCCATTCTCTTTGAGGATGACCTGCAACTCCTGTAAACTAATCTTAGCGTTTTCCAAATCAACAATCATAATCATTGTAAAAAAATCCTGTAAAATCGTTTGGCTGATATCCAAAATATTAACATTCTGATTAGACAAAGCCATTGAGACTCTAGCAATAATACCAACCTGATCAGTACCAACAACCGTTATAATTGCACGGTTCTGAGAACTTTTCATAATGTCGCTGTTTTTCTGCAGCATTAAATTCCCTCCAAGCCTATATGAGAATCATAATATAATCAATAATTATATCAGAAATCACCATAAAATATATAGAGGTATACTAATATTTATTGGTTTTTACTGCTTTAATTATTTATGGCAACACTAAAGGCAGCAGCATAAATATTTTTGCATATATCTTTAAAATACTCATTCGCATCATCTTCTAAACCTGCAAGTGTACAAAAACCAGCTCCTGAGAGAATAAGGATAATGCGGGCTTTCGTATTTTGAAAATACTTCCAATATAGACCATCGGTAATCAAAAAGCTTTCCTCTTCAGAGATCATTTGTTTTTCCATAAAAGCTGACAGATCATTCTTTTCCGGATTAAAATTGTGCAAAGACAGGGTTTTATCCTTTACGGCCGCTCGAAATCTTTTGTATTCACTGTATTCCGGAGTAAGCAAAACAAGTTCATAACCCCTGCGGGATAAGAACCTTAAAGCTGATATTGCTTCAGGGTAGATCTCAATGGTTTCCTTTTTGTCTCTTGATACCGAATAGAGAGTCCCCATTCCTGGAAAGAAAATAACCTTTATCATTCCTCCACACCCCCGTCCTTCTAATATATGACGGGTAAACTTCTCTTGTGCATGTGTTAAAACAAAAGAACAGTTCATAAGTAATTCAAGTACTTATGAACTGCGCCTACTTTAATGCTTTTTTTATTACTAATCAATACAATCTGCTATTTCAACTGCTGACTTTTCCATCAATAAAGTGGAATTGCGAAATAACTTACCTACTATTTTACCAGGTAGAACGCGCGCTCCTGAGTTTGTGGCCATACTACTCATAAGCTTGATAGCTTGCGAACCACCTAAGCCAGAAAATGTGAAACCCATAGTTACAAAAGGTATTACTTTCTTATGAGTTAAACCTTTTAGCTCCTTCATGCAGGCTATTAGAACCGGCGAAGCTGAAAAAGCCCAGACAGGTCCACCAAAAAGCACAGCATCATAATCTGCACAATCCGGTATATTTAAGATAGAAAACTTTTTAGAGTTTCGCACTGAACCTGAATTAACCGGGACATCCGTTTTTAGTTCAATTATTTCAGCTGTATGCCCCCGTTTTAAAAGTTCTTTCTCAATAATTTTAGCAAACTTAAGAGTTGTACCCGTTTGTGAATGAACGGTAATCCCAATATTCATTCTAATCGTCTCCTTTTTTCTTTTCTTCTTCCTACACTAAAAAAATCTAATCCACTAAGTTATCGTCAGTTAGTCTTCCATCACCCGTTACCGGAATGACATCTCCTAAGTATGTTGGTTTTGGCTGAATAAATTTTGCTATGAAATAATCCTTATTTCTCGCCGCAATTTCCCTAATTTCATTTTTCAGCATAACTCCATTATAAACATGTATATCAGAAGCAACTCCATATGCTTCAAGCCCTAATTGTTTAGCAATATATATAGCCCTCATCAAATGATACTTTTGTGTGACAATAATTATTTTATCTGCTAAAAAGATGTCTCTAGCACGATAAATGCTCTCATAAGTACTAAAACCTGCATGATCCATAAAAATATCTTCCGCTGGTATTCCTTTTTCCATAAGATATGCTTTCATAGTATTGACTTCATCATAATCTTTTCTGCCATGATCACCACTTACAATGATTTTCGTCGCCTTCTTCTGTATATATAGTTCATAACCGACTGTTAATCTATCTTTTAGCATTAATGAAACATTCCCATCTGAGAATACACGAGCACCGAGTATAACTACTGCATCGACTTTAGTAGCGTCCCCAGCATCGATTATGTAGCTCATTCCTGTCTTTTTTACATGTTGACTGATACTAAATACGGCTATGACGATGATGATACATAGTACACTTACAATTCTAATCCAGCGTTTTTGAAATCTTCTCATAGTGCTAATCCTTCCTAAAAATATGCTGTCTTTTTTAGTAGATTATATACTAAGACTTATTGCACTCCCATTTATGGTTTATTAGCCCATGCTTGACATATGTTGGTATATTCCATATCCATAAATAGTTCTTTTATGTTTCAAATTATTCTTCCTCCATGCTCTCATTCTTTTCTTTTTGTGAGTAACATTTCAAATTCAAAATCAGTAATTCTTAATCTTTTTATGAATGGGAACATAACAAGCGCTACTATTCCTGCTAATAGTATTAAATGATTTGTTTCAATCATAATAAATCCTAAAAGATCCATTACCAACAAAATAGCTATAATAATTGCCAAAGCCCAACTCAATCCCCATACCCATAAAGAAACTCTATCCCGTTCATTTTTCTTTTCGGCAATAATTGAATTTAACCTGCTATTTTGCAAAATATTAAAACTAATAATATCCGAGAGAATTTCTGCATAATCTTCAAATTGACTATAGGTATTATATATGTCTACTTTTTTAATCTGAAAAGGTTTTTCTCCTTCCACCGAGAAAACAAGGTATGTTAAAACACTCTTATTACCCATAGCCTTTATATACTTCCGTAACTGGTGGTATCCACTTTGCATAGTACTAGAATTCTTATGTTCTTTAACTTCAAATATTGCCATCGGTTCCTTCGATTCAGGATCTATAATCGCAAGATCAACTCTATATTTACCAACGGGCCAGTCCATTACTATCGATGACGGAGGATACCCTCTTTCTATTAGGTAATTGATCAGTTCATTAAAAATACTAATTTCTAGTACCAACCTTATTCACCTCAATAAGCTATCCTTGCAACCGCCCTTACTAAAGAAGCATCCGCTTTAATTTTTAAGGGGAAAGCAAATAATTCAATTCTATTTTCGTTGAGTAGTAAACCTAGGTTACAGAGATTTTCTAGTAAACACATTTTCTTTGAAAACAAGTATTTATGGATTAAAAAGGGATGCTTATCCGGTGAAGGAGTATCCATACCAATTAACTTTACATTACTCTCAACTAAGAATTCAGCCATACTAAAATCTATAACTGGATGTGTTGTATAGTACTCTTTTTGGCCATATTTTTTTTCATGGCCAGTATACAACAACACAATACTGTTATTCTTTAATTTTTCCTTATAGCTATCCTTATATTTAATTATTTCTTCCTCACTAACATCGAGAACACATGCTTCTCCACAAAAATTTTCAAGGTCATACTCGCTAATATAACTTGTGCTTTTTGTTAAATGCATAGGTGAATCGACATGCGTTCCGGTATGTGTTCCAGTTTGAAAGCAATAATTGTTATATTCATCTTTTTCTAAAAACCTATCCTGAAATAATGTTGGTTCGTTATCATATGGATGTGTTGGCATCCCATTCTCAATAGAATAACTTAAATCTATTAGCTTCATATTTTAACTAGTTTCTCCTTCCATCGCAATACTGACAAAAGACACCTCTGAAACTGAAATTTTCTACCTTTTACTCTTTAGTAGCTAATAACTCTATAATACCGTGTAAACATTCGACTAACTGAAGTATGATTGTCGCCTTCCTTTTCAAACAATAAGCCAGCGCCCATTTGTTCAACATACTTCCATCCCTTATTATCCATAAATTCAATAAAAGGTAAACACATACACTTCATTGCAGACACCAATAAACAAATAATACTCCACCGTATCATTCTTGATGAAAAAGTCCACATCCGTCTTTTTAATCAGGCTCTTCTTAAATACTGTGGTTGTGAATATCGACCCATTTGAACTTTTGTATAAGACACGTGCTATTTTAATATAGGTAGCAATGTTCCCATTATTGCTGCAATAGCATCCATAGCCCAATGCGCAATTATAAACGGCATTAATCTCTTGGTACGAAGGTAAATTAAAGGCATTGCTATGGTAAGAGGTAAAAATGATACCATTCGAAAAATTATATATTGCCAGTCTAGCATTAGTGGAAGAGCAGTATGCTGAAGCATCCAGCCAAGACTAACAAGCCCAATAGCTACCCATTTATTTCTAAAGCAATTTTCAAGACGGGTAAGAGAATAGCCTTGATATGTAATTTGCTCAGCAAACCCCCATAATATAGGAAATAATGTGACGCTATAAATTGCACCCCATAGTGGTATTCCCCCCATAATTTGTGGAGGATAGGGAGTTTGGTATACAAGTAAATGGGTCAGACTAATCCCTACCACCGAAATTGGCATAAATATCAAAATATAAAGTAAACCGGTCAATACACCTTTCAAGATATGTTTTTTGTCTATATTGACAAGATCTAAAAGGGTCTTACCTTCTTTTCGTATCTGCCAGACAATAATAGCCAAACACCCAATATCAATAAACGACCCATATACAGTAAACCAATGGCCAGCAGACTGCAGCGGAGTAGGATTGTTTTGCAATAAGTATATCCCAGCTATAAATAGCTGTAGAACAACTGCTAAAAAGAAACGCATAAAAACCAAAATTAATGGCCATTTCCATTGTCTCTCATAACTTAAATTCAACTTAACAACCTCTATTCATATTCCTGATTTATTTCAACTAATTACTTCAATCCGAACAAATCACCTATCGACTTATGCTCACGGTGTAACAACCATACTACAATCATACCAAATATAAAGGTTGAAGAAGCTGTCTCTATCATGTGACTAAATCGTATGCTTGCTATCGGTAGAAGTGGATTTGCTAAAATGTGTCCAATATTCTGCGGAATAGAAAAGAACAGACCTACTAGGATAGCCGTCCACCGAGCATTGACCTTTGAGCCACGAATTACCGGAAGAGCGCACAATGTCCAAAGCATTGCTCGAAGAATCTGAAAGGGAAATAATCCAGGATCTGTATGAAAAGTATTAATTGTATGCGTCCAAAGTGGTAGCATTTCTCCGGGGTTTCCGTAAAAAGCACGTAATTCTGGATTTTGCCAGGCAATGAAATACCCAGCACTCCAATACAGAACAAGATAGGTCATCGCTATAAGGACTAACTTCAATACCCACTCTTTCCCCTCCATAATACGTCCTGGATTTGATACAAAATCAGACTTCCCTTTACCTTTACCTTTACCTAAAATAAATACTGCTAATGGGACAAAGATAAACGCTATAGGAATACCCATCAAAAACAAACGTGGTAGAAGTTCGACACCAACTGTAATATTTGAAAGGAAATACCATGTCTCAATTTGCATCACAAAGGTCACTGCACCGTAATAAGCAAGTGATAATCCTAAGACAAGTTTCCAGCCTCTCCAGCGCGAGCTTAAGACCAGTGCCATTACCAGCAGTGTGCTGACAATACTTATTATTAATATTGCAGTTTCAGCTGATACAAGGCCTGGCTCTGATTTAATATTCGGAATAAGTCCTGAAACTAACTGCGCTCCAAGGATAAAAAAGATGTTGAATAAAATGACTAGTACAATAAAACGCAAAATCCAACCTAAAACATTAAGTGGTTTCATAAATACCTCCTAGTCTAAAGTTTCCTCGAAAAATAGTTTTCTCATCTCAATTACTTCTTTAAAATCTACATCGTACCAGTCTACCTTACTGTTATTTATTCTATAATACCTACTATCCAGTCCACAACCCAAATGCAAGGCGATACTATCAGTGTTTAACCCATTGTATATTCTAATAACCATGCAACCAGGCTTATTATAATGGGAATTATAACAAATAGTATCCATACTCTTTTCTTCCTTTTCTGTACATAAGGATGTACTTCCGATTTTTTCGGTTCTGCTTTTTGCTCTGGTTCATCTGTTTTTAAATTGATTATCTCGCTGGCTTCTACTAGTCTACTTTCCGGAACATATATCTCGCTTCCTAAAGCGTTCATTCCCATATATATTCTCAGATAACCTCCGGCCCCTTTTTCCTTTCTTAATACCGGAATTTCGCTGCTTTTTATGAATGATTCTACTATATCTGCTTCTCTTTCATTTTGAGTTTGAAGAAGCAAGCACCACTTATCATCTTCATAGATATCAAACTGCCCCTCTTCTATGTTCAAGTTGTCCACCAGTTCTACCGCGCAGTCGCTACATATATCAAAACCTTCCCGATATTCAGTTTTGCAATTTGGGCACCATGGCATTTACCCACCTCCTTAAATTTATGCTAGCTCAAACTATCCTTATTTCCAATATTACAGATAAATGTAAAACTGAATGAATGTATAAACAGAACTTAAGCTCACTGAAATCTAATTATTATACCAGCAATAAGGGGACTAATAAATATCGCTATGTATATTAGTGTAATCCAAGGTTGATATTCAACGTACATACTTGTATCATAAATAGAATTATTCCTCTTAATTTCTTCAATAGTCATAGTTTTACCTCTTAATGTTAATATTCTATTTTTATTTCCAATACTTTAGGACGTTAAATATCATTTGTTTTTTTAGCATTTTTATAACCAGCCATGAAAGCTTATTATGATTATTAACTTTTTCAATAATTGCTTTACCAAAATTGCTAGCCTTTTCAGTTAGGATTTACTAACTCCTTTACACTGCATTTTATTAATCATTCAATCAAAAAGTAACATATACTTGACATATGTAATATATATGTTACAATCGTATCTAGGAGGTGATCTAGGTTTGCTAAATCGTATTAAACTAGCTCGTATGGAACTCGACCTAACTCAGCAACAACTGGCAGAAGCTGTTGGAGTCACTAGACAAACTATAAATTTAATTGAGAAAGGTAACTATAACCCTTCTATAAAATTATGTTTAGCCATTTGTTATTCCTTAAATAAAACCCTAGATGACTTATTTTGGATAAAGGAGAACGAGAAATGAAGAATCAGATTCAAGATGAAAGAATTATTCAAGAAGCTCGCAAACAAAACAGCTTTGGATTTACAATCTTGTACTTCGGCATTTTACTGGATTTATTATATCGGCAGTTTATTCTTCTAGAACCCATTTCAAGGTATTGGGACATTGCACTACTGTTTTTCGGAGTCACATTTTATTTGGCCTTTAAACGTGTAAGCTCAGGCCTTCTTACTAATAGGGTTAATTTGAGTCGTATTATACCATCATCGATCGTTGCAACTGTTGTTTTTTTAATCGTTAGTTTCTGGTGGTTAGACAACAAAGCCCCGTTAGAACTTATAATAAGTGGTATTATCTTCTTCATCGGATACTATGCTATAAACTTATTAATGCAGTATTTTTCACGCAAAAAGAATAATGATATGTTAAAAGACGATTAAATATTCCCCTCGGTAATTCCCGTACAATCGATGGTTTTGATCATCATTTTCAGTGTTGGCAACGGTTTTGAAAGCTTTTACTTTAGATAATTCCGCCAATTCTAATTGGGATTTTACTCCCAATTCTTTAGCTGCCCTAATTAAGACATTTGCACATGCAACTGCGTCTTCTTCGGCGTTATGGTGTATAAAATCTAATCCTAAATAAGCTGCCATGTGGTTTAAAGCATAGCTTACGTGATTTGGCCAGGTTGCTTTCGATATAATTCTGGTACAGCAATAATCAAATTCTGGATAAGGTACTTGATACTCATCCAACGTATTGCGGAGAACACTTATATCAAAGCTAGCATTATGAGCAACAATAAGCCTTTTTTCAAAAAAACATTTTATACTAGGCCATAATTCATTAAAATGAGGTTCATTTTTAACATGTTTCTCAGTTATCCCATGTAATGCAACATTAAATGGATTAAAATACATCATGGGTGGTTTAATTAAATATTGTTGCCTCTCCACAATTTTATTGTCACTCACAACCGCAAACCCAATAGCACATGCACTTGATCTAAATTCATTTGCTGTTTCAAAATCGATTGCAACAAACTCCATAAAATCCTCCTTACTCCACGCTTCTTAAGGAAATAGCACTATCTTCTATTTCTAATTACTTTCCGTTCCCAGATAAAAAACAACCAAGAGAATGCTAACATTTGTATAGTTACTTCTGGTACACCAATTAAATGTTCTGCTAAGGGTGTATTTGTATATATTAAACCTTCAATTGAACCCGGAGTTGCTGATCTAACAATTGGAGAATCCAGTGGTCTGAAATTTGCAAATACTTCCGATTTAGAAAATATAACTCCATAGTTTTGCATTTTTATAAAAATTAGACCAGTAATTACACCTGTAATTGTATAAACAGTATTTTGATGTTTTTCAAAATTATACAATATTTTGGCTATAGCAAATCCAATGTCTTTTGTATCAATAAAACAATATAAATCTTCAGGTTTGCCTAAATGAGGTGGCCTCATTAAAAATACTCTATCTACATCATCTAAGGCTTTATCAAATGTATTTTTATCTAGAAAGTCAAAGTTAACTAATTCTACATTATTGAACTTATCCTTTGATTTGTTTATAGAAGTTACAGCTCCAATAACTTCTTGGTTCATTTCAATCAAAAATCGGGATACATATATCCCAACGTTTCCTATCGTCTCTTCTGGTTTTCCACCTAGTTCTATAATCCATATTATTACCAACCTCAAGCAACAAAATAATAGCTTTGTTCATTGTTTTTCAACAATGAAAGTATTAACTAAAAAAGAGAATGGTCATAGAATATAATTTATGGTAGACTTAAAATATTTAATTTTTGGTCCAGAGTACATAAAATATAATTTTAACGAAAGTAGGTCAAAGGGTTGTTTATGTATGTGTTTTCAATCGTACTTATAGTATCTTCAAACATCTTATACAATTTATGCCAAAAATCCACACCTCAAAGGGCTAACCCGTTTTCAGCATTATTTATTACATATTTGACTGCAACTTTTATTACTATTTTAATATTTCTATTTAACAAAGCCGATAAAACATTCCTTCAATCATTTAAAGATTTGAATTGGACCAGTATCGCTCTTGGTATTTCAATCGTCGGTCTTGAATTTGGCTACTTAATGGCTTACCGAGCAGGTTGGAAAATAAGTGTGGGCTCTTTAGTAGCCAATATCGCTCTTGCTTTAATGCTTATTCCGATCGGGATATTCTTTTTTAAAGAAGGTTTTGGTTACAACAAAATCTTTGGTGCGATATTATGTATTATTGGACTAGTACTTATCAACAAGTAAAGCAATGTTAGAGGTATTTTACTTGAGTTTTTAATGCAAAGGAAAATTTATCTACTGCCCTTAGTGTCGCGATTATTCCGTCAAGATGATCATATTCATGTTGTAACAACTCAGATAACGAACCCTCAAGCATCATTGTGCTTTCATTCCAATCATTATCTTTATACCTAATACTGCTATTTTTGTATCTCTTCACTTTCACTAGAAGGTTCGGAAAACACATACAATCGTCCCATACTTCAAAGGTTTCATCCCCTTTTGTTTTCAATACTGGGTTAATGAAAACTACTGGTCTTTCAATATACATATAAATTAATCTTTTCATAATTCCAATTTGTGGGGCTGCTATCGCACGACCTACTCCATGTTTTTTCCGAAAATCCATAAGTGTATCATGCAAATCTTGAATAACTGTGTTAATGCACTCTAACTCTGATTTTTCCCATGGCGTACTCACTTCATATAATTGAGGGTTACCTAATAGCAACAATTCTCGAACAGCCATATCTAAATCATCTCTCTTTCAATAATGTACAAACTTAAGGCGAAACTATGGTTAGCGGGAACTTAATGTTCGCATACCTGGTCATCTTTAGTTATTTATACTCTCTAAAAAAGGTTTGATTATAACCAATGCTTGTGACGCAATAACATTTTGAAAAAATAGATTAATAGTAACAAGTTCAGAATTAGTAATTGCAAAAATTAGACTTGAAATAAACAGAATTTGACTCTTTTGCATTTTCATATCCCTTTCTTCAGAAATCACCAGTATCGCTGTTAATTGCATTGTTTGGGATTGAGAGAAATGCTTCCACAATTTCAGGATCGAACTGAATGCCTGTATTTTTCTTCAACTCATCAATCGCTTTTTTCTTGCTCATTGGTTTCCTATAGGATCTTTGTGATGTCATGGCATCATACGCATCTGCAACTGCGATGATTCTTGATTCGATTGGAATTTCCTCTCCTTTTAGTCTATTCGGATAGCCCATTCCATCCCATCTTTCGTGATGTGCTACAACATAATCGGAGATTTCAGCAAATTCTTTGACCGCAGAAAGGATGCGCCTGCTTGATTCTGGATGTTTACGAATCTCAATCCATTCATCCTCATCAAGCGTTCCATATTTATTAAGCACTTTTTCATCCACACTGATTTTTCCAATGTCATGAACAAGTCCGGCTATTTTGATGGTATTAATTTCATCCTCATCAAAATTAAGAGCTAAAGCAATTAATTCACAAATCTGGCTAACCCGTTTTGAATGTGCACTTTCCCTTGCACTTTTTTCAAAAAGACTGTTCATAATCACTTCTATTGTCTTACTTCTCATGCTGGCGCTTTCAAATGCTTTATGCTTGTACATATAGTTTTCAGCATTGGCAAAAATTTCATTGATGTCCTCACGAACTTCCGACTTTGTCGCATGCCCAAATGATATCGAGAGCACATAAGTATTAGTATTGCCTTTGACAATATTTTCTCTTATACGCCTGATAAGGTTTTCTGCACTATTTCGGTCTGTTTGAGGCAATATAAGTGCGAACTCATCTCCGCCAACTCTAGCGATAATATCGTCGGCCCGGCAGGCTTCTTGGATTACCTTTGCAGCTTTCTTGAGCAATTCATCTCCCGCAGCATGGCCAAAGGAATCGTTGACCAGTTTAAGTCCATTCACATCAGCCATTACAATGGTTAGAGGAAGATTTCTGGCTTTATCCAAGCGCTTAACCTCCTCCTCAAAAAAACGTCGGTTATATAGCCCAGTCATATGATCGTGATAGCTCAGAAAAAGCAATTTTTCTTCTGCTTTCTTGCGCTCTGTAATATCAACTCCAATGGAAAAAAAATGCTTTAACAAACCTTGTTCATCAAATATTGCACTGTCCCGCCATTCCTGCCATTTCTCTTCACCATTCAGCATTACTTTATGAACATACTGGTTTGAAGGATTTCTGGGACTTAAGGATAGATATTTTTTCCTCACCTTTTCTCTTGAATTCTCGGGTAATAAATCAAGAAAGGCCTTGCCAATCAGATCTTCCCTGCTCATTTGAAAATATCTGCAGTAGGTTTTATTGACATATGTCAAAGTGCTGTCAGGCATAAATTCACAAATAAGCGCCGGCAGGTCATCCAATATATTTTTGTACTTCTCTTTTAAATCAATAATGTCTTTTGTTCTTTCATTTACCAGAACATTCAATTTTTCGTTTTCATTACTGTTTATGATATTCCTTTCTCTAATTTTCAGCATTCCACGAAGCTGAACATAGAATTCTATTTCATCGATGGGTTTGTTAATAAAAGCTTCCGCTCCACTTTCCAAAGCCTTTAAACGATTTTCCTTATCACTTTTTAATGCAGTCACAAAGATTACCGGTATCCCATTATGCCTGGGGTTCGCTTTCAGCCGCCGGCAGGTCTCGTAGCCGTCCATGCCTGGCATGAGAATATCAAGGAGAATAACATCAGGTTCATTGACCTTAGCTATTTCTATACCTGCTTCTCCGCTTTGGGCTGTGAAAATCTCGACATGAGGGAACGACTCATTAATCAGTGCTTTTAAGCTGATCAGATTACCCTGATTATCGTCTATCAGGAGGAATTTACTTTTCTTATTTCCCATAAAGTACCCCCTCAATGATTCTCATGAATTGCTTTTCAATAATAGGCTTGGGAATGAATGCATCAAATCCATGGGCCAAATATATTTCTCGATCTGTAGTCATGGCACTTGCTGTAAGAGCAATTATAGGAATATGTGCTAGGTTAGGGTTTTTCCGAATAGCCCGGAAAGCTTCCACACCATCCATTCCAGGCAAGGCAATGTCCATCAAAATCAAATCCGGCATATGAATCCCGGCTAGCTCAACAGCAGCTTCCCCATCCTCAGCCTCTACGATGTTAAAGATATCCTTTAGCAAAGCTTTCACAGTAAGCCTGTTATCCGGATTATCCTCTACTACTAAAACAATAGGCTTCTCAGGTATTTCCATTTGTTCCTTATGAACTGGTTTGGTTGGTTTCACCGCCGGAAGGAACATGGATGCCACTGCATCCTGAAGTTCCCTTCTGTCCAAGCTGCCCTTTTGAATCAACTGATGGACATTATTAAGCGCTAATGTTCTCAATTCTTCTTTTTCAATATGCTTGGCGGTCAGAACCAAAACCGGAACATGAGCGCTCTTGTAACTATTTCTAACTTCCTTCAAAACTTGAAACCCATCCTTTATCGGCATCATTAAATCAAGAATGATGCCATCCGGAATGCTTTCTTCCATTTTTTTCAGGGCCTCGGCACCATCATTGGTCACAGTGATTTGATATTCCTCCTCAGAAAGGGCGTCACGCAGCTGAATAATAGCCGGTTCGCTGTCTTCAACAATTAAAAGCTTATAGCCCTTGTCCCTTATGTCTGCACTTTGGGTTTCTGTTATTGTTGAAATCTGATTAGCATAGCTGGAGGTATCTGGTTTATACACTTCTTTTAATAATTTTGTTGCTTCCTGCTGCAAGGGAATTGTTACGGTAAATATGGACCCTTTGTCAAGGGTGCTTTCCACTTCAATCCTTCCACCCAACATCTCTGTGTATCTCTTCGATATGGCAAGGCCAAGCCCGGTACCGCCATATTTTCTGGTGGTGCTGCCATCAGCTTGTCTGAATTCCTCAAAAATATGTGTAAGATGTTCCTTTACAATCCCGATACCCGTATCAGAGACCGCAATGACAACTTGTCCGTC
This sequence comes from Firmicutes bacterium HGW-Firmicutes-12, assembly GCA_002841595.1. GTDB lineage: Bacteria > Bacillota > Peptococcia > DRI-13 > PHAD01 > PHAD01. The sequence continues at coordinate 38,337 of PHAD01000001.1, forward strand.
ACTTTCATATGCGGAAACTTCCACCCTTCCTTCGTCTGTGAATTTGATGGCATTACCCATTAAGTTTTGCAGGATGTGGCGCATTTTTTGTTCATCACTGACCAAGGGTATTTCCCTATCGGCATTGTTATAAACGATTTCGATGCCTTTCTGTTCCGCAACCGGCCGCAGCATCTCCAAGAGTTCGTTTATAAGGCTGTTTAGGTTAAAGTAGTCATTTTCAATTTCCACACGTCCGGACTCAATTCTTGAAATATCCAAAATATCGTTGATCATAGCCAGAAGGCTCTTGCCGCTTTTATCAATTACCTCAAGATAGCTGTATTCTTCGTCAGATATTTGATTCTTCAGTCGACGATAGAGAACACCTGAAAGAGCTATGATAGAGTTCAAAGGTGTTCGCAGTTCATGACTCATATTGGAGAGGAAGTTCGTTTTAAGCCTGCTGACTTCACTCAGTTCTTCATTTTGCTTTTCTAACTCAGTCTTTTGTTGTTCAATTTCAGCGGCCTGGATCTGAAGTTCAGCTTGCTGTTGTTTCAGCTCTTCATTTTTAGTTTCTAGTTCGTCTCTTATTTGTCTGATTTCATTATTACTCAAAATCCCAAGCATTCGTGTGTTCAGAATCGGGTAAATATTTTCAATAAGATTTAACGCCATCGGCTCAAAGCCGCTGATACTTGCCAGCGTTACAATTAAAATCACTTCATCCTTTTCCACGATTGGGATTGTGATGATTTCCTTTGGAAAAAGCTCACCGTAAGGGAGAGGATGCTGGAATCGAACATCCTCCGTGTTCAAGGTAAATTTTTCAATCTTTCCTGAGGCAACGACCCGTCCAAGATCGCCTTCCAGATGCTCAATGTTAAATGAAGCGCGGCCTTGATCGTTCATGCCAATGGAGGTTGCTATTTCGAAAATTTTTTGATCAGTTGAGCGTAAATATACTGCGCCAAGCTCGCCGCCAGTGTGTTTTATCATACTCAAAAGCACTACTTGGAAAAATTGATTTATTAATTCGGTGCTCAGTAACTTATTGGTAATAACGCTAGCTTTTTCATTAATAATCATTTCGAGCTCCAATGTATTGAACATTTCGTTCAGCGCTTTGGAGATTTTGCCAAATTCGTCAGGACGAATTATCCGGGACCTCGTTTCATACTTGCCTTTAGAAAAATCCTCCATGACACGCTGCATCTCAAAAAGTGGTGTTTTTATTAGCTGATAGATATACCGGGATAATACAAAAACTAAAATTAAACAAAGAAGTATGATAATCCCCATCTGGAGATACGTTGTTCTAAGCGTCCCCATTGAATCGGCATAGAGCTCATCCGCTATATTTTTTGCAAAGCTATCAACTGCTTCAAGCTTTTCTGATAATTGAAGTTTCAGCGGGGAAGGTCCTACATATTCCCCCATACTTTTGAAAGCAGCCGCTCTATCTCCTTGCTCAATAAGCTCGATACGCTTTTCAATGTTCTCTTCCCATAATAAATATGCTTTTTCTATTTCCAAAATATCTTCCTGGGAACCCATATAACGCTCTTTTAAAATCTGAAATTGCTGTTCTATATCGACTTTTCTCTTGATAATTTCATTCCGCCAATAGGTCATGCCCTCTGGTTCTTCTACTATAAGCATTATCCGCATGTGCAAAGTTATATTATCTGTGGCAATTTCTAATTTGGAGATGGCTCTTCGAACCTGGAGCGGATTATTATACAGCTTTTCTGAATAGGAGTGCGTATTATATATTTCCCAGAAACTAACGATTGATAATAGTGCTAATAAGAACAAAACTATAGCATAGCTTAATTTTATTTTGCTCCCAACCTCTAAATTATTTATTTTCATATTGTATCCCTCGCTTTGTTTAAACAATGGTTTTCTTAGAAACAGGACCGGATTTGACGACCGCAGTGATTCCCATTTGCTTCGACAATATAGCTTTCTCCGCTTCTCCGACTACCAAATACCCTCCGGGAGACAAGGCTTTTATAAGTTTATTGATAATAAACCGCTGCGCCTTGTCATTATAGTAAATCAGCAGGTTGCTGCAGATGATCAGGTCAAAATGCCCATAAATGCTCTCCGGAGGAGAGACTGTGTTTTGATCTAAAATGTCATAATATAAAAAGTCTACACTGTTCTTTATATCAGGGGCTATCCGATAAGCATTCCCCGTCTGATCAAAATGATCATCAAGGTAACCAAGCGGTACCTTTTTTAGTTCATTCCTATTGTATATTCCATACCTTGCGCGGTCGAGTGCTTGGTTTGAAATGTCCGTGGCATACATATGCAGCCGCATTTTAGACTTAAATAGCTCTGAAACTTCCCGAGCCAGCATAAGAATAGAATAGGGCTCTTGACCGGCCGAGCAGCCGACTGACCACATCCGGATCTCCCGGCTGTCTTTTTTACTGTTGAAAATATCCGGCAGCACGCGGCTTTCCAGCAGGGCAAAAGCAAAAGGTTCCCTGAAAAATTCTGAATACCCATTATTCAGCAGCGCAAGGAATAAAACACTTTCTTCGCCACTTCTTTCAAGGATTTCTTCATATTGCTTTGCTGTATCAATCTTTAGTTCCTTCATCCTTTTAATAACAGTCGTTTCTATCAGTTTTGGGCTGAAGTTCTCAAGAGATTTCATTGCGCATATATCTGCCACAGAAAATATTTCTTTTTCCATTACATTTACCTCCAGTCCCTACTTTCTACTTCCTAATTCTCGGATTTCAGCTTAATTCTATTTCCTGGCAAGGCTTCAAAGATTTTATGATATTTTCCGCATCTTGCTCTTACCTGCGTGTATTTTGCCTTTTCACCGTTTTTCTTTACATATAATCTTCTCTCATAAATCTCGTCCGCCAGGTCGGCTGCATGCATGATATAGTCATCTTTTTCAAGCAAAATGAGCCGCATCGCTTCGTGTAAAGTATAATTCTTGTTCGAAACAGCAGCGTTTGCGAATAAGTTCCCATTGGCTTCGTATTTCTGAATAATAAAACTACTCGTCCATTGAGTTCGACCATTTCTAGCACTGAATCCAGCTCTGCTAAAAATTTTTCAAAGGTTATTAAATTTTCGAGTTTTATTTCTATTTTTCGACACCTCGCAAATATCATATATCGTCCGATAAATTTTGGTAAATACAATTATATATGTAATTGTATTTAAACTGCAGCACACTCTGCAATTATTTCAATAGCTTATAAAGCCTAAAAATACTCACAGCTAAGGCAAACCGCCCTTATCTTTTAATTTCTGTGCCATCCTTAAATCAAATTTCACAAATATCACTAATAACATTGTCAATAAAAACCGAAACAATTCTAGGATCAAATTGTGTCCCAGAACATTTTCTCAACTCAGCAATTGCTTCTTTTTTTGTTAAAGTATTTTTATATGTTCTTTGCTCTGTCATAGCATCATACGCATCGACAACAGCGATAATCCTCGCCATAATAGGAATTCCTTCTCCTTGCAATCCCTCGCAATAGCCTGATCCATCCCATCTTTCATGATGAGCGGCAATCACATAACTTATGTCCTCATATTCATCTGTCTCCTCCAAAATCGCAGCTCCTTTTATCACATGCTGTTTCATCAGTTCCCACTCTGAATCGTTGAGTTTTCCCTCTTTATTGAGAACCGTTTCACTTATACCAATTTTGCCAATATCATGAAGCATTCCCGCTATTTTTATTCTATTAATGCTGTAAATATCCCAGCCTAAAGCTTCTGCTATTGCTTCACAGTGTTGTGAGACGCGTTCGGAATGCCTTTTTTCTCTCTCGCTTTTTTGAAATAAAGTACTCATCATTGCCTTAATCATGTTGCTTCGCGTACTTTTATCATTATAATACTTTCTTCGATAGAGGAACCCTTCAGCCTCCTTCATTAGACCATCTAAATCTTGATTGTGGTCTATTTGCATACCGTAACCAAAGGAAACTGACAAATACACTTTAGCCTCTTCACTATTCGTAAGCACAACATATTTATCCAATTCTTTTTCAAGAAGATTAGTCAACTTCATAACATATTCTGATGTAGCATTCGTAATCAAAATGCCGAATTCATCTCCACCAATCCTAGCTAGAATATCATTGCTTTGGATTAATAAACCAATCTCTTTAGCCACCTCTTTAATAAGCTCATCGCCTATTGCATGGCCGAAACTTTCATTAACCATTTTTAAACCGTTTATATCCCCTACAATAATAGCTAAAGTCTGATTTTGCTTTTTATTTAACCTATAAAATGATTCCTCAAAATACCGTCGGTTATAAACCCCCGTCAAATAGTCTTGGAAGGCCAGCGTTTTTATCTCTTTCATAGCTTCCTCTTTTTCGGTCACATCAAAGATAATCGATATTAACACTTGTTTTTCATTGAATATTATTGGACTGCAGTGGACATCCACCACTCGAATTTCACCATTTTTCAATTTATGCAGTAACGTGAAATATTTTTGTGCTCTTTCTAGTGCTCTGAGTCTTAATTCCTTCACCTTTTCGGTTTCCAGCATATTGATATCCTGAATGTGCATCTCTAGAAATTCTTCCTTAGTATAGCCATAAAAGTCTATGGCAGTTGGATTAGCATCTAGTATTTTTCCTGTTTCAGGTTCTATAAACAAAATAACTGCCGAATTATTTTCAAAGATCGCTCTTAACCTTTTAAGCTCATTCTTTTCTTTTTCTTCCAGCTTTTTTCTTTCAGTTATATCAGTCCCAATTGAATAATATAGCTTGGCTTTGCTATTGTTGTCAAAAATTGCTCTATTCTTCCATTCATACCAGAACAACTTGTCATTTTTTAATATCTGTTGAACATAACCGTTTGATGAATTCTGCTGGATTAAAGATGAATATTCTTCAGCAGCTTTTTTCCGTTCATCATCGGGTAGAAGATGCAAATATTTCTTTCCTAGCAATTGTTCCTTTGACATGTCATAATAATCACAATACTTTTTATTCACATATGTAAGTGTGCTGTCAGGTAGAAATTCAGCTATCAATGCGGGCAAATCATCCAGAATTCTCCTGTATTTTTCCTTCATTTCAAAGATATCCTGAGTCTTTTTTTTAACTTCTTTTTTAAGACGATTAACCCAAAAAAGCGATACCAATAATGAAATTGCTATTATACCCCCAAGTATAAGTATCAATATAATCAAGGGTCCATAATCATTTTCTATATCGATATCCACCCATTTGTTAATGATGGCCTGCTTTTCTTCTTCAGTTATACCGGCCATAGTCTTATCTATAACGCTGACTAATTCCGGCCAGCCTTTGCGAGCTGCAAAATGCAAAGAGTTCTTTTTTTCAGCTTCAAAAGCTATTAATTTAAGGTCTGGTAAGGCTACGGTTTTAATCAGGTAATTTATTACCGTAAGATTCCCAACAAAAACGCACTCTGTGCCGTCGGCTACGGCTGCCAGCGCGGATTCAACTGAATCATAGAGACTTAGATTTATTTCCGGAAAGGACAATAAATAGCTGTGATGTGAGCTGTTTCTTTGAACAGCAACAGTTAAGCCCTCTAAATCTTTTATACTGGATATGTCAGTTTCCGTGTTTTTTATGACTATTGCTCTTTTGAAGTAACAATAAGGTTTGGAAAAGAGGAAGTACTGTTCCCGTTCCTCATTTTTGCCAATAGCTGGAAGTATATCGATTTCTCCTTCGATTGCCAAATCATAAGCTTCCGGCCATGTCAGACCCTGAACCACTTCAAAAAGAAGTCCGGTTCTCTCACTAATAATTCCAAGATAATCGGCTGCAATACCCTTATATTCAGCTTCCTCATCTATGAACTCAAAAGGTTCAAAACCCGGATCGACACCAATTCTTATAACTGGGTGCAGCTTAATAAAGGTCTGCTCGTCTTCAGTCAAACGAATATTATTGTCCAAGGCATAGCAAGGAGCAGTTATAATTAACAAATATATTAACAATAGTAAGCTGAGAAATAAGCGCTTAAACATCATGCTCTCCTTCGTAAATAGTGTTCTGCATGAGTTCTCCGACTGGAGGTTCAACCGGAAAACGAACATACTATGAGTTGTTGCAAGCTAATCTTTCAAAGACCGAGTCAAGCTCTGGTAATAATCTTTCATAGGGAATCAGATTTCTGAGTTCTATATCCATTTTCCGACACTCTTCGACACTCAAATTTATCATACAATAAGGAGCATAGTTTTTCAATTTATATATATATGTATTTATTTATATATAAATATAAATAAATACATATATATATAAATAAATAAATAAATAAAAGTTTTATTAAAAACACAAAAGAATGTCCTCTTGCTTGTGGTACAAAAAACTCTTGCGAAAGCCCCTGCTCTAATGCTAAATACGGTCGTACTTTCCATACTTTTTCTGAGGATAATCTAAGGCTGTTTCCCAAAACCCCTAGATATTCAGAAAAGTGGCAGCATATTTACAAACGGCGTACTTCTGTTGAACGTTCTAATAAACGTGAAAAAGTTGATTATCACTTAGAATCTGGACGCCACCGTTCCACTAAAAACTGGTACATTCGTACGTACTATATCAAGATGTGTCAACACATAGATGCTTGGTACAGCACTCAAAATGTAACTTTAAAACTTCCAGAACTCATTTTCAACCAAGCTGCCTAGCTAGCACCATTTATAAAAATTTCATATTGGTACGTTTATTTGGCATACCCTTTTTTACTATTTGTGTTAAAAACATAGTTTTTTCTCTGAAATCAGTTAATTCCCAGTGAATTTTTGCCAATTTAACCTTTAAGTGCTTTTTTATTCCGAGAGGCTATTTAATAATAACAATATTAATATATCGCAATGATTTCTAACTACCATTATAGTCATAACATTGGGAATTATAAATGCCTTGCATGGGCTACTATATTCATTTTCTCGCTTGACGAAGTGCAATCTTATCTATCAATGCTCCAATCATTCTTTTTGGTAAGCTCAACTTAACATCATAATAATATACTGAGTTAAACCACCCACGCTCTTTATAATACTGATAATCACGATATTCTTTATTTGTTTTAAAAGAGTGTAAGGTCCTAACAAAGCGAAATATAACTAATTTCTTCAAGTTAGGACTAGGTGACTTTAATCCTACCATTTTCTCATAGAACCGTTTAGCTGCTTCACCAATTTTTTTATTCATTATATCTGTATTATCTACGTTCACTTCATAGTTAGGCATAGTAAAACCAACACCTCGGCAAATATTAAACCCCCAAAACTCACCAACCGTGTTCAAGTATTTTAATATTTCTTTGTAACCGAATGCACCTTCAGTAACAATAGGAACCCAGGCTATATGAAAAAAACAAGGGCGATGAAATACATAAGATAATCGATCAAATAAATTTTTAGTAATAGCAGGAATTTGCAGTGAATAATTCGGCACTGCAATAATTACTCCATCTGAACTACTCATTTTATCAAAGATAACTGTCTTATCATCTTTTAATGGGCAATATTCTTCCCCTCGTTCCAAGCATATCCCGCAGCCTCTACATGACTGTATGTTAAGGTCTCTTAGATATAAGTATTCAGTTTCGATTACCCCATATATATTTAGATATTCTTCAAACATCTTTACAATTTTATATGTTCTTCCGTGTGTTCTTGGACTTCCAATAATAACTAATACTTTCATAATTTACTCCCTTATTAAAGTATTATATGACTATATTTTATGCCATTCTCTTTCTTCATTTATTGATTTTTCTGCAAGTTTCATGTCTTTCATTATTACATATTCATCATTTTCAACCTCAATTAACACAATGTACCTCTTCTCAGCCTATTTCTTAAATTCCTTCTCTGTCAATACCAATTTTTCTTGATTTTCTTTAACCAGTTTAATTGATTCTTCTTCACTCATCTTTTCCGAATTATTTTTGCACTAATAAAACTTTTCCTGCTTCTACTAATTTGAGAAATTTAACTTTAAACCCATATGCTTTTCTAACTCTGTAATAATTTTTTACCTCTTGACCGGCATTAACCTGGTATACGACGATGTAACTGCTGCTCTTTACTATATTGCTTAACTCTGATTATTTTTGTTACAATAAAGCCCTTAGAGGATTCTTACAAGAAGTTTTCCCATACAGTTTGTATCAGGTATCCACGCAACTCCCTTAACAACTTTTTTCATACCATTTTTAAATCCTGAGTTTATTACTTCAATTCTTCCATCACTTCGAAGATTGTATGTTGCTGTTACGTTTTCAAGATCTTTTTCAAATGGATGTGGAAATCGAGCAATCTCATACCATGTACCAAGATATCTTTTTAGGTCGACATTACATATTGGGATGATGTGCTTTGTGCTTCTCCCAAATATACTACTGAAAATTCCCATACCCTTCATCCTTTCTATCCCCACAGTACTGTTATAGTTTACAGTATTTGAACCTTATAGAAACAAGTAATTTGCCCAATCCATTAATCCATGAAAAATTGCTGGTGCATATATTGTATTGTATTTACGATACAAGAAATCAAATATAACATGCCAGATAAAAGTAAAGATTAAAGTTATCCAATTTAATTGAAGGTATGTAAATAACCCCATTTTTGCTTGACCCATTTTAAACGGAATATGGATTAACATAAATAGGATTCCACCTAATATAATTGCAAGGATTGGTTTTTTTACGAGTCCATATATTCTTGTTTGAATGTATCCTCTAAATATGAGCTCTTCTACTAAAGAAATCACTAACATATAATAAATAAAATTCTTTGCAATACTTTGAAGTGGAGCCAATTGACTTCCTTCAACTATATTTATTACGTTATTCCCAATAACTATTAAAACTCCCAAAACACTACCCAAGATGATAGATTTAACTGCATTGCCTTTAGTAAAACCGATGGTCGTTATTTTTTGTTTTCTTAATAATATGAACCATATACATAAGATTGCCAACACCATATTGACCTGTATTCCTAAGTACACTCCTTTATTGGCATATAGTTGTCCCATAAAATAATATGTAACCATAACTATTCCCCAAACGACTATCGCCATCATAGTATCTTTTTTTTGGTACTCGGCAACTTGTTCTTTATAGGATTCATCAGTGTTAAAAAAATTTATAAGCAAGTCTTTTCTCCTTTACCTTATATTATACATTGAAGTTTACAATAAGGTAAAATGCCACCATGTTATCAGAGATATCTAGACCATGTATATTGACTTCTCTATCCTTCAGATAACGAGATATTTCACCTGGCCCACACCCAACCTCAAGATTATTACCTTGTTTTATTATTCGAAAGGCAAACATATCTAATAATGCTCCTTTCCTACCCTATTCATAAACTAAACAGTGAGCATCCTATTGTCGAGTATTAGTAATTACTTCCTCTGAATAAGATGTATTACTTATACAAATTCTGATGGGAGCATATATGAAGAATAAACTGTTAACCCAACTTCTGATTTTTTCCCTTCTTTTCTTAACCTGGTGGAGTATAGAAGACCTGAAACCTCCTATGCCTGTTTCAAGCAAAATTAGCTCTCTAATCCCTATATTCCCGAGTGTACAGATTGATTTTTTACTATCTGAAAACACTTCCTATGTTGAAGAGGCGCTCGATCAAACAGCAAAAACTCTAATCCAATATATCTCTCCCGAACTAAGTGATGAGTCTTGGCAATCTCAATGCATTTTCCTTGATCTATTAGGTGATAGAGATCAAGAGCTTGTTGTGTCCCTGACCCTGTCCCCCGACAGAGGGTACTTAGCCCTAGTAAATAAACAAAATGGCCAATATACACTCTATTACTATCTAGATAATCTTCTTCCGCTCGGTAAAATAGATAGACTTAACCTTCCAGGAAACAAGGACATTCTTGTAACGCGTGAAGATCATAATGAAAGAATGGGGGCTTACACCGAAACCAAAACCTTAAAGCTATGGACATGGCAAGATAACACACTCCGGCAGCTCTGGAGCGAAAACTCTTTTTGGGAAATGAACTGGATTAATACTTGGGAAAACCCTAATGCTAACCCTCGAATCTGGTCTAAACTCGTGCAGGACCTTACCGTTAGCTATGAAGTAACCCCTGTAACAACAGTAAAAATTGAAGGCGAGCAATTCTACTATAAATCCCCTGCCTCTGAGTACGAAACACTTCCACCACCCTATAAATTCCAAGAACAAACAAAACGCTCCATTGAAGCATCGTTTAGATGGAACGAAGAATGGCAAAGATTTGTATTAAATACTGGTTTGCTGACCCTTCCTGATAGCAACCCCCAAAGGATAGCTATATTAAAGGATATGGAAGCTCAACTGGAAGCTATGGTTATAGCAGAGCAAAGAGTGTTTTATCAGGTTATTAACGAAGACGGCCAAATATTCTTAGCCAACAAGCAATACGTTAAACTAGATTAAACTAATCTTCCTTTTACTTGTTTATTAAAGCGGCATTCTCACCTGCAACAAAGCCCGTAGAAAAGGCTGCCTGCAAGTTGTACCCACCAGTATAACCATCAATATCTAACACTTCTCCAGCAAAATACAAGCCCCTAATCAGCTTAGATCCCATTGTGCGCGGATCTATTTCTTTTAATGATACTCCGCCTGCAGTTACTATTGCCTCTGTTAGAGAACGTGGCCCTTCTATGGTCATTGTTAAACCAGTTATTGTTTTCAACAAATTGCGGCGTTCCTCTTTGGTAACTTGGTGGACAAATTTTTCTGGATCTATACCACTCAGATCTATTACATATGCAATCAAATTCTTGGGCATTAGCTCATCAAGAGAATTCCTTAACTGTTTCCTTTGGTATTTCTGAAAATCCCTTTGTAATCGTTTATCCAGCGTTTCCTCATCTAAAGCTGGTTTGAGATTAATACTTAGTTTCAGTCTACCAGGCACTCTAGCTTTATCAACTACAGCTCTGCTCAATGTAAGTATTATAGGGCCGGAAACTCCAAAGTGGGTAAACAGCATTTCCCCAAATTCACTTTTGATTACTTTATCACCGTCCATAATTGAAGCTTCAACATTCTTCAATGTCAGTCCCTGTAATTCCTTTACCCAAGTCTCTCTGATATTCAAGGGCACTAAAGCCGGTTTTGCCGGAACTACCTTATGCCCTATTTCTTCTGCCCATCTAAACCCATCACCAGTAGAACCAGTTCCTGGATATGACTTACCACCAGTGGTGATGATTATGCGCGAGGAATCAATAAATCCTTTATCAGTTTTAATTCCACGTACCTCTCCGTTATGTATCATTACTTCCAGAGCTGTTTCTTCTAAGCGAATCTCTACGCCATTGTTTTTGATATATTTCGTTAATGCTTCGACAATGTCTTCCGCTTTGTCTGAAACAGGGAATACTCTCCCACCTCTTTCAATCTTAACTGGAACACCCTGTTCTAAAAGCAGTTGCATAAGGTTATGACTGGAAAACCTGCTCAAAGCACTATAGAGGAATTGTCCATTCACCGGTATATTTTCTATAAATTCCTTAATATCTGCAGTGTTGGTTACATTACAGCGTCCCTTCCCTGAAATACTTATCTTTCGGCCCAGTACCTTATTCTTTTCGAGCAGTACAACCTTAGCTCCCATCTCTCCGGCCCTGGCAGCCGCTATCATACCTGACGCTCCGCCACCAATAACCACTACCTTTTTTGCAGACATGTTTATACCCCCATATACCTGATAAAAGCCCTGGTATCCTAAACCTTACCAGGGCTTTTTCATTAAATTAAATATCTATCTATTTTTCATATTCTGTTCCTAGCTACCGGTAAATATGCTTATTATACTCCAAATTTACTTGTTTTCATCTAATAATTCTGTTTAATTGTATTAATTACTCATAACTGTAGCACAGCGCTGGCATAGTGTGGGATGGTCCTCGTATTCACCGGTTGTTTCGGAATAAATCCAGCAACGTTCACACTTTTCACCCGGTGCTTTACCAATAAATACTCCCAGGCCAGGCATTTCATCATTGTAGTAAGCTTCCGCCGGCGCTTCTTCCTTATTTCTTACTACTACATTTGAAGTAATAAATATTGTTGGAAGCTCTATTTCAAGTTCTTTTAAGAATTCATACCATTCACCTGCTGCATAAATCTGTACCTGTGCATCCAATGAATGACCAATCATCTTTTTCTTTCTTGCTTCCTCCAAAGGCTTAGCTACAAATTCCCTTAACGCAAGAATTTTATCCCAGCGTGTCTCAAGGTCTACATCTAGATATTCTTCATGATATTCTGGCCAGCCTGCTATCTGTACACTTATCTCTTCCTCTTTATGAGGCAAATATTGCCAGATCTCTTCTGTGGTATAGGCGAGTATGGGGGTAAGCATTTTTACCAACCCAAAGATTATTTCGTGCATAGTTTGTTGAGCACTGCGTCGCTCCAGCGATTCCGGTTTAGCCGTATAAATACGGTCCTTAATTATATCCAAGTAGAAAGCACTCATATCTACTGCGCAGAAATTATGGATACTGTGATAAACAACATGAAACTCATAATTCTCATAAGCCTCAGTTACCTTCTTCACCAGCTTCTGCAACTTAATTAAGGCCCATCTGTCAATCTCGAGCATTTTTTCATAAGGTAAGCTATCTTTTTCCTGATTATAATCATAGAGATTTCCAATTAAATACCTACAGGTATTACGGATTTTTCGATAGGTTTCAGTTACCTGCTTCAAGATATTCGGTGAAGCAGCCACGTCATTTCGATAGTCCGCTGACGAGGCCCATAGTCTTAAAATGTCTGCTCCCATTTGGTCGATAACATCTAGCGGATCTATCCCGTTTCCAATAGACTTTGACATTTTCCGACCTAATTCATCAACAAGAAAACCATGAGTCAAAACAGCCTTATATGGTGCAATACCACGTACAGCTACTGAGGTTGATAAAGATGAATTAAACCATCCTCTATGCTGATCGCTACCCTCCAAGTATAAATCAGCAGGCCAGGATAGCTCTGGTCTTTGTTCAAGCACGGCAAAATGACTTGACCCGGAATCAAACCAAACATCCATAATGTCAGTTTCTTTACGGAACTTTTCTCCTCCGCATTCTGAGCAAACAAGACCAGGAGGAATAAGGTCCGCAGCATCTCTCGCCCACCAAACATCAGAACCATACTCTGCAACCAAATCTTGCAGATGTTTTATTGTCTCATCATTTATTATCTCTTTATTACAATCAGCACAGTAAAAAATAGGTATTGGTACACCCCAGGTGCGCTGCCGCGAGATACACCAATCTCCCCGATCAGCTACCATATTATGAATTCGGTCTCGACCCCAAGACGGAATCCAGTTAACCTCATCAATAGCTTGTAGCGCCTTTTCACGGAAACCATCAATAGAAGCAAACCATTGCTCCGTTGCCCTGAACATAACAGGCTTTTTGCAGCGCCAACAATGCGGAAACTGGTGCTTAATAAAGCCCAGTGAAATAAGCTTATCTTGTTCCTTTAATTCTGCCGTTATAGCTTTGTTGGCATCATCAACAAACATACCTGCAAACTTCCCGGCCTCTGCAGTAAAACGTCCTTGATCATCAACCGGGGAGAGTACTTCGAGATTATATTTTTTCCCAACTTCAAAGTCTTCTACACCATGCCCCGGAGCTGTATGCACACAGCCTGTTCCCTGTTCCGTAGTAACATGATCTCCTAATATAACGACAGATTGTCTCTCGAAGAAGGGATGCTTACAGATAACACCTTCTAAGTCCTCACCCTTGTATGTTTCTTCAACATGATTTTCAGGATTGCCGAGCACCTCTAAGAAAGCTTCCTGAAGTTCATTTGCAATAATAAACCTTTCTTCTCCAACAACGAGCAGATCATATTGCAGCTCTGGATGTAAGCAGACCGCCATATTAGCTGGCAATGTCCATGGTGTAGTTGTCCAGATAACAAACGATGTATTATCCTGACCAAGGAGACCATTTCCTTGAATGACCGGAAATTTAACATATATTGAGGCCGATCTCTTTTCCGCATACTCAATTTCTGCTTCAGCTAACGCCGTCTCACAAGTAGAACACCAATATACCGGTTTTAGCCCCTTATAAATATAGCCCTTTTTAGCCATTTCCCCAAAAACCCCAAGCTGTACAGACTCGTACTTAGAATCAAGAGTTATATATGGATTGGACCAATCGCCACGCACTCCAATTCGTTTAAACTGTTTTCTTTGTACATCAACATATTTAAGGGCAAATTCTTTACATTTTTTTCTGAATTCTAGTGGATTTATTTCTTGTCTTTTTAGACCCAGTGCCTTAATAGCCTGTTGTTCAATAGGAAGACCATGAGTATCCCACCCCGGAACATAAGGTGCATCATACCCATTTTGGCTATGATATTTTACAATCATGTCCTTTAAAATTTTATTGAAGGTCGTACCTAAATGAATATTACCATTTGCATAGGGTGGCCCATCATGCAGGATGAACTTAGGTCGGCCAAGGCATGCATCCTGGACTACACGATACAATTCAATGTCCTCCCACTTCTGCAGTATTTCCGGTTCTCGTTGCGGGAGATTACCCCTCATTGGAAACTCAGTTTGGGGAAGATTTAGCGTTTCATTATACTTCTTTGTCATTTCTATCCACCTCATACTTTTTAGCATTACTTATAAATAGAATTCTTGGGTTCAGGTGGTTTTTTTACACCATCTGAACCTTAGAAACCGTTATCCACGGGCTTAGCCCTCGGATAAATAATAAAGAACCCTTCCCTATAGGGGACGAGTTCTACCCGTGGTACCACCCCACTAACAGTGATATCTCACTGCCGCTTTGGATCCATATAACCGAGACAAGTCGGAAAAAAGCTCCTGAGTGATTTTCACCTTTAATAGTTTCAACCCGGCTCTCACCCCCGCGGGCTCGCTGCATAAAACTCCTTTATAGGCTACTTTCTCATTCATTGCAATTTTATTTCTATATTTATATTGGATATAACTTATGAAAAATAGTATAAAACATTTCTTTAGTAAAAGTCAAATATTTAATCTACTTAACATCGGTACCGACTCTTTCTAGTAGCTGTTCTTTACTTAATCCCTTAACCTGCACTATCTTGTGTCTACTAGTGTGCCCTGTTACAATTTCAACTGTATTTCTTGCTATTTTGAGCCACTGCGCAATAAACCTTATACAGGCTTCATTGGCCTCGCCGTCAACAGGTGGAGCTGTTAGCCTCAACTTTAGTGCATCTCCCTGAATTCCAGATATTTCATTCTTAGCTGCACGAGGCTGTATTTTCAGGCTAAACTGTACCCCTGTATTAGTTTCTGTTATCCTCCATGAAGTCATTAATTTCAGGCTCCCTTTTTTCTTTAATGCTATCATCCCTACATAAATCATGATCCTCTAACAGTTCAAGCTGCGTTGCCAAAAAACTCTTCAACTTAACTCTCATCTGCTTTTCTAAAGCTTTGAGAGTCTCTACCTTTTTGATAGCTTCAGTAACATCATCATGTGCTCCACCAACGATCTGTTCTGCTTTCTTTCTTGCTTCCCAGATTGCCAACTCTGTTTCTTTCTCAGCATTACGTTTAGCTTCTTCAGCCATCTTCTGTGCAAGCACCATAGTATTTTGCAAGGTTTCCTCTATGTCACGATAGCGATCTATATTCTCTTTTTGTCTTCTTATTTCTTCTTGTAGATCGATATTATTTTTATAAAGTGTTTCATAGTCCTTAATTACCTCATCAAGAAAATCATCTACATCATCTATATCATAACCACGTAAGCTTTTTTTAAATTCCCTATTATGAATATCTAAAGGAGTTAACACCACGAACCCACCTCTTTCTAGTTTAATCTTTTTAAAGAAAGCTTTATTCTTCCCTTTTTAGTCTGACCATGAATACTTTCTATAACAACACGTCCCCTGCCTCTACAGGAAATGACATCACCTTCATTCAGCTGATAATCTAAGCGTGCAATCTCCTGCCAGTTCACCTTAAACCTTCCCGCTAATATTTCACGTGTCAACTTGCTTCTTGAAGTAGCAAAACCGGCTGCCGCCACGGCATCTAAGCGTACCGACGATACCGTAGTTTCTATTATTTTACTGTCTTTATCTTCTGTTTGAAAGCTACCGGGTTCAATTTCCTTAATCTGCAAGGGTACTCCTTTAACCTTAAGGGGTTGTTGTCCAAGATAATCTGTAATCTCACGAGCAACTGCAATAACACAACCTTTCTCCAAGGGCCATATATCGCCTAGCTTTTCACGCCTTATACCCGTACCTAAGAATGTCCCCAGAAAATCCCTATGAGTAATTTTGGCAGCTATATACTTTTGGGGTGGGCAGTTCCCTTCACAGTCCAGTAAGGCAACATATTCTTCGTTCGAAGCTAGCTCACAAAATTGGGGACATATTATTAATCGCTTTCTCTCAGAATTTATACTGCCGCCATCAAAAATAAAATTTACCTCAGGATAATTGATTATTAGGCGATTTGACAATTGTTGAAGGTGAGGATCAATAAAGTCAGTTGTCTGTATCCTCCTGGTTCTTTCCGCTATGTGCACCTTATCCAAAAGCCTTGCCATGTAGTGTTTTTCTTCTTCAGTAGTTAAAGGACCTAAGGATAGTCTCTCTTCCTTATTCATTATAAATAACTTAAAAGATTAAGTACTAACATTTCGAGCACCTGCAGAACCAAAAGTGCGAAAAGAGGCGAAAAGTCTATCATCATTTTTCTACCCATTAGCTTTCTGAATGGTGCTAAAGCAGGCTCAGTAACCTCATAGATAAATCTGAAAATAGATTTATACGGATCATGCGGTACCCAAGAAAGAACAACGCGTATAATGATCAACCAATAATAGACATCAAAGGCTATACGAATATAAGGAATAAACCGATACATATTTCACGCTCCCAATATAAAATTACTATAATTGCTCTGCTCTTTTTGCCGCAGCTAGTACTGTTTCCATTAAGGTTCCCCTCAGTCCTGCTTTTTCCATTTGAAGTAGCCCGTAAATAGTTGTTCCGGCAGGAGATGTAACCATATCTTTTAACTGTCCTGGGTGCTTTTTCGTTTCTTGCACCATCAGAGCAGCTCCCTTAACCGTATCGACTGCAAGCATATATGCGATATCACGTGAAAGTCCCGCCAGGACTCCCCCATCAGCCAAGGCCTCAATCATTAGATAAACAAAGGCCGGCCCACTCCCACTCAATCCTGTCACTGCATTAAACATAGTTTCCGGCAATACATTTACACGGCCAACAGCCTCAAAGATCGTTAATACTTCCTGTAGTTGTATGTCCGTAGTATTGGTTCCCCCTGTCATAACAGTAGTACCTTCTCCTATTAAGGCAGGAGTATTGGGCATTACGCGTACCACATTACTACCAACTGGCAATAATGCTTCTATTTTGGCAGTAGTAACACCCGCTAAAATAGAAACAAGTATCTTTTCATTATTGAAGCTTGTAACAAAACTTTCAACTGCCGCAGTGAGGTTCTGCGGTTTAACTGCTAATAAAATAGCCTCTGAATGGTCTACCAAATCCTCATTATCCTTAGCCCTTACAATACCATATTCTTTATGAAGATAGTCCGATCGCTCTTGACTTTTTTCACTAATCCAGATATTTTCCGGGTTTATACCCTTGGTCAAAAGTCCTTTGATGATGGCTTCTCCCATTGCCCCGGCACCAATAAAACCAATTCTTTTAAAATTCAATACCCTTACCCCCTGCTAAATTCTGTGCCCTGATTAAGCTTATTTATCCATGCAAAAACCTCTTTGGGTTGACTCATGGAATTAATATCTCCAGATATGTCTACGTTACTTGGAACTGCAATAATAATGCCCGCACCTATTTTTTGTAATGTTCCGCCCAGTGCATACGCGGTACCACCTACAAAATCAATAATTCTCCGAGCGGTGCTTATATCCATATTCTCTAAATTAATTATGACTGTACGCTTGTTTTTTAAGCTGTCCGAAATCTGTTGACAATCATCAAAGACAACCGGTTCAATTAGTACTACTTTGATTTGTTCTTTACTTGTATTAAAAGGAACCAATTGCCCTTTAGATTTGCGCTGTTTCAATTCTGGCATGTCATCTATCATATTCTCTTGCTCTGTTATAACCTCTTCTCTAATCTCTGTAAATCCCATTATATCCAAAAATTTGTCCACTACTCCCATTTGTTTCTCCTCCTCAAATCAATTTCGCCTACCAAAAATCCTGCTTCCTACCCTAATAAGGGTGGCACCCTCTTCTACAGCTACTGTAAAATCAGAGCTCATTCCCATCGACAGTTCTTTCATTTCTACTCCCTCAATTTTCATATCTTCAATAGTCTTAGCCAACAACCTGAGTTGTTTGAATACAGGTCTGGCTTCTTCAATATCGGAAACATAAGGGGCAATTGTCATAAGTCCTTTAATCTTAATTCCTTTTAAAGTAGAAATTTCCTTAATTTCTGTCAATAATTCTTTAGAATCAAAGCCGCTTTTGCTGATTTCACCTGCAATATTAACCTGGAGGAGTACATCTACTACTATATTTCTAGCAAGGGCCTCACTACTTATGGCTTGAGCCAGTTTGTATGAATCAACAGAATGAATAAGTGCCACTTGCCCAATAATGTATTTTATTTTATTTCGTTGAAGCGTTCCGATTAGATGCCATTCAATCTCGTCGGACAACTCCATTTGTTTTTGTATCAATTCCTGCACTCTATTTTCACCAAAAACATCGAGGCCTTGCTGAATTGCTTTCCTAATTACTTCTACAGGATGTGATTTAGAAACTGCTATAACCTTTATTTCATCAATATTACGTTCACTTCTCCTACAAGCCTCAGCAATCTCCTCCTTAACCTCATTCATGTTAGCTCTAATACGATCCATAACACTCACTGCACTCCATTCAATCTTTATAGGTATCTAGCCTTTGCCCTTCTTCTACAAATCCTGGCGTTGCAATAATCCAATTCTTTGATGGGAGGCCTTCTATTGCAACTTTACTACCTACCTTTCCTACGATACCTACCTCCTGCCACCTTACAAGACCCTGATCAAGGAGATATACTCCTACCTTATTATCTAGATGTACCAAAACATCTTGTTCTAAGATAATCCCCTCATAATTATCAACAATTATACTTCCATTGATTTTACGATACTCTCTTAGTATAGGAGTAGCTGGAATTTCAATTAATACTCTCATTATCGAATCGTAACGTTCTATTTCATCAATAACTCCCTGTATCCGTAAGTTACCTTCAGCCTCAAGCTTAATAACTATCGTGTTTCCAATTTGAATTAGGCTATCATCTGGTAGTTCTATTTCTGTAAATAAATATTGCGGTGCCAAATTATCAACAATCTTAAACAATCTCTGTCCGGCTTCTATTTCACTATTATTTTTAGTTTCTCCACTCTCAACTGCCACTAACCCTTTTTGGAGTTCAACTAATTTGTTCAAATCCAATTGTGACCAAACATCAGGATTGCATAATTTCTCATATCCATCTGTATAATATGAAAGCATTCCGGCATAAGGACTCATAATTGGTATTCTTTCAGTTTGTTCAAGACTTGTCCCTATAGTTTTCACAAGATAACCGACAACAGAATTATTAGCGACCCTGTCACCTTCCTGATACTTTCTTTCATAACGTCCGCGAATTGGAGAAGTTACGGTTTTCTCGCTTCTTATTAATAAAAAGCTTGCATCTCTAGTATCTTCCAATACTGAATATTCTACCGGAATGGTTTTAACAAAAAATTGCAGAACAAAAGTTTTAGCATGACCCCTACTAAAATAGATAACTAGAACAACAAGAGATAACAGCAGTATGGTCCTTACTATCCGTTTAACCCTATACCTTCTGCCGTTTCTTTTTATTTCTCTCTTTTTATGTGTATCTGCCGTATTCATCTTTTGGTCCCGCTTATTCTTATCTTGATTATATATCAAGTATACGTTCTTCTTTGATCTCACGTCCATCACGCCTTGATGCATAGTTAAGTCATTAAGTATTACTAATTCTACAGATAGGAAAAGTTATCCTCCTTAAACTCAATAAAAAACCATAAAGCGAAACTTAATTCAGACGGAATAAAGATAAGGATCATCTACTTCATAGATGTACAGTGTCTACTAGGCTCAATTTAATCGCCAAGTAGCACTAGCATGAATATTAGTTGAGCCATTCCACGCTAGAAACATTTACGGACTTGTTCGTTAGTAGTTACTGTGTGCAAAGCTAGTTTAGCGCCGTTTAGAGAAACTTAGCGGCGTTTAGCTATCGGACAAATAGCTTAAGCCCACCAATAAAATCCTTAATTACAGATTTAATCAGTAGGCTATCCTAATAAACTAGCTATTCAAATTTGAAGCTTTTAATCTAATAATTTTTTACTAATCATTTAGTTCTTTTTTAATCCCTGTTACTAGAAAAATAACTCTTTCCCCAATATTCGTCGCATGATCAGCAATTCTCTCTATATAGCGCCCTACAAACATTAAACTAGTTGCTTGAGAAATTGTTTTAGGATTTTCCATCATATAAGTCAAAAGTTCTCTTATAACCTGCGCATAAATATGATCTACCTCATCATCGTCCTTACACATTTGATAGGCAAGCTCTATATTTTCGTAGGCAAAAGAATCCAATGCATCCTTGAGCATTCTTTGTGTTAATAGACTCATACGAGGGATATCAATCAACGGTTTAATAAGGTCTTCTGCACCGATACGCAAAGTTACTTTAGCAATGTCCTCACAATAATCAGCCATTCTTTCTAAGTCTGTTATAATCTTAAACCCTGCAGTAATCCTTCGCAAATCTTTCGCAAAAGGCTGTTGTGTAGCTATTAATCTCAGGCATTTATGCTCAATTTCTTGTTCTAGCGAATCTATTTCGTTCTCCATTTTTAAAACTTCTTGAGCCAACTTTAAATCCTGAAGCTTTAGCGACTCCACAGAATTATCAAGCATATTCTCAACAATACTTCCCATACGTAAGATATCCTGTACCAGACTACCCAGACTATCGTCAAAACTCTGTCTTATCACAAGTATCACTCCCCCTTAATAGCTCTAGAATAAATATCAATACAAACTGTTAGGTATAGATATTCATTAATCGTAAGTATACTTATGCTTAACCGAAGCGCCCTGTTATATAGTCTTCTGTTTGTTGATGACGAGGGTTCGTAAATATTATATCCGTAGCATCATGCTCAATAATTTCTCCGTTTAGGAAATATGCCGTGGAATCCGATATCCTAGCAGCCTGTTGCATATTGTGTGTAACAATAACAATGGTATAATCATTCTTTAAATCCCGTACAAGCTCTTCTATTTTTAGAGTAGAAATAGGGTCTAGCGCTGAAGTGGGCTCGTCCATTAACAGCACCTCCGGTTCAACAGCTAACAACCTAGCTATACACAACCTTTGTTGTTGTCCACCGGATAATCCTAAGGCAGACTTATACATTCGTTCTTTTACTTCTTCCCATAGGACTGCTTGCCGCAGGCTTCTTTCCACTATTTGGTCTAGTTTTTTTCTATCCTTAATTCCATGAATACGAGGCCCATAGGCAATATTGTCATAGACAGACATCGGAAACGGATTAGGTCGCTGAAAAACCATGCCTACCTTTTTACGCAAGGCTACCACATCAACATCCGATTGGTATATCTCTTTGCCGTCAATATAAACCTCACCATTAGTCTTCACACCATCAATTAGGTCATTCATCCTGTTTAAAACACGCAAGAAGGTAGACTTTCCGCAACCGGACGGACCTATAAATGCGGTTATACTATGTGAAACAATCTGAATGTTCACATTATTTATAGCTTGATGTTCACCATAAAAGAGATTTAGATTTTTAACCTCTATTTTGTTAATTTCCCGCATGTATGACCACCTCGTTTCACTACCCATATTATATATGAAATCTAACATAATTTGCTTATGTAAGCGTTAAGATTATGTTAATTCTTAGTTTTAATTTATAGGTAGTATTATAGTAACGATGGTACCTTTTTCCTCTTCAGATTCAATCTGAACCTGACCGCGATGTCGTTCAACAATATGCTTAACAATCGATAATCCTAAGCCTGTGCCCCCTGCTTTTCTAGATCTTCCTTTATCTACTCGGTAGAAACGTTCAAAAACTCTAGCCAAGCTTTCAGCCGGAATGCCTATCCCTTTGTCTATTACTTTAATCGACCTGCCTTGCTCGCAAATACTAATTTCTATGTTTACAATTCCACCATCATAGGAGTATTTAATGGCATTTTCTAGAAGATTAATCAGGACCTGCTCTAACATTCCGGGATTACCAAATACACTGCCAGCTCCCGTATTAACCGTACTTTCAATAGTAATATTCTTTTCCAAAGCCACAGGCTCAAGCAGTTTTATAATGTGGTCAAGCATATCTTGTGAACTTATCCATTTCTTAGCTAGCTCAATTCGCCCTGTTTCAAGCTTCGACAAATATAATAGATCACTAATAAGTCTATTCAAGCGGTCTGTTTCAGTATTGATTATCGTCAAAAACTTTTTAGCCGTTGGCCTATCGTCGATGGCACCATCTAACAAGGTTTCTACATAACCTTTTACAGAGGTAAGCGGTGTCCGCAATTCATGCGAAACATTTGCCACAAAATCGCTTCTAACCTGCTCTAATATCCTTACTTCAGTTACATTACGCAGAACAACTATTACTCCCTGGGATACTTCATCCTTTCCAATAATAGGAGTTATATAAACCCGGTAATACTCTTGATCTGTAGGTGACAGATTAGCCTCAATAACTTGTCTAGAACCATCAGAAAGGCATTTTTTTAATAAATCAGCCAACTGATGATTGCGCAATATTTCCAAGAAAAAACGTTTTTCAGCTTCTACAAAAGTAATTCCTATCATATCTTCTGCAGTTTTATTCATTAAAAGAAGCCGTCCTGTAATATCAAAGGCTAACACCCCTTCTACCATACTGGTAAGGATGGTCTCCATTTGATCCTTTTCATGTTCAGTTTTCAAAAGACGACTGTTTAGTTTACTTGCCATTAATTTTAGTGATTCGTTGAGATTGTTTAGTTCATCATCTTTATTAATAATTACACTTTGGCTAAAGTCCCCCTGAGCAATGGCTTTTACCATCTCATTCAAATCGCGTATAAAAACAGTCTGATTATTATCAATCCACAAATAGAACATCATAATACCGACAAATAAAACCAACAAAACAACAGGTAGATTATATACTCCCTGCATAATATCACGTGATATATATAACAAAGTAATTATTGTTAACGCCGCACATATTGCGCCGGCTGCCGCTATTTTAAGAGAAAATTTGCTCATATTACCCCTTAAACCTATAGCCAATACCTCTGATTGTTTCAATCAAATCCGATTGGTCTATCTCACTTTCTAATTTTTGTCTTAAATGTCGGATGTGTACGTCTACTGTGCGTGTATCTCCAGCAAATTCATAACCCCAAATATTCTCTAAAAGAAACTCACGAGTATAAACCTTGCCCGGATTAACCGCTAGTTGCATAAGTAGCTGAAATTCCTTGGGTGTTAGCTCCAAAACCTTATCATCCAATACTGCTTCATATCTTTCTGGATATATTTGAAGTTTCCCTCGAATAATTGGTTCATTTTGTTTTTCCATACTTTGGCTATTCCCCTGACTTCTTCGCAAGAGTGACTTAACTCTTGCTACCAACTCCCTTGGACTAAAGGGTTTTGTTAAATAATCATCTGCCCCTATCTCAAGCCCTACTACACGATCAATTTCCTCAACCCTTGCAGTAAGCATAATAATGGGCAACATCCGTGTTTTCTCCTGTTGGCGAAGATGACGACAAATATCGAGCCCATCCATTCCTGGTAACATCAAATCTAAAATCAATAATTCTGGAGGATTATCTAAGATTCTTTCCAATGCTTTTGAACCATCATCGGCACATTCAACTACGTAACCAGATTTCTCAAGATTAAACTTAACTAGTTCACGGATGCTTACTTCATCATCCACCACCATGATTTTTACCATTACTTGTCACCCCTATCACTTTAACATGATAATTGCAGCCTGTCTGCCTGCCATTCCTCTTCGATGAGAGAAAAAGTTTTCTTGACAGCAATAAGTACACATACCAGCAACTGTTATATTCTCTTGTGGTACGCCTGTCTGGCAAATTTGGCGTAAATTAGCCTCCCACAGGTTCAGTTGAGCATAGCCATCTATATCAGAAGTTGTCAATAATTCTTCCCATTCTTTTGGATAAGCTCTTTTCACTTCATCTATTACAGGTCTATCTACCTGATAATGACAAGGTCCGATGCTTGGCCCAATTGCTACTAAAATGTCTTTAGGATTAGATCCGTAATTTTCTCCTAACGCCTGAACAGTTTTTGCCGCTATCTTTGCTACTGTTCCCTTCCATCCGGCATGTGCCAAACCCACAGCTTTCTTTACAGGATCAAGAAAAAAAACAGGCACACAATCAGCGTAAAATAATATTAGTGGAATTTCTCGCTCATTTGTAATTAGAGCATCCGTATCTGCTATAGCTGTTTTCGACGTCAAAGCACCGGCTCCTCTATCAGAGCCTTTGACAAGATAAATATTATCACCATGTACCTGGCAAGCACCCACTAGGGTATGTGAATCAATACCCAGTGCCTGACATAAGCGTCTTCTGTTTTCAAGTACATATTCCAGATTATCTGCAGTCAAAACACTAAGGTTAAGACTTTCAAAACTCTTTTTGCTTTTTCCTCCTTTCCTGCTACTAAAAGCATTTATTACCAAATCTGTTGTATCAAATGCAGATATTGTATAATAAAGGAGTTCATTTTTTTCGCATGGTAAGAAAGCTCTTTTCAATCTTCTTCCCCCATCAATTTTTATTGACTTCTATTTTACCTTCTTTTTAACAAAAAAGCCACTGACTTAAGTGACCAAGAGATAATACCCATATTAAAAATCAAAATAAAAGAAAAGGTGCTTGTGTCTATCTTTCTGCTTTAGACACAGCACCTTGTTGATTTTACGGCTGAGGAGGAGGACACTGTGCACAACGACCTGGTTCCAAGTCAGTTTCCTCGCAGAAACTAGGGCATTGAGCAGGTCTTTCAAACGGTACACATTCACCCGGTAATATAGGAAATGGTAGATCAATACATTCCTCTACACAAGTTGGCAAGCAAATTATCGAACGACCTGATTCTAGAGCAAAGAACTCCTTCTCCACAGTTACTTCAATCGCAAAAGGTGGAAAAGTTGATGGGAAGCCGCTCGGACGAGGTACAACAACTGCACGAATACAATCTAGATTTATTCTCCTGATACAAAGATCTAAAGCTTCAGGCTGACAAAGCACACATCCACCATCAATTTCCTCGACCGGGACCGCCAATTCACGTTGGAAACACTGGCTGGCCATGCCGACCTCTAAATTATTACTAATTGGATCAAAGAACTCAAACCAGATACGAACCTTGTAGGTAACGGTAAAGAATACACAATCACCTATTCTGCGTGGCCCCATCCCGCCGTGGGGAACTGGTTCATTGCCCACACCACAGATAGCGAAATTACTTACGACACAGTTTATCGGACACGCATCAGCTGGAATAGGCCTACCACTTTCTGTTTCAAATAGATAGTGGATATCGTGAAAACACTTCGTGCCAGAAGCGCACACCTTTTCCATTATTACAGGGGTGCATTTGAATTTTTTCAAAAAGCAACGCCGGGCTAGTGCCTGAATCTCTGGGTCATTCCACATTCTTTTTACATTCAATTTTAATTCTTCCAAATTTCTCCCTCCTTCATAATCATATCTACCCTATAATATGAAGATCATGTTATAGAAGAAACTTGGCATATTATATTTGACAATAATTTTTTTATCCACCAAAATGTTGTGTTAACATCATCCCATACGGTCCGCCTTTTTTAATACCAATTCCAATATTTTTGTAATTTGGGTTAAGAATATTCTTTCGATGTCCTGAGCTATTCATTAGCGAATTATGTGCCATTGTTACGGATGGAGCACCGGCTAAATTTTCACCTAGATAACCATAATCCGAGCCAACCTTTTGTCTAATAATTACACTAAACTGACCCCAAGTAGGCGATGTATGGCTAAAGTAATTATTATCGATCATATCTTGGCTTTTTTCTCTAGCACTTTCTACTAAACGCATGTCCACTTTTAACGGTGCTACACCAGCTTTTGCTCTTTCTTGATTCACAAGATTAATCATCTCTTGTTCTTCAACTGTTAAACCAGGAACAGGATCTGGCTGTGGTGTTGGTGCTGGTGCTGGCGTTGGTGTTGGTGTTGGTGTTGGTGTTGGTGTTGGTGTTGGTGTTGGTGTTGGTGTTGGTGTCCCGATTTTAGCCTGATATTTATCTTTTAAGGCATTATATGTATACAAATCTACTATACCAGTCATATATTGATTAGTGGACCGTTGGAAATAATAGACTGCATATGCGGTAACCGTGGTATAATATGTACTTGTATTACCCTTTAAATGCATAAAATTTAGCGCATCAAGCATTGTTTTGATTTCTTTAACTACCGGTTTGTTATCGCCTAATTTAGCTATTATTGGATTTTCCGTACTATTTGGAGCAGGGATGCGCGAGGGATAAGTTGCTGCTAAAAGTGATGGTGCGAAAACTGTAAATGAGAAAAATAATAGGAGCAGGATACTCAGGGACACTTTGGTTCTCTTTTTCATGTTGTCATTCCCCTCTTTTTTTGATTATATGTTATTTCTTATCCACAAAATAACATATTTAGAGAATAAAGTCTCGTGGTAATTGTAGGAAGTTGGCGGCACTTCTTTTAGATGTTGTAAGTTGTTGGTTTTGATTGTCCCTTGAGCTACAAGGACTTGTCACATATTATAATAAAACAGAACCTTCATTTGTTATGAAGGTTCTGTTTTTATTTGGTAATAAGCACAATAATTACCTATTTACTATTTTTCTATTTGCTATTTACCAGCAAAATGCTGAGTGAACATTTTTCCATAGGGTCCACCGTTAATAATCCCAATTCCAACATGCGTATATTTAGGATTAAGAATGTTTTTACGATGTCCGTCACTATTCATAAACGCTGTATGAGCAGCATCTACCTTTCTATTACCAGCAATGTTCTCACCAATATAAGGATAATCAGGCGCATATTTGCGGATAAGTGCTGAAAAGCCACCATAAACAGGTGAGGTATGACTAAAATAATTATTATCAATCATATCTTGGCTTTTTACTCTTGCACTTTGTACTAATCTCATATCAGCCTGCAGTGGTGCGACACCAACTTGAGCCCTTTCTTGATTGATCAGACTCAACATCTGCTGTTCATCGGCTGTCAGACCAGATACAGGAGCAGGTGTTGGTGTAGGTTCTGGTGTCGGAACCGGATTAGGTTTAGGCTGTGGTGTTGGTTCTGGAACTGGTACGGGTTCTGGGGTCGGGGTCGGTTGTGGATTTGGTATAGGAGTAGGTTCTGGGATCGGTTTTGGCTGTGGAGTAGGCGCAGGTTCTGGTGTTGGGGTCGGTTCTTCTTTGGCCTGGCACTGACTCTTCATCGCTGCATAAGTTGCTTGATCTACATTTCCAGTAGCAGACAGTCCATTTTTCTTTTGGAAGTAATAAACTGCATACTTAGTAATAAAACTATAATTACTGCTAGGGTTCCCATAAATATAGCCTAGACTTTTTAGCATCTCGTTAATCTCTTGAACCTTAGCATTGTTATCGCCAGGTGCGGCTATAACATTAGCATTTTTGTTCTCGGATTTATTGGCATCCACATTCCATGATTTATAGGCATTTGGCAGATAAGCCGCATTAACTGCTGGAGAAAAAGCAATAAATGTGAATACTAATACAGTTACAAAAGATATGATCATTCTGTTCTTTCTTTTGATCACAATTATCCCTCTTTTCTAATATTGTTTTTTGACAGCCGAATGCAATGTTAACATGGACTTGTCTAACTTGTCAGCAAGTAAATATTGGTTCTTTACATAGACATTAGTTTTAGGGAGGATTACAATAATCCTCCCTTTGAAGGAGCAATTGAGATGCTTTAATTAAAATCTACCTAAAGATGACTTTCCATTACATCATATGTTATTAACATTAATTGGACACAATTAATCATCTTATTACTGTGGAATTGTCTTCTATTTTCTTTTGAAGCATAACTTTCTGCGAAATATCTGGATTGTCAACACTAAATTAGACAACTTTTTTAAGGTTATGTAATTTATACTCTTTAGGACTCAAATAACCTAAGGTT
>PHAD01000103.1 GCA_002841595.1 Firmicutes bacterium HGW-Firmicutes-12
AAAGATAAAAATGATTTGATTTGTTATGTCTTCTTACAAGATCTAAACACGTTGATAGAAAAAATGATAAAAAATGGTGAGATTGCATCCTATTCTGGTGCTGAAGTGATAACTGATGAGCGGCATCATTTTAAAGTTTATATACGTTGCTGTGATAGTGAAAAACAAACTTCCGTCATTAATTATTGGCAGGGTATCGGTTTTTTCATATATACCAAAAGTCATTTCTATAAAGACGCATTCTCTAGTTCTGATCAAAATTGTCTGCAGTATTATCTGTTCGACTTCTATACAAAGATGTTGAAAGAAGAGATACTGATTATGCTGAAAGGCAAAAATATTAACCCATCGGATATTGATTTTATTTCCGAGTACTTTGCAAACTCACAAATAGGCAATATGATACGCTGGACTCAATATGGTATCGATCGATTCGGTCCTGGCAATCTTAAATACAATTATTCTGAATTTGCCAGAAATTTAATGCTTTTTATATTGAAAGATCTTATTAATAAATGCTAACAGACTAAAAAGCATGTAGCACTGTTATAATTCTTTGAATTATATATCATGTCGTCGAAGTCTAGAAGATTACAATTTTATATTCATATGAAAGCAAATATAAAAGAGAAGCCTTAATTATGGCTTCTCAGACTGTCAAAGAACCCCTGCTAAATCGGAAGAAATAGCAGGGGTTTTACCATATAGCTAAAATAAATTGGATAATGTAACCTATAATAAAAATCTTGTTGGTTAGTAAATGAGTATTTCTTGGAGTCATATAATCAAATGTGCGAAATAGAATTGACACTATCTATTGTTAAGTTGTACGGTCGAGAGGACTTGAATTTCCACGAGCGTATTGCCCAATAGGACCTGAATCCCCTTGTGCATTATAAGCTTTTTGGGGTTTGTTGATTTTACATTAATTTATTTTTTAATATATTTGTTATTATAGGTAAGAATAATAACCTGAAATTCATCCATCCCCAAATGTGTTAATCCCACAATTAGGTATCATTTTTCTATAAAATGGTTCTCGACTTCCCAAGGAAAAAGGCCGAATGAGGCCCGGACCGGAATGTGAACCTATGGTGGGACCTATATAATTGATAAACGAACCCTGCAAGCCTAACCTGCTTATAAGAGTTGCTATCTGGAACTGTCAATAAAAATTAGATACAAAATATTTGAAAATCCCTTATTGAGCTTGTTCAGGTGTTTCGAAATTAGCATCCTGAATCAGCTCTCTTTTTATTGTCCTATCACGAGAATAAATATCTAGAATTCAGCTAAATACAGAACACCTTTCTTTGTTGGTATATATGTAATATCGCCGACCCAAATCTAGTTTTTGTTATCGGTCTGAAATGACTGATTAAGTAAATTAGGTCTTTGATTCTACTGCAGCCATCTTAAACTGACGATCATAACTTCTTCTACTCATAAACTGTCACTTATTTCTCTTAACTTTGTGTCCAGTTTATTATACCAGTTCCAATGTTTATCGCATCACATGTCTAACTTTTGGGGTGCAGTCTATAGCAGGTGGTTTTCAATATACAAAAAAGATTCCGGGATTATCTACCCCGGAACCCTTGTTTATCTTAGTTTTGGTGCGGTCAAGAGGACTTGAACCTCCACGTCCTTGCGAACACTAGAACCTGAATCTAGCGCGTCTGCCAATTCCGCCATGACCGCATAATTTATATTGTTTTAATTTATGTCCTAAACATAAAAATGGCTGGGGCGGCTGGACTCGAACCAACGAATGACGGAGTCAAAGTCCGTTGCCTTACCAACTTGGCGACGCCCCAGTATGGTGGAGGGAGAAGGATTCGAACCTTCGAAGGCGATGCCAGCAGATTTACAGTCTGCCCCCTTTGGCCAACTCGGGAATCCCTCCATATTAAGTGGAGCCGACGATGGGACTCGAACCCGCAACCTGCTGATTACAAGTCAGCTGCTCTGCCAATTGAGCTACGTCGGCATATTATTAGGTAGCTTTATTTATAAGCTACTCTATTTTTCATAAGTGGCGGAGCTGACGAGAGTCGAACTCGCGATCTCCTGCGTGACAGGCAGGCATGTTAGGCCACTACACCACAGCTCCGTATATTTTAAACAGTTGTTTTTCAATAGCTTATGCATATCTACTTTCAACTATTTATGTGTTTGGTGACCCGTGCGGGACTCGAACCCGCGTTACAGCCGTGAAAGGGCCGTGTCTTAACCGCTTGACCAACGGGCCAATTATTGTCTTAATACAAAGCGTATAATGGTCGGGGCAGAGGGATTCGAACCCCCGACCCCCTGGTCCCAAACCAGGTGCGCTACCAAACTGCGCTATGCCCCGTGATATGCCCCACTTTGACGTGGCGAATTATATCTTATCAAAAAAATGCTTGTTGGTCAAGTAAAATTATTTTCCATTTTTTTACGTTGCATCAAATATTTCTTGTCATAATAGTTGCGGTTTTAAATACTATTAATTGATAAGATGATATTTAACGAGGTGATAAAATGTTTCCAATGAATCGTCTAATGGAAAAGAAAATTCTCAGTAATATCAATCGTGTTGTCAATACTCTTATTGAAGTTAGCTATATTGACGCTACTGGTAAGGAAGCGTATTACAATGAAGCTGTACAACTTATCAGGGATATACATCCTCTTTTAATGAGACTAATAGATGGTAAAGAGGAATTACTTGAAGCTTTGATACGACAGCTCATATCCCAGAAACTTCCTCATCCTTCAATCCAATCAAGCTTTGGAAGCCTGCAATGTGATCTAAATATTATTATATCCAGAGTCCTGTGTAAAGATGAGGTTACTACTACCAAAATAGATACTGTCTGTAATTCAGAAGATTCCCCACAACAGGATGTGACTGACTCAGCTTCGGTTTCAGATGAATCTGATGTTCTTCAACCAGAAATGCTTCTTGATAACAGCATCTTAGATGTAGCTGAACAAGAATCAACAACCGAGTTATCGCGATCAGACACTGATAATATACCAGCTGAAGCTGCCCAAGAAACAATAACGGCAGTGGAACAACCTTCGGCTGTCCCGCCACCGGATGAAACTACATTTCTAGTGGGTAGTCTCACGGAAGCCTCTGTTATTGAAGAAAAAACTGCCTCGGACAATCTTCAAGGCATCATAGATATTATATACGCAAATGAAACAATAATCAAGGGGTTTCTTTACCGCAGTATACTTTTTGATTATTATCTCCCAGAAAAGAAACTCGCAATTACAACCGTCAAACCTATGCAGCGCCGACACATTTGGCACGAGACTCTCCTAAAAAAGGATGGCATCTCCTTGTTACAAATAACACCGGGAGAAGTCAGAAATAAAACACTTTTATTCAATAAGCTCCAACGTTATTCTTAAGTTTTCCTAAATCCAGGTGAATTGTATTCTATCACCTCTTTGCAGCTCATAGGTGTACTCTTTCTCTTCATCATTTACCTTAAGAAGTAGCTTTGACTTGCCTAACGGCGGTTGTGACGAGAATTCTATCTCTTTAAATACATCGATAAGAATTGGTCGAAATACTCTTTGAGCTAAGACATACTCAATCTTATCGCCCTTTTCTATTGATGTATCAAAATCTGCCGTTTCATCATTAACCCATATTTGGTTGCTTCTTAAGGCAACTGTTTTTCCATTTACAAAAACTTCAAAGGTTTGACTTACCTCCTCCGGCAAAATATCCCTAATCTTTAATTTAGGAAGCTCAAGCTTAATTCGATCACCCGCATAAACTACTTCATCCATTCTAGCTTTCTGTCCATTTTTACTAATTTCCGCTAGCTCTTGCAACGGTATTTCCCTTTGATTAATCCATATCTTGT
The DNA here is from genome assembly GCA_002841595.1 of Firmicutes bacterium HGW-Firmicutes-12. Lineage (GTDB taxonomy): Bacteria > Bacillota > Peptococcia > DRI-13 > PHAD01 > PHAD01. The sequence continues at coordinate 3,870 of PHAD01000103.1, forward strand.
CCTGGCTCTCAAGAAGCCCTGCTTCTGCCAGAACATCTCGTATAGTTTGATTAGTACGTACCTTAACCTTGCTGCCATCCTTTATCTGGTCCTGCAAGGATAAGACTTCATCACCTAACATGATTAGCGGATCGATAGTAATTCTTTTATTGTTGACAGTACAAGTTAATTTTGTGTTTTTTAATATATCCTTATAATTTCCTTTCCCATCTTCTCCTGTTAATCCAGGTATAAACTCAATCATATCACCGTCATTAAGCTTCTCACTAAGCTCAGCATCTTTACCATTTAAAGTTATCCGACCCGGTTTTCCATGTTTTCCCGGCAATGTATAGAGCTGATCATTAATCTCACATGTAAGTGCCAAGCCAGGCCTCCCGTAAATATCCCTTAGACTATGTCCACTAGCTACCAAAGCCTCTGCTACGGTATTCTGAGCTAATTGAAGAAGTTTAACGGGTTCTCCATTAATATTAACCGAAATAAAACCCATAGTCGGACTTGTTAGGAATGTATAGGCAATACCCAACACAGTTATAAAAGAAGGTCCATGAAACTCTACAGGCAAGTTTTGAACCTGCTGTAGTTTACCGGCCTGCTGGACAACTATTCTATTTTCCGGAATTTCAAGCATTCCGGCAAGGGTTTGAGGTAAGAAAGGAGTGAGACTTCCTCCACCAACCAGTAATACTGCCTGCGGAGGTTTGTTATTTAGAATAAGTATTTCTTTTGCTATTGCAGTTGCCAGCTCCTCTACGGCTGGTTTAATTATGCTTCTCACTTCGCTACAAATTAAATTTTGTTCTATCCCTAATACATCCACAGTATGGACTTCATCACATATTTCCAGCTGTCTTTTTACTTCCTCAGCCTTAATGAAATCCAAAAGATACTGATCACTGATTGTTTCCGTTATTTCATCGCCCGCCGTAGGTACCATCCCAAAGGCACTTATACTATTGCCTCCGCATACTGCAATATCTGCAGTCCCTGCTCCAATATCAACAAGGACAAGATTTAAGCGACGCATCGATTGAGTTAGCACCAAATTAGCAACAGCAATAGGTTCTAAGGTAATGCTACAAAGCTCTAAGCCTGCTTGCTGTAATGCGACATGCAAAGATTCTACTACTATCCTAGGTAAAAATGTAGCTACAACTTCGACTTCTGCTTCTTGTCCTCTTTGACCCAAAATAGTACCAAGTCTGATACCGTCGAGACATTCCCTCAGCACACTATAACCCACACAATAATATTGTTGGGAAAGCGGAGTCTTGTCAGAATTATATTTTGGTAAAGCTAGTTGTGCTTGTTGCACAGCCTGAAGCTCTAAAGACATTAGCTCCTCTCGGGAAATCACTGCCCCATTAGTGTACTTAGAGTGTGCAGTTCCTTTAACGGTAGTAAGAGCGCGCCCTGCAGCAGCAACAGCAACTTTTTTTAAGTCTTGACCGGATATACGTTTCATTTCCTGTACCAGTTCTTCTATTACCTCTGTAACCTGGTCTACATGATGAATCTGCCCATCTAACATAGCTCTAGATTTATGTTCCTTAAAAAGCAAATGGGATACTATAAGATCACCTTTTTCAAGCCTAGCCAATAGGGCTATTACAGATCTTGTGCCGATATCTAGTACGAAAATATCCTCCAGCATAGCTTTTCACCACCCAACAATTTCTTTATTTCGACCAATTTATTGTTATTCCTTTATTTATCTTCGGTTTCCAAAAAGACTCCCTCTTTAAACATTGTAAGAGGGAGTCTGTGTCAATCCTCGAAATAAGTCTCGCTAAATTCCATCTGAATTAGTCTCGCTTTATCTAAAGTTTAACAGTAACAAAAAAAGAAGGTATTCAAATCACCTTCTTTTGAGTGTCATACTACTTACAGTTCAATTTTTAGCTATGATTATAATAATAGACAAACTGCGTTACCTTCTTTTAGTCAAAGCATGAGCATTTGCATATGTTTTTGAGCGAGATACTTATAATGCTGTGCCTGATTAATCCTTGCTTCCCTGATGGTCTGTTGATCTAGACTCTTTACTACCTTACCGGGAACTCCTACGACAACTGAATATGGTGGTATTATTATTCCAGGGGATACCACTGCCCCTGCTCCTATAATCGAACCCTCCCCAATTACAGCATTATCCATGATAGTAGCATTCATACCAATAAGACAATAATCCTCAATAGTACATCCATGTAAGACACATGAGTGTCCTATTGAGGTAAAGCAACCAATCTTCGTTGATGATGTTTGTCTATTCATATGTACTACGCAATTATCCTGTATATTAGTGTCTTCACCCACTGTAATCCAAGTCTTGTTATCCGCTCGTAATACTGAATTATACCAGACACTTACCCCCTTATGAAGTTTGACCTGACCAATAACATAACAACCAGGGGCTAAAAATACTTCTTCTTCTATTTCTGGGATTATCCCATCAAAAGTTAGTATTGAACCACCTTTCATTTTTTTCCACCTCTTATCTTTCTATAATGGTTTCCTGTAAAAAAAGACTGCTGAAGATTCAAATCCAATATCCCTAGCCTGAAAAATCTGTTCTGTACTACCGGTAAATAAAACTCCACCTGGTTTTAATGAGTCAAACATTTTTTTATACATCATACTCTTCGTTTCTTCAGTAAAATATATTACAACATTGCGACAAATAATTAGATCCATTTGACTAGGATAAGCGTCACGGAGGAGATTATGATGTTTGAATGTTATTAAGCTTTTTAACGCGTCATTAGCTTGATATTCACCTTCCACGTCATTAAAATACTTTTTTAGATACGGTGCAGGAATACCACTTACAACTTTAGGCTTATAAAGACCGGCGATTGCTTTTTTTAAGACTAAGTCGTCAAAGTCTGTAGCTATAATACTATGCTTCCCCTTTGGAATTTTTTCAGCCAATACCATAGCTAGCGTATAAGGCTCTTCCCCCGTAGAACAACCGGCACTCCAAATATTAAGATTAGGTGTTTTCTCAAGTAGCATCGGAATTATCTTCTTATCCAATACCTCCCACTGTTGAGTATTACGAAAAAACTCAGAAACGTTTATAGTCAAATGATCAATAAATCGCTCCAACAGTTTTCCATCCTGTTTCATACTACTTACAAAAGAATCATAGTCTTTAATACTCAAAGTACGCATTAAAGAATTAATACGTCTTTCCATCTGTGGTCTTTTATATCCGGTTAAATCTATATCCAACCTCTTCTTTAAATCAAAAATAAAGTTAGTGTATTCATCCATCAATTTCCCTACCTTTTATTTATATAGTATTTTTTAGTTTTATTCGGGAAATTTGTCATGTTTTCCTTCTTGTTTTCGAATATAAAGACTGTTTGTTTTTACTTTTACTTTTCTTGGTAGTATAAAAGTGCAATCTGTCGAAATACTTCCGTAGTCTTGTTATCGGGAAGCTTATCTACCTGTTGAAGTGCTTTAATCGCGTAGCGGTTAACTAGCTCTTGAGAGTATTCTATAGCTTTAGAAACTCTTATTGCCTGGTTAATATACACTACTTCATCTGTCGTTACTGTTTCTTTCTTAAGAATACGTTTCACATCTTGGCATAACTCTGTTTTTCCATACTTCAAGAAATATATCAAAGGTAAAGTTACTACTCCTTGTTGAAGATCATTACCCACAGGCTTCCCCAGTGTCTGCTCATCTGCAGTGTAATTCAACATGTCATCCGCTATCTGAAAAGCCATGCCTAGGTAGTGTCCAAACCGTCCCAACGTATTAACTACTTCTTGATTAGCCCCACTGACCAATGCTCCTGTCTCAAAGCATAAGGTTATCAATACTGATGTTTTTCTGTTAACACGATATAAATATCTCTTGATGTTTTGCTGAAGACAAAGTTCATTTGATATTTGTTCAATTTCCCCTCGACACATTTCCCTACTGGTATACGCCAACTTACCACTTAGTGCTGTATTCTGATAGCTGTCAATTACAGCTAACGCCTTAGCAAACAAATAATCACCAAGATGAATTGCATAATTATTACCATATAAATTGCTTAAAGTTGCTTTCCCCCGCCTTAGATCAGATGCATCAATCACATCATCATGTATTAATGAAACCATATGCACTAATTCCATTGTCGACGCGGCCGGAATACAACTCGTCTTCGAGCCATAATGCGACGCAAATAAAGTAAAAGCAGGTCTGATCCTCTTTCCTCCCGCTTGTAACAGATAGTTAAATCCATCCTTAATCAAGTAATTCGCTTGAGAAACGGATTTCTGTAGATAATCATCTACATCTGCCAATTCAGCTTCAATACTACCGAACAACTCTCGTATATGTATATTGGGGAACGCTATATGACTCTTTCTTGGATTAGTACAGGCTTGTCTATTTCCCATTCTTCACCCATATGCCTTAGTATTTTTTCAAAACAGTGTCTCTTTGAAGTTTTAATTTCTTCAACCCTATCCCAGCAATTCTGCCAGCTAGAATAATGCTCATCAATGTTTTTCCCTTTATCGTATACACTTTTTAATATACCAAGATGGTATCCAAACTCTTTTAAAACATTTAAATCCAGCTGATTGTTTGAAGCTGAAGAACCTCCCAAGTAACAGGCACTTTCAGTCAAGCTTGCAAAGACTCTAATTTCATAATCATCATTTTCCCTAGAGAAATCTCGTAGTATCAAACTCTCATTCATAGCGCTAATCAAGTTAGAAAACGGTAATAAATACGGTTGCAGACCATATTGGCAAATATTTGAGTATATTCGACTATAGATAAGGTCGCCACTTAACACGTCTATCTTCATATCTTCTTTACTATCTTTATTATTCTCCGGCAAGGACCAATGTAACTGCGAGGCATAGCTTAACAGATGAAATATCTCTGCTAGTTGATAAGTCTTTATAGTTACATCCTTAATTATTTTAGCCGATAATATACAAAGTAGCGGCATCCACAAATGCTTTTCATTTTCTAGCATAGATCGCACATCATGCAATTTCCCTATATTCAATTTTATAAAATGATTATTTTTCGCTTCTATAGCCATAAATTCTGGCATAATATCGGGCATCAATATCTTTAACATAACAACTATACCCCCTATTAATCTATTATGCCTATTTCTTAAGGATATATTTAAACATTTAACCATAAAAACACCGGTTTTACAATTTTAATGTAAAATCCGGTGTTTATTTTTTTAACTGGTCGGAGCGACTGGATTCGAACCAGCGGCCTCCACCACCCCAAGATGGCGCTCTAAACCAAGCTGAGCTACGCCCCGTTAACCACAAGGAATATTATATATCCACCACCTAGTTGTGTCAAGGTGAATCGACACTTACAGATGTCCATTTTGGTCTACCTGGTATCCACTATAGAGGTGCCATTAACAGCAATATTTAAGATATATGTCTTAGCTTCTACCCCATGTTCTTCCCAGGCCTTTAGCATGCTTTTGCTGACCTGGCAGACATTTTTATCACATAGGGCTATAATTGATGGACCCGCACCGCTTAGACAACTACCTAACGCACCTGAGTTTAAAGCTGCTGTCATTACATCCCTCATCCCAGTAACCAATTGTAATCTATAGGGCTGGTGCAGCAAATCCTCCATAGCAAGAGCTAAGTTACTATAATCGCCGGTCAATATTGAGGCTATAAAGAAGCCAAATCGTCCCGTATTCAAAACAGCATCTCCATGAGATACCTCATAAGGCAGTACCTTACGAGCTTCAGA
>PHAD01000104.1 GCA_002841595.1 Firmicutes bacterium HGW-Firmicutes-12
CAAAAACTTGCTGAAGATACTCAACCATTTGGGTATTATTCTTAAACCGCCCTCCATTTTTCAGATCAAGCGACACCATCGTTTGCGCAGTATCCAAAGATTTTACAGAACTGGGTACAGTCATAAAGAACTTGGGTAAGCCGTCTCCAATAGACGTAGTTATTTGTTTAACTTCATTTTGTTCCAGCAAAAAGGCGTCTATCGTTTTAGCCAATTCCTCTGTTTTACCCAAATTAGCAGCATGTTCTGATTGAATATCAAGATAAATAATGTTCTTATCAGCTTTCGGGAAAAAAACGAGTGGTAAAAAGGAGGTTAGCACTATACTTCCTAGGAATACTAATCCTGCCACAAGAACAACAAATTTCTTATTTCGCAATGCCTGCACTGATAGTTCCTTAAAACCAGTCCAAATAAAGTTACCCTTTGTGCTACTTTTTCCCTCTTTAAAAAACAAATAGGCCATTGTAGGAGTGAAGAATAATGCCACAAAGTAAGATGCAGTTAGAGAAATAATAACGATTTGCGGGATACTCCTAACATACTCTCCAGCTGTTCCGGGCAATATCAGAAGAGGTATATATGCTGTCACTGTAGTTAGGGTCGCGGTGAGAACAGGGACCGCTACATCCTTTACTCCGTTAATACAAGACCCAAGACGATCTTCATTATTGTCTAGCCTCACTTGGATAGAGTCGCTGACAACTATGGCATTGTCTACCAACATCCCCAATGAAATTATTAAACCAGCTATTGAAATCTGATTTAATTGAATGCCAAAAAAATTCATAGCCGAAAAAGAGATTAGGATCGATAAGGGAATAGCAAATGAAACGACTATAGCATTTTGTAAACCCATTCCAAGATATATGATAATTATTACAAAAAATATACCCTGCAATAGATTCTTCATTAAGTTATTTATTGATTGTTTTATATCTCCTGGTTGGTATAGGACTTCATCTAGTTCTATATCAGAATTTAAATGCGTTTTCGCTTCCGCAAGCTTACTCTCCAATTCTTTACCAACTAATAATACGTTCTTATTTTCTTGAAAATACCCTACCAGAAGGACTGCTTTCTCCCCATTATGTTTTAGAACACTAGTAGCTTCTTCCGTTTCTAGTTTCACTTCAGCAACATCTTTTAGCCTCATAATATTAGCGTTTTCTGAGGAAACACCTATAACCAGTTGCTCTATTTCATCGGTAGACCTAAACTTTCCGGGTGTATTTACAATAATTCGAAACTCACCATTATTAATATCGCCAGAAGGTATCTCTATATTCTGGGCTTTTAATACTCCCACTAAATCATTTAAGGATAAGCTTATCTGATTAAGCCGCGCATAATCGACTTTAATCTTAACCTGTTTTTCTTGTTTTCCTAAGATATCCACCCGGGATATTCCATTAACTCCAGAGATTTCTTTCTTGATCTTTTCAGCATTAGACGCTAGATCCTCATACGAAGAACTATCTCCGGAAAGGCTTAAAATAAAACCTGCTGTATTATCCAAATCAGTATCAACTTCAATATCTTGACAGCTTTCAGGTAGCTTTGACTGCAAGGAATCCATTTTTTGGCGCAATTCATCCCAGGTTTTGTCTATATCAGCATCATTATGTAGCCATAGAATTATTGTCGACACACTTTGACGTGAATAGGCTTCAATATAATCATATCCGGATATACCTGTAAGCTCATCTTCAATCTTTTTGGTAACTGACTCTTCTATCTCTTCTGGCGATGCACCTGGATAGACGACAGAAATCTTCGCAACGGGGGGTGCTATTTCTGGATTCTCCTGTTTAGGAATCATCCAATAGTTATACAGTCCAAAGATAATAAGAGCAACAGCAAAAAAAAGTGTTACCTTGCGATTTTCAATTATTCTCGTGAGGATGCCCTTCTCCATCGCGTTTCCACCCTTCTTTACTGCACAAATACCTTATCTTTGTCGTACAATCTCTTGCTGCCTTCCGTGACAACCTTATCCCCTTCGGCAAGTCCAGACACAAATACATAGGCATCCTTAATCCTGCCTAGTTCAACTATCTTTTTATGAGCAATCATTTCTTCATCTATCACATATACGAAATCCTGCTCATCACTTTTCACTGTACTAATAGGAATATAGAATCCTGTTTCTTCCCCTATATTCAAAAGAACCCTAACTGTCATCCCTATCGGTATTGTTGTATCTTCAATCTCGATTCTTGTCTGATAAGTCTTGGTTTGTGGATCTGGGAGCTGGCCAATAGAGATGACCTTCCCATTAAGCCAAACGTCGTTTGCGATGATTTGTGCAGGTGTACCTATCTTGACTTCTTGCAGATCGTCTTGTGATAAACCAATACTAATTTCGAGATCATTTCCCCGGATAACTACTACCGGATAGCCGCCCGGGATTACTTCTCCTTCTTCATATAGAACCTCTGCCACAAACCCAAAAATATCTGCCTGCAAGGTGGTATCATCTAAATTATTCAACTTATTCTCGTAATCAATTTCCGCATTATTATAGCTGGCCAGAAGATTTTCCATCTCCACTCTGGCTTTCTCACTATCTTGTTCTGAGATTGCTCCTGCTTCCAATAATTTCTTCATCTTTTCATAATTATCTTTTGAAAAATCATAAGCATTCTTCGCATTATCCCTCATGTTTTTAGCCGCTTCTACGCTAAGTACTATATCCGTTGTTTGTAACTGAGCTAGGCTATCCCCGTCGTTTATCGGCTGTCCTTCACTAACAAACAGCTTTTCGAGTACTCCGCTCATTTTAAAACCTATTTTTTTTAGTTCACAGGCCTTAACCACTCCAAGGTATTCTAGGGTCAAAGCTATGTTTTGCTCCTTCACTTCTATCACCTTAACCGGTTTAACCTCTTCTGCGGAGGTGTCTTTATTAAAACTAGATATAGGAAATATATTGGGTAGTTTGATTATAAACACCAATAGAATAAATATTAATACCCAAGCTTTCCAATTTAACCGTTTAGTAAAACTACTCACCTTTTTAATTACCTTATTAATGATCCCCATCACTATCCCCCTCGCCTTTAGGGCCTTATTAAAATACCGTTAAAGAACAATTCACTTAATTGTCCTAATATCTGTTTCATGGTTAAGTCATTTTTAGTTAGATATTCCATTTGTGATAAACTATCCATTACTTCCTTAAGCATTGGTGCCACTATTTTCAAATCTATAGCGGGGTTTATTTCTCCTCTTTTTTCCCCTTCTAGTAAAAGAAGATAGAATTGATCAATCTTGAAATTTTGCAGTAGCTCTACCTTCTTCCATTCATCAGGATAGTATTGTCTTAGTTCTGACAATAATCTGGTGGGGAATGCATTGCCCGCATTGACCATTGCTTTCATTTTATTAACCCAGGTTATCTCCTCATTTATAGCTTCTAAGGTGTCATTTTTATTCTTTTCTATAAAGTAATCAAGTGCCTCACTTATCAGATGTTGTTTACCGGGAAAATATTTGTAGAGTGTTTTTTTACTGATTCCTAAGATACTACTTACATCATCCAATGTGAATTTTCTAAAACCGTATTGTCCTATAAGTAGAAGAGTAGCTTCAATGATTCTTTTTTCCATTCACACCCCCAGGAAACTATTTTAGTGTTTTTAGTTTCCTGGCTATATTTTAGTCCTTTTCAAGTTACTATTCAATATATTTATTTGATTTACAAAGTATTAAAGCACTCCATACAAAAAGACTGTCAACATAGAACTTGTCGACAGTCTTTTTTGTGTGTAGTTGGGTAGTTTTTAGCTGTAAATAGTAGAAAAGAACCCCGATTAAGGGGTTCTTCACTTATATTACATCATTCCGCCCATGCCGCCCATGCCACCCATTGGAGGCATGCCAGATCCTGCATTCTCGTCAGGTTTGTCAGCAATCAAGCATTCAGTAGTCAACAACATTGAAGCAATTGATGCTGCATTTTGCAATGCTGAACGAGTTACCTTCGCTGGGTCAACAATACCCGCAGCTATCATATCTTCATATACGCCAGTCAAGGCATTAAATCCGAAGCCTCTTGCACTGCTTTTTACTTTCTCAACGACAACTGATCCTTCCATGCCTGCGTTATTGGCGATAAGTCTTAACGGTTCTTCGAGGGCCTTCTTAATGATTTTGATACCGGTCATTTCATCAGGTTGCTCAGAGGATAAATTTTCAAGTGCCATAAGAGCATCAACTAACGCAACGCCACCACCAGATACGATACCTTCTTCTACTGCAGCACGAGTAGCTGCCAGGGCATCCTCAATACGGTGTTTCTTTTCTTTCAGTTCAGTCTCTGTAGCTGCGCCAACTTGAATAACGGCTACGCCGCCAGAAAGCTTAGCAAGACGTTCTTGTAACTTTTCGCGATCGAATTCAGAAGTAGTATCTTCATGTTGTTTACGTATCTGGGAAACACGTGCATCGATGTTAGCCTTTTCGCCATGTCCTTCAACAATTGTTGTATCTTCCTTACTGATTTTGACCTTAGCAGCACGTCCCAGTTGGCTGATATCAGTATTCTCGATTTTGAGACCCATATCCTCACTGATTACCTGACCACCGGTAAGAATAGCAATATCTTCAAGCATTGCTTTACGTCTATCACCAAAGCCAGGAGCTTTAACACCGACGCAAGTAAAGGTCCCACGTAATTTATTCACTACTAATGTTGCTAAAGCTTCACCTTCGATATCTTCAGCAATAATCAGTAGTGGTTTTCCTCCTTGTACAACCTTTTCAAGTACAGGCAGGATATCTTGTATAGCAGAAATTTTCTTATCAGTTATTAGTATGTAAGGATCCGTAAGAACTGCTTCCATCTTATCAGTATCAGTAATCATGTAGTGAGAAACATATCCCCTATCAAACTGCATACCTTCAACAAGTTCTAGGGTAGTTCCGATGCTCTGGGATTCTTCAACTGTTATAACGCCATCATTACCTACAGTTTCCATAGCCTCCGCAATCAGGTTCCCTATATCAGTGTCAGCTGCTGAGATAGAAGCAACCTGAGAAATTGCAGCCTTTGATTCAATTGGTTTGGAAATCTTTTTGATTTCTTCTACGGTAGCAGCTACAGCTTTTTCAATTCCTTTTTTAATGATCATAGGATTTGCGCCTGCAGCGACATTTTTCAAACCTTCACGAATGATAGCCTGCGCCAATACAGTTGCAGTTGTGGTTCCATCACCAGCTACATCGTTAGTTTTAGTAGCTACTTCTTTAACCAGCTGTGCTCCCATATTTTCGAATGGGTCCTCTAATTCAATCTCTCTAGCTATAGTTACACCATCATTAGTAATAGTAGGTGAACCAAATTTCTTATCTAGTACAACGTTACGACCCTTTGGGCCCAATGTAATTTTTACAGCTTCAGCAAGAGCATTAACCCCTTTTTCCAGAGATCTTCTAGCCTCTTCACTAAAGATAATTTGTTTGGCCATTATAGATACCTCCTAAAGTTTGTTTATTAGATCTTTTTCCTTTTAGATAATAGCGTGGATATCGCGTTCGTTCAAAATAAGTACTTCTTCGCCATCAATTTTAATCTCAGTGCCGGCATACTTTGAATAAATAACCTTATCGCCGACTTTCACCTCTAGGGAAACTCTTTGCCCGTTTTCCATCACTTTACCACTACCCACTGCCATTACCTCACCTTGTTGTGGCTTTTCCTTTGCAGTGTCTGGCAGCACAATACCACTTTTTGTTTTTTCTTCCTGCGCCAATGGTTTTACTACGACTCTGTCGCCGAGAGGCCGGATATTCATATAATTTTTACCTCCTTAAAATTGTTTTTTATGTATTGTTAGCACTCTCCTTAGTTGAGTGCTAATGTTCACTCATAATATTAGTAGAGGCATCAAAAGATAGCAACTTCCATATTTGGCCAATACGAACGTTTATGCCCTAATAACGCCAATTTACTTACTATATCTCTTTCTTTCTCGTTCCTGTGTTTCCAGCTATGACCAAAAGAATGCACATCTAATTATATCTCCAGCTGATACTATCTTTATACATTTAAATTTTAAACTTTATCCAAGTGGAGCAGTATTTGTCAGATTTCTATTTTTACTTTATTATTTCATTTATAGAATAATAATCTTTGGGAGGCATATTGATTAAAATGAATAACCTAGAAAAGGAACTTTTACGCCAACAAATGATTAACAGCCGCATGTCCCTCCCCCCTAATGCTGTTCAAAAAAAAAGCCAAGCAATTATAGATCGCCTGTTTCTACTTCCTCAGTATTTAAAGGCAACTATACTGCTTGTTTACCTACCTTTTAAAAATGAAATTGATACCGTACCGCTCATAAAAAAAAGCTGGCTAAACAGCAAAAAAATACTAGTTCCTGTTTGCCAACCTGAAAGAAAACTTTTGCTATCTGAGTTATTAAATTTCGATGATCTAACACTTAGTAAATATGGCCTCTATGAGCCTCAAGAAGAACAGCAACGTCCAATACCTCCACAGGAAGTAGACCTAGCTATCCTGCCTGGAGTTGCCTTTGATCTACGCGGTTATCGTTTAGGTTATGGAGGAGGCTATTTTGACCGCTTTCTAGATAGCCTGCGTCCGGATTGTCCTAAAATTGCTCTGGCTTATGATTTTCAAGTAGTAACTCAATTGCCTGTAGAAGAACATGACACTAAGGTAGACATAATTATAACGAACAGCAAAACTTATTATATCAATTGAATTATTCTTTAAGTTTCACAATCATTTCTACTTCGCAAACAGCATCGAGCGGTAAACTATTTACGCCCACCGCACTTCGCGCATGTAGCCCTTTATCTCCCAACAACATAACTATTAGCTCGGATGCCCCATTAATTACCTTGGGCTGCATAGTAAACTCAGGTGAACTGTTCACAAAACCTACGAGCTTTACTACCTGCTCAATTTTATCTAGATCACCTACCATGCTTTTAACAACACCCAGACAATTTAAAGCACAAATTTTTGCAGCTTCATAGGCTTCTTCCAAAGATATTCCAGTGTCAACTTTCCCCTTGTATTTTATCTCTCCGTCCACAATCGGTAACTGTCCTGATGTATAAATAAATTCACCTACTTTAACTCCAGGGACATATGCGGCTACCGGACTCGGTGGTTTGGGTATGCTTATACCCATTTCTTTAGCCTTTTGTTCTACTATTGACATGAACATCACCTCATTAGAATTATTTTACCTAGCTACTATATTTATTAATTACTCAATTTTTTTTTAAATATGTTACTAAGGCCACTCTTATCTACCTTGGCTTTGATGTCCTTAATATTTGTCGTATACAAGCCCAACTCATTCATCCGTTCTAAATACACGGAACCAGAGAAAGTATACTTTAGACGGACACCTTCCTCCGTCTTCATTTCCTGTCCAACATGTGCTATCGCATCACCAATAGCGAGTTCTCTGGGCAGGGTAAGAAGCTCCATTTCCAAAGCAGAACGCACTGCATTATATCCTGCTAATGTACCGGTAACAATTGCTTCTGTATGACCGACAAGTGGTCCTGCTTTTTCACCAGCACAAAACAGGTTATCCATACCTTCAACCCTCAGTTCATTTGTGCGAGGGGACATCGCCAGATAGCGCATAGAATTACCGACTCCCCCGGTATAGGGGTCCACAAAACGAGCATTTTCGAAACCGGGTATTTTCTTTAACTGCTCCAAAGGAAAAAAGGGAGTCATAAGCTTGGCATGTCCAGTATCCAGTAAAATAAGATTTTCTGCAAATTCTTTTATGGCGTACTGCTGACAAGCTTTTTTATCCAATATATCTACTTTCTTTAACTCAACAGGTATTGGAACTATACATACCCCTTTTTCATCTAATTCTTTAACTATTTCATAGGATAAAGAATCTTTATCCAGTTTACATGAGCCGCTCATGGCACCTAGGGAACCATCTGCTTTCTTAGCTATCAGTTCCTTAACGCCAGCTTTTTCAGCAACGCTCACACGCGGTCCAAAGCTTGGACAACGCATTATACACATAACACAGCCATTACCATACTTAATACAGTTTTTCGGAGGACCTGCCGTTCCGGTAGTATCTACAAACACATTCCCTTTAATGATTACTGCTTTTCCTGCCTTGACAGCCCCAATCTTCTTCGTGCCTTCCATTACAACATCCTTAAAGCGAGTTTGTAATCTAATATTTACACCGGCCTCAAGCAATATTTTCTTTACGACCAGTTCCATTTTAAATACATCATACAGCGTTGCATGTTTATGACCAGGAAAATCTATATTTTTATGACGCGCAACTAGGTCTACCGCATCGAACATCTCTGGTGCCCCCAAAGCAATGGCTTCTTCAGCTGCAGTATACCGGCCGTTATTGCGCATTATCCCCCCTACATTTCCTGTTCCTAACAGCATATCAGTTCTCTCCAGTAAGACAACTTCTGCACCAACCTTCGCAGCTGCTAGTGCGGCTGAAGCTCCTGCCCATCCTCCACCTATAACAACAACTTTTACCATCAACGCACCCCTGCTCTTTATAGATTTATTTATAGTTTAACATATGCTTTTTATTTTCATTATTTTTTAGTAAAAATATATTATACTTATATTGTAAGACTATAAAACTAATAGGAGGTTAGGTTATGACCATATCCCATTGGCTATATGTTATTGGTATCTTATTAGTAGTTTTAACCATGATTTTTAGAAGAAATGTTATTATTCCTTGTCTTATATTTACTTTTCTAATTGGTTGGATTTATTTAGGTAGCTTTATTGGAGGTATTCAAGTACTTTTCAATGCCAGCCTTGTAGCCGCTAAAGAGTTATTTAGCATATTCCTTATCATTGGCTTAATGATGGCTATGCTAAAAACGCTTAGCATCTCAGGTACTGATGCTTTGCTTGTTAAACCTTTGCAAAACTCCATGAAAACTCCGCTGGTAAGTTATATCGTTCTAATAATTGGCACAACATTTATTTCTCTATTCTTTTGGCCAACACCAGCTGTCCCATTAATTGGTGCTCTACTTGCCCCGGCGGCCATAAGTGCAGGCCTCCCACCGATGATCGCTGCCATGGCTATCGCTTTAGCAGGCCAAGGTTTGGCTCTAAGTGGTGACGTACTTATTCAAGGAGCTCCCGGATTAACCGCTAAAGCCGCAGGGATTCCAGTTGACCTTTTAGTATCAAGAGGCGGAATATTAGCCGTCATTACAGGCGTTATTGCTCTAAGCCTCGCCTGGTATCTGAATAGAAAAGAAATTGCAGCTTACAAGGGAAGCAAAGTAGCTTTAGAATATGTCCATAAAACAAATGTAGAAGTACTACAACTCGAAAAAGAGCAATATGCCCCGTTTTTCAGGAATTTACTATATGTGGCAATGATAGGTGTAATCGTCGCAATGTTTTCTTTTGATATAGTAGGTGGAGACGCCTCCGCTTTATTAGGTGGTGTTGCCCTAATAATTATGGTTATTACTTCCCTAATGGTTAAAGGTATCGCAGGT
>PHAD01000105.1 GCA_002841595.1 Firmicutes bacterium HGW-Firmicutes-12
ACTAATTTGGTAAAGAGTTGTGCTAATCTCGTGGTTCCAGGAACATTAGTTAATGCTATTGTGTTCGTCAAAGGGCAAATGCTTGATGAACCTGATCTTATAATTAGTCCAGCAGAAGACACTAGGTTAGCTAATTTACTCGTGGTAGACAAGAAAAATGCCAATGCTTCGCCTCCTACAGAAAAAGGAAGGGAAGCAATACCGGCAGTAGTAACTCTAATTATAGATAAAGACAATCTGGAAATAGCAAAAGCTTTAGTTCAGTATAATGAAACGGGAAGTGTCTATCTTTTACCCGTAGGTTTTGAAAGTAATGTATATCTGGCCTCGGAGGTAAGAAAACAACAGGGAGAGAAAAAATGATTAAACGTATCCTTGCATTATTATTAGTATTGTGTACCTTTTCTTTTCAGGTTCAAGCCGGGGATAGTCACTGGGCAGAAAAGAGTTTTAAGGAAATCTATCAATTAGACGGTATTATAGTTGATGAACCAGACAGTCCGGCAAATATATCTTTGCAAGAAAAAGTTTATAAAATTTGCAGGCTTAATATCTCCCCAGAAAAGGGATTAATGAGATACTGGCTGTTGAAATCGATGGTTGATACGTTAGGATTATTCGACGCAGATGAAGTGGAAGTTGCACATATATTGAGGGATTATAAAGATTTGTGTGTTCATTGTTTTAAAGCTAATCAGGTCCTAGCCATGGCAGAAAAGAGTAGTCTTTTGAGGGGGAGGCTCAAGCCAGAAGGCTTAGTTACAGCAGCAAAGGATCCGGTTACAAATGCAGAGCTCGTAGCTTTTGCACTTAGATATTTAAGAATAAAATGCATGAATAATCTACCTAAAAATGGTATAATAAATCTAGGAGTTGATACTTATGAATGATAATCAAGTAGGGGTTATCTTAGAAGAGGTAAGGGACATGTTTAAGACTCTGGCAGAGGGTCAAAGTATATTTGATAAACGCCAGAGCAAGATGGAATGTGATATTAAACATTTAAAAGAAGACGTAATGGTTTTAAAAGTCGATGTGATGGTTTTGAAAGAGGACGTAAAGGTTTTGAAAGAGGACGTAAAGGTTTTGAAAGAAGATGTAAAGGTTTTGAAAGAAGATGTAAAGGTTTTGAAAGAAGATGTAAAGGTTCTGAAAGAAGACGTAAAGGTTCTGAAAGAGGACGTAAAGGTTCTGAAAGAGGATGTAAAGGTTCTGAAAGAAGATGTAAAGGTTCTGAAAGAAGATATGAAACAGGTAAAAGTTTTTTTGGTCAGAGTAGATGATGGATTAAACGAAAATCAAGAACGACTAACAGATTTAGAGAGAAAGACTTCTTAATAAATACATAATGAATATTGATTCCCTGATATAGGGGGGTCTTTTTTTATTTGAAAATAATTGGAGGGTTACTATTGAAGAAAAAAAGAATCTTAACTATGGTTCTAATACTCTGTTTATCTTCGGCAATACCAGTTTTGGCTACAGTTGTAACTAGTATTGATGAGATCAAAGTTTATGTTAACGGTAATAAAATGAACTTTCCTGATCAAAAGCCTATGATTAATAACGATAACAGAACGCTAGTCCCGGTTAGGTTCATATCTGAAAATCTAGGAGCTGAGGTAAGATGGAATAATCAAATAAGAACAGTGATTATAAGTTATGAAGAAAGCATTATCCGTTTACCAATTGGAAAAAATCATGCAAGTATTGGGGTAAGGGAAGTTGTTTTAGATACCAAAGCAGATATCGTTAATGAAAGAACCATGGTACCGCTGAGGTTCATAAGCGAATGTCTGGGGACAGAGGTGCAATGGAATGGTGATAAAAAAGAAATTTACATAAGCACCAAAATGCCTCCTGCTAATCCCTTCGTAGGTCAGCCCTTTAAACCAAGTGATCTGCCAACTGATGATGGATATCCTATTTATGCATCTGATCGAGTTGGAGCCAAGATTATGTATGCCGAATTAGGAGAATTACCAATAAATGTAGGAGGTTATATAATATACAACGTGACTGTTGATAAAGAGAACATCAATATTACTCAGCATGTAGATGAAATTAATTTAATTCCGATTGGTCTGTATATGGTTGAAAACAATGAAATAACTAGGTGTAGAAATTATCAATATGTTCAAAAAGGAGGTACATTTACTTATGCTTATCCAATAAAATCTACACTAGATGAAACGCCTACAAACATTAATACAGTGAGTCATTTTGCTCTTTTTACATATGAAAACATGGAATTCAGGATGCTGGTCTTACCCAACCCAGCATACGAAGGGTAAAGGGAGGGTAATTTAATGAAGAATATGGCGGCTCTCATTGTAATTATGGGGCTGCTTTTTTCTGCTGTTGTATCAGCAGAGGAAACACCCCAGGAGGTGCACATAGAAGGATGGGATACGGTTATTGTAGGAATGTTTGAAATATGGAAACACTCGGACGGAACCTGGCAGGATACCGACTGTGATGGGATTAGGGATAAGCCATATAAGCTCGATCCCCGAAGCGTAACGGCTCAACTCCAGGCATCAATACCTGAAGGGGTATCTAGCCAATATGATAATGTGCGTACGGAAATCATTCCAATGTCTTGGGAGGGGGATGCCACAGGTGAGAATAAAGCCCTATTTGAAAAGGATGTTGATGGGTATAGTGCTATCATTAAAGAAGATATGGAATTAATTGTGAATGCACCTACATATGAACTATTTGAAAAACGTGTGTTATGCATGCGTCCTTTAGAATACAAAGGAACAGAAAGTTATGATGGTAAGATAGAGTTAATCTTAAAAAATCAGCCGCAATTACCACTCAAACGGACATGGCAGGGTGAGCAGGTTGAAGGTTATGGTTTCTATCTGCCTGCTTTAGTCCAGTATTACGGAGTTCCTAAGTCATTAGATATTGAGGCTGTAAGAATAGAAAGTAGCAATCCTGTACTAGTTAAAACTCCCCAGGTTTCAACCGCTATTTTTATGAATAATGGGAATAAAAAGACCTTCTTTATAGCTCAATATTATGCTAGCGGAGTGCTTGTCAAAGAAGAAACTCTAGAAATAGGAGCACAACAAACGATAGAAAGGAATTTCTCTTGGACGAGTCCTCAAAGTGTAGGTACATATTGCTTAAAAATTCATGCAGTACCATTACCCGAAGAAAAGAATATTGAGAATAACAGCAAAGAGATTAACGTAACGGTCGAAGGCTTTGATTATGTTAAGCCTGATTGTGTGTTCACCAATAAGCTAACCTCTAACTGGAATGAGACCTACAGTTGGAAGGTATATCACTCTGATACATGCACTGATGAAGATGGAGAAGAACATGACTGTTCGTGGACAGAAATAGTAAACCAAAGCGTACTCTATAGCGAAAGTTTATCGGCCCTTATTACAATCAATACTAAACAGGGTATAACCACTTTTAGAGAAAATCCTGAGGAAGCTGACAGGGAAAGTCGCGGCTCGTGGGAGATTATTCCTTGGGCAGCTAAAAAAGGGATTGATCCTAATTATGTAACTAGGGCAGGATATGGTTTTGAGGTTGAAGTTCAGACGACATATTGGACTGATTGGGAAACGAAGGTTCCTGGACCAGCTACCTCCCATGGAGGGGATTACAAAGGACCGATAAAAGTAGTAGCACAATTCTATAATACGGCAGGCTGTTTTGTTGAACAAAGAGACTTAACACCGACCAAAGGAAGTGTCGGTGATAAGAATATAACCTGGGAGCTACCGATAATAAAACATACCTATTCTGATGGTCAGACTATATTTGAAAGAAAACACTACACTGATTTACGAAATAAGGACGGTAATTACGGAGTAAGAATAATAATATTTGACTCTGGTCGAGAACCTTTATCAATCTGCTTGGATAGATATGTAACCATATATGGAGATATGTACGATGATATTTATACACGTTCCGCAACAAGTACTGAATGAAATTATGACGAGGGGGGTGAAAGATGAAAGTATTATTAGCAACTAATCATCCGGCTATAGAAAATATCGTAGAAAAATTGGAATCAAAAGCTGGGATTAGGGAGTTAGAGAAAAGTCTACAAGAATATGGATTGAGTCAGTGGGCTATGCCCATAACTATAGTTGATGAAGCCAAGTATCGAGAAGCAGTTATAGATAGAGCTAGATTAACTAAGCCTGATGTTATCCTTCTTTATGATAAGCTGCCGGGTACTATTGAGTTGGATTTATTGATAGAAGAATTAAGATTAGAAATAAGAAATGAAAATGGAAAGGATACGCGGGTCATTTTCCTCACTTCGTTGGCAGAAGGAGCGAAAATACTTCGAAAAGCTGTAGAAATTGGGATTTGGGATATTATATCGGGAAAAGATATCATGCCGATAGAAATTATCAGACGTATTTATGAACCTTGCAATTACTCAGATGTAGCTCATTTCAAGTTAGCAGGGGATATGAAAAACCAGGTGAAATTTGTTCCGCGGTACATAGAAAAAGAAAAGATTATCGAAGTCAGCGTAGAGAAGGAAGTACGAGTAAAGGAAATAGTCAAAGAAAAAGAATATGTCCGTATTGGGAATGGCAAGGGAATAAAAGAAACTATACTGGTGTGGTCACCCTATGAAACAGGTAAGACCTTTGTAGCTGTTAATTTAGCCGTGGCTCTTTCACGAAAAGGTTTAAAAACAGTTTTAATAGATACTGATTTGGAAAACAGTTCTTTACATACCTTTTTTGATATGAAGAAAGCTGAGCGTTATGCATATATAAAGTGCTTAAAGGAGAGAAGTGATGCGGAAACTGTCTTAAATAGAGCTTTTAAATATAACAAGAATCTTTATGTTTTATCCTTGCCAATTGGAAAAGCGGAAATCCCGGAGACTAATGATGAGGAATTTGCCTTACTTTATGATGGTTTGCGGAGAGAATGCGATATTTTTGTAATTGATAGTTGCAGAAATTTAGAGAGTCCCCTTAGCAAGAGCGCTTTTAAACTAGCATCTTGTGTTATTTTGCCGGTAACACAGGATGCAAATCGTGCAAGTGCTATTAGAGTAAAGTTAAAAGAGCTGGTGCAACAGGGAATACCGCTTAATAAATTTGAGCTCATTTTAAATATGGCAGTAAAGATTAACTCGCCAATACGTACGGAAATAGAAGAGATTATGGGAATGAAGATTCTGGCGATAGAAATACCTGCTGTGTTGGAAACAGCATATAAATGTATTTCTGAAGGCGTCCCTCCCTATGACGATAAGACAATTTCGGAATTGTTTATCTACAGCGTAAACTCTCTGGCTAACCATTTGAACGGAGATGAGTATGAGTACACTAGTCAGAAGACACAAAAGAAACCTTTTAGATTATTTCGCTAAAAGAGGGTTTCAATGTTAGCAAGGAAGGAGACGAATGATTGAAGAAACAACGAGCAATCATCATAATGCTGGGTCTGGTAATAGCCCTTGGTTCTGCATATGGAATGTACACATTAGCAGGAGAATTAGAAAAAAAGACTCCAGTAGTTATAGCAACAAGTGATATTAAGTCTTATGAAAAATATGGTCCAAACAATATCCAGCTTGTCAATATGCCAGTAAAATATGTTCTACCTAATGCTATAACAAGTATTAATATCTTGGCGGGAAAGAGAGCAAAGGGGAATATTTATCAAGGGGAGCAGATTATTCAAGAAAGGATAGAAGAAGTTAAACTTAAGCCTTCTGTAAATGAGAGGCTTCTTTTTATTCCAACCTCAGATGTTGTGATGAAACCAGGGCAGAAGGTAGATATTTATTTAATTTTTATTCCGGGCAAGTCGACTTATGATGGTGCTGAAAGGCTTTTTGCCGATAAGACGGTAGCTACAGTGATAAGTGATACCGGTCAAAGTATTTATGAAAAGAATGATACTATAAGAAACCAGTCAGGGATAGAAATTCTACTCACCCATGAGGAAATAGTAGTTTATTTAGAAAGAATGCAATATTCCAAAGATGTTATTGTGAGGCACGGAGAAGGAGGAGAAAGATGAATTCAGATGGTACAAAAGATGAAAAAGAACCTACTATACTAGCTGTTTGGGGACCGAAGCCGGGAGATGGGACAAGTACTGTAGCTGAAGCAATAACCCAGATACTTTGGGAAAAAAGGTCACAGATGAAAAGCTTAATAGGGCTAATGGATTTTAACACTAGAACACCATGTATGAAATATAGGTTAGGATTAGATAAGTATAATCTTCTGGATGATTTACTACCGTTTATTAGTGCCAAAAAGCTAACACCTGAGATATTGGCTAATTATGCGGTAGAGATCTATGGCAAAGAAAGCCTACAGTTTGTAGGAGGTATTAAGAGGCCAGAATTTAAGGGTAGATACACAGAAGTGCATTTTAATATTTTACTGGATACAGCCCAAGAGTTGTTCCATAAAACTATCATTGATGCTGGCAATGTACTGGATCAGACGGGAACAGTAACAGCACTAAAAAGAGCGGACTATATCTTGGCTGTTATGCAACCGAATTTTGTATCTAAACAATGCTTAAAGTATGGTCTAAGTTTATTTCCGGCCTTGGGTATTGATTCTAATAAAATAGGAATTGTCTATAATCGTTATCAAAAGCATGATGAACAACCACAGATAATGACAAGTGGTTTAAACGTAGAATTTCTCGGTACACTTGAGGAATTAGGTAGTGAAAAGGATTTAATTGGCGCAACTTGGTTATTAGATGAGAAAAAGCAAAATAGAGTCTCCTCATACAGAGATAGCTTAAGTAGTATCCTTGTGGCCTGTAGAATGCTGCCAGTGGTGGAACGCAAAAAGAAAGGTAAGCTCTTGCCTCGATTTTTTGCTAAAGAGGCATAAATATGAATGTGATCTTGTATGAAGAAGTATGCGAATACTACAAAAAAATCCATCTTGAGGAAGCTATCAGGATTGCTACCGATTATTTGACTAATCCAGATATTAAGACTGAACTGAAAGAATTTCATACACTGATGTTATCTGAAGCAGTAATGAGAAAACCCTTAGCGCGGGAATATGTTAAGGCAATGATAGGTCAGGTTCTTGATAATGAACCTTATAGGGTCCAAAACATGATACATAGTGAGGCTGTCGCGGCAATTTTTAATGAAATGTATGGTCTAGGCCCTATTGAGGCTTTAATAGAAGACCCTGAAGTTCAAGAGGTAACCGTAAACGGATTCAGTAATATCTGGTATGAAAAGAAAGGAATTAAACGACGGGCAGAAGGACTAAGTTTTGGTAGCAACGAGAAACTTCTTCAGATAATTAATCGGTGTCTTCCAACGAAAGAGGTTAATAGGCTAAAAACCTTTGCTCAGTCAAATTTTGACGGAGCTAGGGTATATGTAGGGATACCGCCTGTGGCCAAAGTACCGTATTTGAACTATCGTAAGTTTTCTGTATTTAATGCTGTTGAAGAAAGTTATCTAGAAACGAATACATTAACTGAAGAAGCTTTAGGAACCCTGAAAATCTTTATTCGCTATAGGACAAACCTAGCTATTATAGGGCCACAGAATACAGGAAAGACTACACTTTTAAGTTTTTTGACTGATTACTATCCTGAGCATTTTCGAATTGGCGTATTAGAAACACCGGAATTTGAGACCACAATTGAGGAAAGAAGGCCTCAAGGCAATATATTTTCATTAAAGGCTGACGAAAAACTTCATGTAACGGAACTAGAGATTTTTAAACATGCGTTGCGCTTTTCGGCAGATGTGCTGATAATTCCCGAAGCTAGAGGTGCTGAGATGGAGGAAGGTTTAAAAGCAATGCGTCGAGGTAATAGGGGTAGTATGATAACGATGCATAGCACCTCACCAGAGAGTTTGGTTGATGATATCGCGATGATGATAATAGAAACGGGTAAACAATACCAATTGAATCTGCTTAAAATGATGATAGCTAAGTCTCTGGATATAGTTATTACGACCCACCAATTTCCGGATGGTAAAAGAGCAGTTATCAGTATATCTGAAGTTGATTACGATGATCAAACAGACATGATTGTTGTTAATGAACTTTTCACTTGGTATGATGACCGGCTTATTAAAACGGATAAGACCGTAAGGAGTGAACTAGCTAATAATTTATGCTTTAACGGTGCTCAAAAAGAAGAGCTTAAGAATTGGGGGTTAATTAAGTGAACGGGCTGGGATTTCTTATATATTTTGCTTGGATAGTAGGCATTATTCTATTAGTGTATGGTATCGGTTTTGCAGTATATAGAAGAAGACGTGTAAGAGAAGTTTTCAAAGAAGATAAACCAAGGGAAATTACGCAGATGTTTTATAAGAATAAAAGGGTCAGGAGTTTCAAAAAGTATATTGAACAACGGGCTAGTTTTGCAGGAACACAATGGAAAGTAGAAATATTCTTTGCTTATTCACTATTTGGAGGAGTTATAGGTATAATTATAGCTTTAAAATACTTAAAGAACCCAATGACAGTAGTACCTTTATTTGTAGCGTCTAGTCTAGTGCCCTGGCTATATCTAAGTTATTTTATATTAAAAAAAGAAGCTCTTCTTGAACAACAGTTGATACCAGCAATCCAATATTTTATATCTGAATACAGCTCTTTGCCAAATATCATCTCTGCCCTTAGCAATATATTACCTATGATAGATTACCCGCTAGAGGATGAGTTAAACAGACTTATTGTTGAAGTTAACAGTGGTAGAAAACCGGAAAAAGCCCTTTTTTCCTTTGCAGAACGAATTAATAGCCGATGGGCTTATAGGTTGGCACATATTCTGAATTTAAGAATGCAAAAGGGTATCAATATTAATTCAATGCTTTTTAATCTCTATATGGATATGAAAACGAAAGTGGTTAAAGAAAGGGAAAGGAGAAGTGAAACAGCAGCAGCTAGGGCAGAAAGTCTTATTTTATACCTTTGTATCCCTGTAGTATATTTTATGGCTACCAAAATAAGCCCTGAATCACATTACCTTTTAACCCAAACATCAATGGGACGAAAGGCGATGTTTGCAGTTATTATACTGGTTTTATTTGGATTATTTACAATATTGAAACTGGGCAACAGTAAAACAGAATAAGACAGGGGGGATAAACCTGATTTACTCCATTTTCTTTGGCCTGGGTATAGGCCTTCTTTTTATAGGTTGCTTTCACAAAAGACAGACAAATAGGTTCCGACAGGAACTTAGGATGAAGCAAACAGGCCAGCTGTTAAATCTTGTTAGACCTTTAATTTATTTAAGGCCGGTGCAAAAATTAATAAATAGTAAGAAGTCGTTCTCGCGGATAGAAATTGGTAACCTCTTAACAAGAGCAGGAAACCCTGAAGGAATTAAAGTGGAACATATTATCCTGGCGAAGATACTTCTACCTATTCTGGCCGTAGTAGCAATTGTATCTTACTACAGTTTAGACCAGATGTATGGAGTTATATGGCCAACTTTTCAAGACGGAGTTGCCATGAAAACCGGGTCCGTTTTGGGACAACCAATACTCCTGTT
>PHAD01000106.1 GCA_002841595.1 Firmicutes bacterium HGW-Firmicutes-12
TTACCACGTCGACTCACCTTCTGTCAACTAGGTATTTCCTGGAATTGCTCCAGTATCTTCCCGCTCGCAATTGCGACTTTCATATAGTATCATACTCACATTCCTATGTCAACGTAGTTTTTGTAGTATTTTTATCTAATTTCACCTATCGTATCACTTATTACTATATAATATACGAAAATATACTCAGCTTTTATCTAAACTTATCTTAATAGAATCAATCTACATTGTCCGCTCCTTCTATTATATTCTTTCCTTCCGTATTAATCTTACCTTGAATAAGCCCCGTTTCTATTCCAAAGTAGGTATTAGGAACCTCACCTACTATAATTGTCTCTGCAATCGGAATTTGGTTATTAACCGTCACACCTCTTGATCCCGTTGGAATAACAATCGTGACAACAGTTTGTATATTTAGATATAAGATATGTCTAACCTGATTAATCCCTGCCTGCTGGAATTCGTCATCAAATTTAACATCTACCGTCCCAACCGGAATAATTTTTACTTTTATTTTCGGTCCATAGCTAGCTAAAATCTGGCTACCTAGGGCTTGCCCTAAAGGAACGTATACTGTCTCTTCATCTAGATTTCTTAACCTATCTTTGATCTCAAGATTAGCCTGTGAAACAATACGGCTAATCTTTATTGTATTGGCTTGCATCATAGTAATACGCTGGTTAGTATCTTTATGAATATATACCAAATCATTATAGCTTACATTTGCTAGTACTTTTTCGTATAATATTTGATGTATAGTATCCGTAGCAATTAGATGTGCTCTTGCTTCTGCCATAGTTAGAATTGTTGGCGAGAGGTTTCTTTCAACCAGTCCAAACAATGTTAATAAAATTATTATCGATATTACTAGTATGATACTACCACCGGGAAGCTTGAAGTTATGATAGCGTCGCGGCAAGCTATTTCTTCGTTTACGCCATCGTACCAATACAATCACCCCACAAAAAAATACCTGTAAATAAAATATATGTTACATATGAATAAAAAGTGCAAAACTAATAATATCCTTTTTAAATAAATTTTCTATTCAAGCACTTTAAAAAATCTTCCAAGCTCACACAATACCTGTAAAAAGAAAGACTTTCTTCTATTGCTTAGACTGTTGTGCTATAATATTGCAAGCAGGGAAAGGAGGTTCCTTTATGACCCGACGAAAACCTCGTGTAAGAGTAAAATATAGTAGAATACTGGTTCTCGCTTCTTTATTGGTTTCATTCATTATTGTAGGTGCAACTCTGGGCTTTGTTGTAGGAGCCGTGCGAAACATGCCAAAGTATGATATTGAGAACATCACTGGAGCTCTCTCCAGTTTTGTGTACGATAATGAAGATCAAGAAATAACCAAAATACGTACAGAAAAGAACAGAGTAGAACTGGAACCAAATGCCGTACCTAAAATAATGAAACAAGCGCTTGTTGCTATAGAAGATCAACGTTTTTACGAGCATCATGGTTTTGACCCTATTAGATTTATGGGAGCGGTTGTTGCCAATATTACAGAAGGTTATGGTTCAGAGGGTGGAAGTACACTAACCCAACAGCTAGTTAAAATAGCCGTACTGGAAAACTCTGAGAAAAAGATGCGCAGAAAAATTCAGGAAGTCCTAATTGCCTTTCAGGTAGAAAGCAAATACTCCAAGGAACAAATACTTACCATGTATCTAAATAATGTCTATTATGGACACGGTGCATGGAGCGTGCAAACGGCTTCACAGATATATTTTGGCAAGGTTGCCCAAGACCTTGAACTTGAAGAAGCTGCTATGCTGGCTGGAGTAATCAACGCACCTAACCGATATTCTCCTTATTTAAATATGGAAAAAGCAAAACAACGACAAGCCATCGTCTTAAATGAAATGGTTAAAATGAACTATATATCTAAAGAAACAGCCAACGAAGCTAAATCTAAACCTCTCAATTTGATCGGATTGAAATCCCAGAATTTTGAATATCAATCCTTTATTGACTTTGTTATTGAAGAAGCTTCTGAAAAACTTGAATTAGAAGGCTCTGATATTTCTGCACTATATACCGCAGGATTTAAAATATATACAACTATGGATAAAAAAACACAGGATGCTGCCGAAAAGGCATATGAAAACGATGATTTTTTTCCACCCGATAAAAACGATAAACCAGTACAGTCTGCTATGGTTGTACTTGACCCTCATACCGGCGAAGTAACCGCTCTTATTGGAGGCAGAGATCAACAAGGGGAACGCCAATTTAACAGAGCAGTAAATGCTACCCGCCAACCTGGCTCAGCTATTAAGCCCATAGCGGTTTATGCCCCGGCCTTAGAGAAAGGATACGGACCGGCAACCGTCTTAGACGATTATCCCCAAGAATACCCAACTTCTTCAGGAACAAAAGTTTTTGTAAACTATGATGAGAAAACTAGGGGCTATCGCGGTCTTATAAGTATGCGTACTGCCGTCCAATGGTCCGTGAACACTGTTGCTGTTAAAATGTTAGAGAAAATAGGTATTACTGAAGGTTTTAACTTCGCACAAAAACTTGGCATTTCGACATTAGTTGATAGTGGAAAAGTTAATGATATGGGTCTCTCTCTTGCTCTTGGTGGTCTATCCCAAGGGGTTTCTCCTCTTGAGATGGCAGCCGCTTATGGTACCTTTGCGAACCAAGGCATCTATATAAAGCCCCATGTTATTAGGAAAATTGAAGATGAGCAAGGAAACGTTTTATATGAACATAAAACTAAGAAAACTGTTGTCATGAGCCCACAGACAGCCTATTTAATGACTGATATGTTGCGTTCAGTTGTCGAATCCGGAACTGCCGGGAAAGCCCGCATGAATCGTCCCGTAGCAGGAAAAACAGGTACTACATCCTTTGATGTCGACGCTTGGTTCTCCGGTTATACTGCAAACTTAGTCGGAGTGGTATGGATGGGCTTTGATAAAGAGGAGGCTATGTCAGGCGTTTATGGTGGTACTGTTTGTGGTCCAATCTGGAAAGAAGTAATGACGGTGGCCCACAGCGATATCCCTGTAACCAACTTCCCTGAACCTGACGGTATTGTAAGCATAGAGGTTGACTATAAATCTGGACTCTTGCCTTCGCCACTAACACCCCCAGAATTTGTTGTTACTGAGAAATTTAACAGTGCCTACGTCCCCACCGAATCCTCTAATGTCTGGTTTCAACTTCCCGTCTGTGCAGATACCGGACAATTACTAACAGACTTCTGCCCTTCCTCAATTACTGGTACATTTCTTCAAAGACCAGTACCTTGGAGCGGAGATAATATTCCCTTAGATGCCGAGCTTGAGCCTCCTCAGGAGTACTGTTCAATCCATGGACGTGTCCCCTTCTCCTCAAGCGGAATGAGACTACAAGGGTATCCGGTTCTGACACACCAAAGCGAATTAAATACTGTCCAGCTTAACTGGACACATCCTTCCCTAAGCGCTGAGACAGTTTTTCAAGTATATCGATCTTCCTTCCCTAATGTTGCGAAAAACGAAGCAAATCTTATTGCCGAGATAGAAATAGGTAAATCGAAATGGCAGGATAATAGCGTCGAAGAAAACACCCGCTATTATTATGTTATAACTGCTAAAGATCCTCAAACAGAAGTAACTGATCTTAATTCCAATGAAATTAGTATTTATACCGGGATTTCCCCGCAGGAAGACCGCTTAAACGCTCCAAGACTAAACGGTTCAGCCTATATTAACGGACACTCAGTTACTGTGAACCTTATCTGGACTGAAGCCTCCAATACTAAAATACCCGTATACTACATCTTCCGTTCCGAAAACCCTGATTTTGAGCTAAGCCCTGCTAATCAGATCGCCCTACAAAATACAATACTGGGAACCACTTGGACGGATACAGGACTGAGCACAGATAAGAATTATTATTACCGCATTATTGCCATTGATCCCGAAACAAAGGAGCAGAGTCCTCCATCTAATCAAATAAAAGTATATCTTCCTAAAAAGGAATAATCCAATATAAAAAAAGGATATCCAGATTAAAGATTAATCTGGATATCCTTTTTTTATATTGGATTATCAGCCTGTCAATATACCTACTAACTACTTTTTGAATTCCACTACGGTCACACCATGTCCGCCTTCATAATGGCCTCCGATCCTTGAGGTATCTATTGAATGATGTTTCCTTAGCATATCACTGATGGCTTTCCTAAGGGCACCCGTGCCTTTACCATGTATGATATAGGCTTGTGGTATTCCTGCCAAAAATGCATCATCAAGGAATTTCTCAGTTGCTAATAGAGCCTCATCCACCGTATAACCACGAAGATCCAATTCATGCTTTATAGTCCGAGCCTTTCCAGCTACTATACTTCCTATACCGGTCTTTTCTATCTTTTTCTCAGCTCTTTCTTCGCCCAGTCTAAGTATATCCTGTAGTTTAACAGTTATTTTCATAATGCCGGCCTGTACTAATACTTCTTCCTTGTTAGGCTTTTCCAGAACCTGGGCCTTCTGATTCAATCTCTTCAGAAGTACTAGATCACCCGGAAACAAATCCTGTGGTAATACTAAATCTCCCTCATCTTCTTCATACATTTTCTTTTGATATTCTTCTTCCTTTTCGCGCAGTTGATTACGCATTTCCAGTAGTTCTTGCCTGGTTTCTTGAGGTGCTTTTTTAAGCTTCTCTTTGAGCTCTTTTAAAGCAGCATCACTTTCCATTCGCGCCTTTATTACTATTTCCAGAGCTTCTTGTTGAGCCTTTTGGATTATGCTCTGTGCTTTTGTCTTTAATTCTTCTTCTTTTTTCTCAACTTGAATAAGCATATTACGTGCTGTACTTTTTAACTTTTCTGCTTCTTGACGTTCCTTCTCCGAGAGTATTTGATTAGTCTCCAGATTTGCTATCAAATCTGCTACTCGTACTTCTTCTGCGGAAAGAAAGCTCCTGGCTTTATCCACTACTTCAGGTTTAAGGCCTAACCGTGTAGAAATCTCAAACGCATTGCTTTTACCCGGAACACCTATCAAAAGACGATACGTAGGTCGAAGTGTCTCAACATCAAATTCTACACTAGCATTCTCTACCCTATCCTTGTTATATGCAAAACTCTTTAATTCACTATAATGAGTAGTGGCTATCACCTTTGTTCCTCTATTAAGCAGGTGTTCCAAAATAGCCATAGCTAGTGCGGCTCCTTCCGTCGGGTCAGTACCAGCCCCAAGTTCATCCAATAAAACTAAGGTTTTTTCATTTAAATTTTCCAGAATATTAATGATGTTTGTCATATGCGACGAAAATGTACTTAAAGACTGTTCAATGCTTTGTTCATCACCAATATCTGAAAATACATGCTGGAAAACAGATAATTCAGTTCCAACCTGTGCTGGAACATGCAAACCGGCCTGTGCCATCAGAATAAACAGACCTACCGTTTTTAACGTTACGGTCTTTCCCCCTGTATTAGGTCCGGTTATAACCAGGACATCAAAATCTTTACCTAAATAGATCGTACTCGGAACAACTTTTCCCTGAATAAGGGGATGTCGTCCCTGCAATATTTGGATATATCCCCTATCATTCATAATTGGTTGACCGCAATCCAATTCCCTACTTAGCTTAGCCTTAGCAATTATAAAATCAAGAGCACCCAAATTATCCAGTGTTATGCACAAGTCTTCATACTGCTCTGCTACCAATCCTGTCAAATGCCGAAGAATTCTTAAAACCTCCACGCGTTCCATAGCCTCATAACGTTGAGCTTCATTAGTCATCTCTACAACCGCAAGAGGTTCAATGAAAAGTGTGGCTCCGCTAGCAGATTGATCATGCACAAGACCCTGTACCTGATAACGGTATTCTTGTTTTACCGGAATAACATATCTATCATTACGGATAGTTATCAACTGTTCCTGTAAAATCTTCTGTATTTCGCTCGAACGGATCATCGACTCCAGTTTTTCCCTAGCTTTCCCTTGTAGATTTCTCAACTGTTTTCTAATACGGGAAAGCTCAACAGATGCATCCTCACTTACCTCGCCTTCATTAGTGATAGTTTTTTTGATATGCTGCTCTAACGAAGTAAAAACAGTAAGTTTATCTGCATAAGTCGAAAGTAATTTATACTTTAGGTCCTCATCTGAAAAGAATTTCTTTATTCTTTTTGAGGCCCCGACCGTATCATAAATAGATAGAAATTCCGGCGGCTCTATAATTCCGCCTGCCTGCGATTTACGCAGCGCCGCTCTAATATCTCTCACCCCACCTAAGGTAAAACCAGGATGAAATCTTTGAATCTCCTTAGCTTCGGTCGTCTCAGACTGCAAGCGGTTTATTGTATCCAAATCTGTCGATGGTTTCAAGGCATCTGCCAGTTCCTTGCCTAACTGTGTTGAACACTGCCTAACAAGTAATTCTATTATCTTATGATACTCCAACTTAACTAATACTTTTTCATTCATAGTAATCATCCTTATAAAAGCTTATAATATTGTTTTTTCGCATCTTATTATACCATACCCTTACTTAAAGAACGCCACGGTAATAGTGTCCCGAAGTAAAGCCAGCCGGTGAAAGTTCGTTTAGGATTTCTATTTTTTCCTTCTTAAACTTATAACTGTCTCCCATTTCAATATAGCTTTGTATTTCCTCATGATAGAGTGCCGTTACTTTCTTAACCCACTGGGCTTCTTCTCTCTTAGCTTCAATACGCAGAACATTTATCCCGCTATCCAGAATTTCCGGCAATCTATCCAACAGACTCAATGTTTTTGGATTATAGACATGCATCCTACAGTATTCATCACTTTCTATCGGGAAAATCATATTCATCCTGTCACGAAGACCGAAGCCTCCCTTTGTACAAGGCATCTTACAGCCACTATCAACATGGCCTTCCCCTAGGTTAATCCCAATTGTGCATTGTTCTGTTATCATTAAAGGTAGTCTTCCGTGCACCAATATCTCAAATTTTGCTTCGTTAGACGATCTCAGATTAATAATCTGCTTTAACGTTAGCTCAGGTGAAAGAGTAAGCAACTCTAAGCCAAGCTTGCTTAAAAACTGTACACTATAATTGTTGAATATATTTAGCGTATAATCTCCCCTAATGCTTGGCAGTCCTAAATCTAAGGCAAGTTGAACTGTTCCAGGATTACCCACGAGTAATCCGTCAACACCAGCATTATGTCCTATCTCACAATACCTTTTTATATCCTCAGACTTATCTTCATGATATACACGGGGAAGCATCAGCACAGCCTCAGCTCCTTGATTATGGCATTCATTAACTGCTTGGCGAAAATGCTCCGTGCCTATGCCTTTTTTACTCCTTAGTTTTTCACCACCAAAGTACACTATCTGTGCACCGGCTTCAACTGCTGCCTTTAATGAATATATATCACCAACAACTACTGCTATCCTTGGCTTTTTTAATTTAGTCTTTTTTTTCTGATTTGGTGAGATTACAGAAACTTCTTTGACAAAACTCCCCACACGCTGTCTATACGCGCTCTCCAACAATTCGGGCTTAGTATAATTGTTTAGTATCTTTTCTTCTATTTCTTCAACAGCTCTTCTCCGGATACTGTTTAATTCACTGGCAGGAACCATCAGATTTTCCCCACTATCCAACTCCAGCCTCCGCAGATAAAATACGGTATTACCAAGTCTGCCTAATTGCTTTTCGGCCATCTCTATCGTGAAGGCGTTTTTCTTAGCCTTTTCGACGAGATAGTCACCCGTTGCACAAGTAACATGACCTCTTTCTTCTTCGACGATTAGCCGAACCGGTTCCCCCATTTTAACTTCAAGCCTCATATCAAGAGGAAACTTACTATCATCTTTTGAAGAAATAAATGTATCTCTTGCTTTCTCCATGAGCTCTATATCCAAGGTCTTAAATACTCTATCACCAATTTGTGGTCTGCCTTTAGTAATTGGAAAAGCTACCTGTCCAGTTTCTGCACTCTCAATCTCCTGTCCATCCTGCTTTAAAGACTTGACTTCACCGGCAATTCGTCCGCCTTTACTAACCCAAATCTGATATCCATCACCTTTCTTAAGAGACTCTTCAAGGTTAAGTATAACTTCGTCTGTTTTAATATTGTATGCTACAACTCTTCCTAAAAAAAGTCCTCTGTTATTGGGTCGCTGGTAGCTCATTAGATGAGCTCCCGGTTTTTTTAGATAGTAACCGTCCGTAAAGTCCCTGTTAAATATCTGAAATAACTCTTTTATGGCACGAGGTTCTGGCCTGTATTCTTTCCCTATCAAAGACTCATCGTTATTTCGTGTCTCTATTAACTCCAAGGCATCACGATAATTACGTATTACCACAGCTACATATTCCGCCCGTTTCATACGGCCCTCAACCTTAAGAGAAACTACCCCAGCCTCTTGTAATAGTTCTAAGTGTTCAATCATCCTTAGATCTTTAGGGGATAGGAGATGACCTGTGGCTATTTCTTTGCTATCGGAATCTACGAGGGTATACGGCAACCGACAAGGCTGGGCACACCTTCCTCTATTACCGCTTCTCCCCCCAATCATACTGCTCATTAGGCACTGTCCGGAATAACTAACACATAACGCCCCATGAACAAATACCTCCAGCGGAATTTGTTCAGCCTTGCCAATTAACATAATATTATCTATTGAGACCTCACGAGCTAGGACAACCCTCGAAAAGCCCATGTTGTGGACAAAACGCGCCCCCGAGGCATTACTAATAGTCATTTGCGTACTGGCGTGAAGATCCATTTCCGGCAAAAGATTATGTGCAGCATAAGCTGCTCCCAAATCCTGAAGTATTATCGCATCAACATCTATCAAGTATAGGGAATATATATAATCCATAAAGTCAGTGAATTCCTCATTATCAATTAGTGTATTAACTGCTATATATACTCGCACACCATATAGGTGTGCATATCTTACCACCTCTTTTAGTTCCTGTGAATCAAAGTTCTGAGCGTACTGTCGTGCACTAAATTGCTTTCCTCCAAGATAAACAGCATCAGCACCATTTTGTACGGCAGCTCGCAAAGCCTCGGCTGTACCTACCGGTGCTAACAATTCTATCTTAGTATTAACTGACATTGTTTTTCCTCCATTTTAAAGTTTTGGCGTTTAAAATTGCTTAATCGGATAAAGACGCGGATTATACCCCGCGTCTTTTAACTTAACTAGTATATCTATTCTAGCTTTATCTGTTATGACCTTTTGGCTCGAATTAACCCGGCACAGCTCAATACTTCTATACCTTTTTCATCGTAGTTTCCTGAAGTAATAATCTGTTTTTTTACTTCCTGATAGCCGAAAATATAATTTTCAACAACACGGGTGAGCTGTGCCTCTACTTCAGCGGATGTCGCTCCAGGATAAACACCTACAATAACTCCCTGTCGTATGGTGAACTGTGGAAATTCGTTCCGGGGCATTTTTTGAAGTGCAACTACTCCAATAATCATTAATACCACGGTTATTATAATTACGATATTCCGG
>PHAD01000107.1 GCA_002841595.1 Firmicutes bacterium HGW-Firmicutes-12
AAAAAATAGAATAATGTGCTTGGGAACCCGATTTTAAGAGCCATTCTATTCAATATCCTCCTTAGCTAATCAACAATATTATTTTAACAATCCGTGCATATAGATGTGGAGCATCTGTAGATTTAGATCTTTGCTATCAATCTCTGAAAATGCCGATTTTTCTTCTAAATTTTTAGCCAGTGAACCTATTAGCATGATTCCGGCCAATCCTAAGAGTATAACCTTGGACGGAGTATCTTTTTTTATCAGCTTTTGTTCCTTTAGTTGGTCAAGGTAGGCAATAACTGGATTGGCAATATGGGGAAGGAACTTATCATAGTAATCTCTACGAATTTCATCATTATCAAATAATTCAATCAAGAGTCTCCTAAACAACGGGAAGTTATCGTTAACACTTTCAGCTTTATTCCACACAAATGATGTCAGTACGTTTTCCGTATCATTAGCTGAATTAAAGCTAATATCATTAAAGGTTTCTCCAGCTATACTGGCAATAACCTCAAAAAATAATTCTTCTTTACTACTAAAATGTTTATATATTACGGGCTCCGTAACACCACAAGATTTCGCAATTTCTTTTGTTCTGGTAGCATGATAACCCTTCTCGACAAAAATATCGGTAGCTACCGTCAGTATTTGTGCCCTACGCTGATCCCTTGTTAGCCGCACACAACCCCCCCTAAAGTACATATTAGTTAGTCTCCACTAACCATATAATACCACGAATCCATCCCTAGTCAAGTATGATAATTATAAGAGTTTTAGTGTAAAAAGAAAAGTACTTTTGATTAGAAGAAATCAAAAGTACTTTTCTTTATATTTATTTATATAAATTATCTTCACTTATCTAAGTGCTTCTTTTGTTTTTGCGGCCAAACCTGGTATTTTATGTGTCGGGAGGGCACAAATAGCAAAACGCAATCCTTTCTTTAACGGCACTATATAAATATTGTCTTCCATTAGTTTATCTGCGATTGCTGTAGGGTCCTTTGCTGGTACGGAAATAAAGAAACCGCCTTGGTAGGGAAGGATATCCAGGCCTACCTCTTTTGCTTCTTTAACAAATATGTCAGCTCGGTTGAGAATTAACTCGCTAAGTTGTGTTCTTTCTTTATCTATACTTTCTTTTAATTCTTTGTTCTTCATCACATCAACCAATAATTTTTGTGCACCCCTAACCCCATTAGACCAGACACCTCTAGCAGAATAAGAATTAGCCTGGGCAAATTCTTCTGCGACTTCAGAAGATGAACTTACACCAATAATTGCCCCACAGCGTATCCCGTAAAAAAGAAATGACTTTGACATACTAAAGGCGATAGTTATCAAAATGTTTTCGGGCAACCCACTAAATAATTTCATGAACTTTCTGCCCTCATCAGGATTACTTACATAGTCAATATAAGCAATATCCAAAAGAAGTATTATCTTTTTATTCTTATTTTTAGCACAATCCTTATAAAAATCAAGTATCTCTTCCCACTCTTCGTATTTTAAGCTATTGCCGGTAGGATTGTGACCCGGTGTATTATATACGGTTAGAAGATTGTCCTGCATTTTTAGAAGCTCTAACGTCTTTTCCTTCACAGAAGACAAAGTAAAATTATTATCCTCGTCAAACATCGTATAGGTATCTATATCACGGAGATGTTCATTAGCAATTGTCTTATACGGTCCCCAGAACCAATCAGGAATAAGCGCCTTTTGGCCTTGTTCAATATAATTATAAAAAACATTGCGAATGGCACCTGTACCTCCAGGAGTTGCTATGGCTTTAATAAAGGCATCCTTAGGCTTATATTGTCCAAATGTATAATCTATCGCAGCCTGCAGATAATCAGGCAATCCTGATATCGGTGCGTAATTCATCAGTTCCTCATCCGGTAGTTTACGAAAATAGTCACTCACACCTTTAAAGGCAGCAAATTGTTCCTTTTCATCAAATATTGCCCCGATAGAAGCATTAATAACCTTTTCTTGACCTAAAGCTGCCTTGGCAATATTGGCCTTGTTCAAAACAGCGAAAACAGCATCTGGTTCTTTTCCTTTACCTACTGCATGTGAAGCAACCATACTGAAACCCACTATATAAACCCTCCTTCAAATTC
Organism: Firmicutes bacterium HGW-Firmicutes-12; assembly: GCA_002841595.1. Taxonomy (GTDB): domain Bacteria; phylum Bacillota; class Peptococcia; order DRI-13; family PHAD01; genus PHAD01. The sequence goes on from PHAD01000107.1 coordinate 2,109, forward strand.
TTCACTGAACTTGTTTGAATTAAATTTTACCATAATAATTTAGGCAAAACTACTTGCGTTTTCGTTATATACAAAATACAATTTGCTCTTTTTAAATTTCCCGCTTATCAATGACCCGTTTAGCTTTTCCTTCACTGCGAGGTATCGTGCGTGGTTCAACCAGCTTAATTCTCGCCGATATTCCCAATATACTGCTAATGCGAGCATGCAAACGGTGTTCAAGATCTTCCAACCCGCGTACTCTATCGGTAAACAGCTGCGGGGATATTTCTACCCAAATTTCTAGGTCATCCATAGTGTTTTGTCTATCCACCACTAGTAAATAATAGGGCTCTGTCTCTCCAAATTCCAATAGCACGCTCTCTATCTGCGATGGGAAAACATTAACTCCCCGAATAATTAGCATATCATCTGAACGTCCTTTGATCCGATCCATTCGAACGTGGGTACGTCCACAAGAGCACGGCTCAGGATTAATCGAGGTAATATCACGTGTACGATAGCGTATGATAGGAAAAGCTTCCTTGGTTAAGGACGTAAGTACAAGCTCTCCTTGCTCACCATAAGGGAGGGCTTCACCAGTTTCTGGATCGATTATTTCTGCAATAAAGTGATCCTCAAAAATATGCGAACCTTCATGGGCCGTACATTCCATCGCTACTCCAGGTCCCATTACCTCACTTAAACCATAAATATCAAGAGCGGTTATGTTTAGTTTTTCTTCAAGTTGCTGCTGCATACGTCTTGACCATGGTTCTGCCCCAAATATTCCAGCCTTTAATGGAAGTTTAGAAAAATCTATCCCTTGGCTATGGCCCTCTTCAGCCAACATTAAAGCGTATGAAGGTGTACAAGAAAGAATAGTTGAACCGAAATCTTCCATAAGCATTAACTGACGAGCCGTATTCCCGCCTGATACTGGCACTACTGTAGCTCCTAAAAGCTCTGCCCCATAATGTAACCCTAATCCTCCGGTAAAAAGGCCATAACCATAAGCGTTCTGAACCATATCGCCCTTAGTTCCGCCAGCTATAACAAGACACCGTGCTATTAAAGATGCCCACGTATTAATATCATCTCGGGTATACCCTACTACTGTTGGTTTCCCGGTTGTTCCAGAAGATGCATGCACACGCACTACTTCATCCATTGGCACAGCAAATAAACCAAAAGGATAATTATCGCGCAAGTCCGTTTTTAAGGTAAATGGCAGTTTATGAAGATCATCTAGGGAACTTATATTATCTGGGGTTATTCCTTTCATATTAAAGGACTTTTTATAAAAAGGAACTTTATGATAAACCCTCTCCAATGTACTCTTTAACCTATTTAGTTGTAATTTTTCCAAATCACCACGAGGCATAGTTTCTAATTCTTTTTCAAAATACATCTATAATATCTCCCCTTTTTATTAAGCTATCATGCAAAATAAATAAAAAAAACCTTCCATCCCTGAAGGGACGAAAAGTTATTTCGCGGTACCACCCCTATTGGTCCAAAAAGACCCACTTCGGTAGGTAAAAGGCTATATCCTTTTACCCCTTTCTTTTAACGGCGAAAGTACCGACCGGACCTACTTACGCATTGGTTTCAACCCGGCAGCTCTGGGGAGAACTTCAACGGTCTTTATACTTTAGAAGCACTTTCAGTCTAAGGGGCTTCCTCCCTGAAAAGCAACTCCGTCTACTTTCCCCATCATCACTTTTGACTAACATAGTAACTTGAAGTTATTTTACCAGTATCAAGGCAGAAAATCAATGAATTGTTTATATTGTGACTTATCTATCATTTTATAAGCCTGGGTAAATCCATTTTAGCATATATAATCCTTTGATTCACAATCCCTTTATATAGAATGTGAATTTATACTGTACTCTGTTACAAACGTATTATAGGGTGAGTTAACCCTTATAGTTACTTTCCCTTTAATTTTCCCCGGATAATCTTTAATTAAGCCCTTAAATAATTCTGGATAAGTCTCTTCTAACTTAATCTCTGCGGAATGAGTATAATCAACAATACATGATTTATTGGTTTCGTTTTTTTTGATAATAGGCTTTTGTGCCAAATCCCCTGAACCAAGCAACTTAAGCAATCTGCTGTTTCGCCTAAGCATTTCTTTTGCAAAAACACCCTTGTCGATTTCCAGATATCCGCCTATAATCGCATATTCCAAACTCATAAACTACCACACCCTTAGTTATCTATAACGACATAGTGCCCAAAGGAGGCCGGCTTCTTTCCACCTTTTGTTATCACCCATAAGGTCTTTTGGTTTGAACATTCCGGAGCTATTCCATCCCCATCAGTAAAAATTACCAACAAGGGTATTTTATAATTATCAGCAACTTGAAAGACCGCTCTGAAGTCCGTTCCCCCACTTTTTAGTCTTTCTTTGTTCTTGACATAATCCTTTAGCGAAATTGGCTCCGTACATTCCGTATCAAAACGTATAACCTTAATTGAAGCACCTGTAATTGTATTAATACTTTTTAACTCATTATAGAATTTTGTAATTAAATTATCTGATATTGAGCCGCTTTCATCTATAGCTACTAAGGCATTAACACCAATAGCCCTTTTAGTTCCAGGCAAATCATCAAATCTGCGTGATTGTCTCTTGTAGGATTTTCTTACGATAATCTTGCCGCGGCCTGACAAAAACCTCTTTAAAGTATTTCTCCAGTTTACCTTAAAGTCCTGGTACACATCATCCATGATACTTTGCAGACCAACAGGCATCTCGCCCTCATTCCCTGCTTCTTCCATCATTTGCGCAAGATCACTCATTAATGACTTTTTTTCTAACTGTGATATTTGCTCTTGGGCTAGATTAGTAGCCTTTAATTGCTTTTCACTATCTACAGCAAGTATTACTTCATCATCTTTACCAATAAAATAAACCATTTCCTCGTTTTGTGAAAGCATATTATAATATGACTCAGCTCCTTTTTGTCTAGGCAGATTAAGCTTAAGTCTATTGAAAAGAAATTCTACCGTGATTGAATCTTCAGGCAGAAAATCTGGCGCTATATATTCATTTACTGCTAAATCACAAGCTATGGACCATAATGCCGGTTCCCGCTGCCCACAACGATAAGGGTGCATTAAGATAAGATGTAAGAGCTCATGGATTACAACACTTATCTTATGTTTATCTGGCAAATGAGCAAACCATTCAGGATTATATAATATTTTTAACGATGGGATTGAAGCCATTTTAATAGTTTTCACCGCCTGAGTCTCTACCGGAGTGACTGAAGCTGCAACATGGCCATAGAAGGGTTGTTTTATCAATAGTTGAAGCATGACATCCTGTATGCGCATGTTTATCACCCTTTCATACGCTCAAAAAATCTATCATCCTGTCACTTATCCTACTAAATGATTCTATGTACTCTGCCGCCTTTTCAAAATCCTCAGGACGTTTTGTAGCTAAATATTTAAAAAACATAATCTGCAGTTCTTCGGGAAGATTTTCAATAAACGCATTCATGTTAACTAAGTGCTGTTGCTCTAATTTAAATGTAGTGATTACCTTTTTTATTACATAATTCAAAATATCTAATCTTCCATTAACCAATAAATTATTTATCGCTGGCCTAACCTCTGCATAGTTGGTAAGGATTATGTCGGACGAAGGTATGCTTAGATTTCTGTTATCTAAAAATCCATAGAATGCTCCTGCCGCTTGTGGACCTACAATCCCAGATATTAGCTCGCTTAATAGTGAATGGCTTAATTGACAAGAATTCATTACTTCCTGTATTTTAGTCCATCCTCGTGGAGTAGGTGATTTGGTTGTTGCTGTTGACTCTGCTGATTTTTTTACCACTAGCAACATATCCGGGCAAGCTTGCAAAAACGAAAGGACCTCATCATTAGGATTGTTTTGCAGGGTATATTCCAAATAGTCTTCAAGGTTGGCCTCAACTTCTATGGAAATAAACCGGTCAAGCATGGCATCATCAAGGGAATTGACCATATAATTCATCGTATCAGGATTCATCGTCACACCTATGTTCCATCCTTTTGCCAAGTCATGCCCGTTGATCTTTTTTTCTAATAGCAACGGATAGAGTACAGAGGTCGTATCACTTGGCACTCGGTTTATTTCTTCGAGCACCAACAAACCCTGCTTTGGATATAGTCCTGCTTTTACTGCTTGAACGGTTGGTAAAAACTGTGGAGCCAGGTAGCGGGTAATACCCATCTCTTTGTCTTTATCAGGGAGACCCATAAAATCAGGACCTTCCAAAGCCGCTGCATAAAGCCCAATATACCCAATACCAAGCTCTTTGGCACATTGTTGAAAGGCTGATGTTTTCCCTACGCCTCTTTCACTAATTAAACAAATGACACTTCTGGTATTTAGATATAGTTCCTTGATGCACTGCTTCGCTTCGCTAATCTTCATAATGTTTTCCTCTCACTAAGAAATGCTTGTATCCTTGATCTTCTACTTATTAGTATTCTCGGATTATACTAATCTGCCTAGCGGTAGCATTATAATTTACTTTGGCTCCAAGGGACTCGCTTACAAATCGCTTTTTTTCCATCTGTTATCCTAATTTTCCTCGATAAATCCAGCCATTCCACCTTGGCTCCGAGCGCCTCACCGATAAATCTGAGTGGTGCCAGTGTTCTATTAGTCAAAGCATCTATGTAAGGTCCGGAATCCAGCGTACTCCTAATTCCATTAATTGCGACTATATTGCTATCTATGGTTAAAGAGATAGCTTTCTTACTCATTTTAATGATGGCAAAGGTGCTAAACTTATCTACTGGAAAACTAATGCTGAGTTCCAGTTATACTAACACCTAATAAGCAGCCATCTTTGAGTTCAGCTAATTCCCCGGTATATCCAAATAAACCTATATATTTCGTATCTTTGTTTATCATCAGCCCTGTAATGACCTTAGTGTTTCCGTCAAACACCCCTCTGAAGTCGTTGATATCCGTGCCTATAGGTACCCAACCCTGTCCTGTTGTCCAGGCGGCTTTATTTTCTATACTTTCATAATCAGAGTCATTGGCAAAATCCAGATCATTCATTAGAATAAAGTGCAGCACCTGCTGTTCCATCGCCGTCGGCAAATTCCGGTATAATATCTTCTGCATAGACATTCTCATTTTCAGCCCAACCAACATTCCAAATACCAAATATCATTAAAAAAATAGCCAAGCCGATGGCTAAAAACTTCCTGTTCTTACTTTTAAATTGCATATTTATCTTCAACACCTTTCACATGTTTGATTAAGAATTATCCTTTCTAACCTCGGGCAATAGTGAATAAGTAGTAAAAATATTGCATCATTCATTTATATTTTTCGACATAATTTTCCCATATCCTTTTGCATTTCGTTTAATACTGCCCTAAGATATCCTTCATAAATTTATTATCCGACGCTTGCCGATTTTATGTTATCAAAATGTTATCAGAAAAAGCATATAAAAAATGGATTTTAGTCCTCATAATGCCCTTTCAATGACAAAATTAATACATTCATATCCGTTTCTTTGTATATCTTTAAGTAATTCGTTTATTTTTCGCATGATGCTTTTATCAGTAAATAGCCAATAAAGATATTCATCCCAGCCTTTATCAGAGAAGGTGAGATTACTCATTAGCCATTTCCTCTAATTCTTCCATGGTTTTCAGAACAACTTTGCCCTGCTTAATCTGTTCCATACTTCTATCAATCATATCCAGATATTCTGCATTACGGGCAGCTTTCGTTATGTCATTGTATTTGTCAAGGCTCATGATTACAACATTTTTTTCATCTTTGCGAGTAACAATTATCGTCTCGTTTTCATCCGTCGCTTTATCGCAATAATCTTTCAGCTTTCTACGAATCGTTGAATAGTTTACAGCTAACATAATATCACTCCTTCCAGTGCGGCTATACAATTTTCTGTACAATTTATTGTACCACTATATTATTCCCTTGTAAAACTTTCTGATACATTTCATGATGCTAATTCTTCTTTAAGTTACACTACTATCTTGACCATTTTGTTGACCTCAACAAAAAAATGCCATATATCAACGACGCACACGTTACGAATCAGAATAAAATCTTTGGTAATATTAAGTTTTCTTCTTTTTGCCTTTTGTAGTTTGAGGTATAGTACCCAATGAAATATATGAAAAAGCAGCCGGTTAAGGCTGCAAATAGGGACTTAGTGTGTCGGCAAAAGTTTTTCTCTTAATCGTTCCTGCAACTCCTGAGAAAAGTTAATTCCTGCTTCATCTCCCAAGACTTTGAGATATTTCGGGACGGAAACATTAATACGCATAGTAGTCATGTCATTTGCTTTACGATATTTGGCAAAGTCAATATCTATCCAGGACACTAATTCATTTGTTTCGTGTGACGGTTCAGCTTTTGAGGGTTCGGGGATTTTTTTCCCGTCGTCTTGTTCTGTAATACCCCAAAGGCCGATAGCGTCACGGGCCATATAGATTGCTTCCGCGATATCCTTTCCTTGCGTATTTATATCTAAGTCGGGAACAGTTACAACATAACCCATCTTTGCCGGTGTTAGGATAACCGGATACACTTTAATCATTTTTACATGCTCCTTTCTTTTAGACGAAGGCTTATTTCAGCCCCCGCCGCTTGATGATTTTTTGCGCCTGTATTTCGTCGATTTCAGTTTGCCTTGATATTGGTTCGTTATTTATGCCGTTGGTGTAGATCGTATGGTCATGCCCTTCTCTCTTAAACCACCAGCCATTATTTTCTAAGAGCTTTATCAGGTCCTTACGCTTCATTATCTCCACCTCTTAATTATATTATACACAACGAATGTGTATATAACAATAAATAATAATAAGATTATACCTAAAGAATGTGTGTATTTTTGGGGCGGTAATAATACCAGAACAAAACTTGTACAAGTACAACGAAAAACTTGGTTCATCATCAACCTCAATCAAGTCTTGAACATACCCTTACCGGCATTAAGGTTTGTTATGAATTTTTATATAAAAATGCCATATATCAACGACGCACACGTCAACAGATATATGGCATTCTAAATAAGCTATACTATAATTTTTCTGATAACAAAACTAAGCAATAATACGATTTCCTACTCCCACTCAATTGTCCCAGGAGGCTTCGAGGTAATATCATAAACAACGCGGTTAACATGGGAAACTTCGTTGACTATACGGTTAGAGATACGTCCTAAAAGGTCATAGGGCAAACGTGCCCAATCAGCAGTCATCGCATCATCACTAGTTACGGCTCG
>PHAD01000108.1 GCA_002841595.1 Firmicutes bacterium HGW-Firmicutes-12
CCGCTAATACCCAACCTACTGATGAGGAGCTCTTTGGCGACATCATGAAGAAGTAATCCTAATCTCTTTTGAATAAATATAAAACAAGAGCAGGCCTGAGCCTGCTCTTGTTTTATATTTATTCAGTAGGGTAACATAATTATTTCAGAAGATGGGGGTAATTTAGAATGAACCGCTACAATAAGTCTTAAAGTATGCTAAAACCTCCTCGTGATTACCTCTGAATAAAATTCTTTTTGTGGTTTTTTGTATTTGATGTAGATATAGTGGATCATAGTATTCTTTAAGAAGTGTTTCTATCCAATATTTGTGCATATCATAGCTTCCGGATTGCTTTTGTTCATTATAGGCAAGTTCAAATGAATTTATGACGTGCTTGAATTTATCCCCGAGGCGTTTTTTTAATCGGTTTATACTAGCACTCATATAGTTGTACCACAAAAAGATCCCTTGGTCTTCTCCATATACATCAAGAAAGCTTACTTGTGATTGAAGTACATATTCATTCATAGTAATACTTACTCGTTCATCTAAAGGTCGATCTAAAAGTACTAAATCACCACGGTTGAAATAAAAAGCGATTGGTTTAGGAATAATACATTTAGCGATATGGGATCCTTCATCTTCGAGTATCATATATCGATATCCTTTATTTTTATGTTGAATAAGGGCATAGGCTAAATTGTTTTCGAAATCTATCTGAGTAGGTTGGGGGGTAATGTACTCTCCGAATGAAGAACCTCGGTGGTGAGCTATGCCCTCAAGATCTATAGAATTACCCAGCTCCTTTAACAAGATCGTTTTACCAGAGCCAGTATAACCACCAAGCAGCATTGGTGAGCTAATTTGTTCTGCGTTAAGTTCAGACAGCAGATAGTTTCGAAAAGCTTTATAGCCGCCTTCAAGTCGAGGTATACTCATGCCAGTTGCGCTATAAATCCACTCTTGACTTATCTGAGAGCGAAGACCACCACGAAAGCAATAAAAAATGCTATCAGGGTACTTATAAAGTTGTGAAGCCCAGGCATTAACCCGAGCTTCTTGTTTCCTAGCGGATACTAATTGATACCCTAGCTTGACGGCCGCTTCATTACCTTGTTCTTTGTAACAGATTCCTACTAAATGTCTTTCTTCATCAGTCATTAGTGGTAAATTGATAGCATTTAAAAAGGCACCTTTTTTAAACTCGATTGGTGAACGCACATCAATTAGAGGAATTTCTTGAATAACAATTCTTTTAAAATCATTGCTTAGATCAGCAAGCATATTTTACACATCCAATTTAGATAACTTTGATTAATTTATCTGTAGGTTCAGAGGTACGGCCAATAGACTGTATTGACAAACCTGCTTTAGTTGTTATTTCTAATAATTCTGAGATACTATCTTCTTTAACAATCACTAGCAGACCACCAGAGGTCTGAGGATCACAGAGTATCATTTTTTGTTCTTCGGTCATTTCTCCAATTGCATGGCCATAGCTATTGAAGTTTTTAATTGTTCCACCAGGTATGCAATCCATTTGAAGATATTTTTTTGTGTTTGGCAACAATGGAACACGGTCATAATCAACTATTGCTGAAAAACCACTACCTCTGCATATTTCAGCTAAATGACCAAGCAACCCAAAACCGGTGACATCTGTTAAAGCAACAACACCATCAAGACTAGAGAGATCGGCTCCAATTGTATTAAGGGTACACATGGCTTCAATCGCCGCATTTATGTGAGTCGGTTCAATCAGTTTTCTTTTCTGTGCAGTGGTTAAGATACCTATACCAAGAGGTTTGGTTAAGAATATTTCGCAACCGGGCAAGGCGGTGTTGTTCTTCTTTAACCGTTTATTATCAACAATGCCTGTAACAGCAAGTCCAAAGATTGGCTCTGGGGAATCAATAGAATGTCCGCCGGCAAGAGGTATTCCTGCGGCATCGCATACTGTCCGTCCGCCCTCGATGACTAGTCTAGCTATATCTGCAGAAAGCACTTCAACTGGCCATCCTAGAATTGCAATGGCCATTAAAGGTTTGCCGCCCATGGCATAGATATCACTGATGGCATTGGTTGCGGCAATTTTTCCAAAAGTGAACGGGTCGTCCACTATTGGCATGAAGAAATCAGTAGTACTAAGCACGGAGGTTCCATTCCCTAAATCAAAGGCTGCCGCATCATCGTTACTGCTATTACCAACCAGTAGTTGGGGATAAGTGATTGTTTCACGAGTTGTTGTTAATATTGACTCTAGAACTGCCGGAGAAATCTTACAGCCACAACCAGCACCATGGCTATATTCTGTTAGTTTAATGTCTCCCATTAGCAAACTCCTTCTAACCTTTTTTATGAATAACTTCAGTTAATATTATAATACAAGTATGTGTCTAATTACACCCCCTACTAATACGTATAGATATGATGATTTTAAGCTAAGATTATTATAATAACACAGACAATGCTTAAAAAACGCAAAAATACTCTTTCTAAGATATGATATAAGAAAACAAGCTATACAGCCAAGCAGTTTGCTATATAGCTTAATTAATTAGATTGCGCTCAAGAATGAGCGCAATCTAATGGGTGAACACTAAGAGGGTGTTTATCGATGACGGCCATAATCTAATTTTCCGGATTTCAACTGTTCCAGTCTTTTGTTTAGCCTTTTTTCAAGTGTATTAGCTTGTTCCTGCGTTATTTTATTGTTTTTAAGATTATCCTTGAGGATTTCTTTTCTAACTTCAACCAGTTCGGTCTTTAATTGTATTATCTTACTTTTCTGTTCGGGGGTCATTTCTAATTGAGGTTTTTTCTCTCTAAAAACAACAGAATTATCGGGACTTCCAAGAGTCATAGTTGATATACCGCAAAATAAAACTAAGGCTAATACAATTACTATGGCCTTTTTCATCAACTCACCTCCAGATATATTATGTGGAAGTGAGTCGAAAAACATACCCTGAAGCATTGGACTATTGCATCATAAAAGTATAAAATATAATAAGCGGAGAAAGGGGGACAATTCATGTTTCTAGAAAACAAGGTTTTTCACATAAAGAAGAAAAGGAAGGGTAATTTTTTAAGGTATACCTGGGTATATGAAATATTCAATCCAGAAACAAATGAACAAATAGGTATAGTGAAAGATGAACTATCTGGGATACTAAAAATCCTCGGTAAATTGATTAAAAAGAGATTTCTTCCAAAGCACTTGCATATTTATGATATTAATGATGATAGCAAAGTTTTTTCAATCAAAATAAACACCTTTTCTTCCAAGATAATAATTTATGATCAGGCAGGAAAAACTGTTGGTAGATTGGATAGTAAGCTTTTAGGTGGATGTTATTATTTCGTATATGATGATAATGATCGAGAGATTGGTCAGATAAAAGGGCATATCATGGCCAGGGATTTTGCCCTAGTGAGTCCGCATGAAAAACAAATTGGAGTAATAACCAAGGCTTGGAAATCTGCAGGTAGTGTGGAGTGTTGCCTTTCTAAAGATGATTTTATTGTAGCTGTAGAGGATCCAATAGCTCACCGCACTGAAGATATTACAATGTTGCTTTTAGGAACAGGGTTTGCCTTGGATATTGCCTTGACAAAAAAGTAATGAATAAATAAAGATAGCCCTGGAACTCTATAAATTTTTCATTAGCTTGCATAACCCTGGGGTCTCCCGGGGTTATGTTTTTTAATAACTAAAAAAATGGAGGAGGAAAGAGAAAGAAAGATAAATTCAAGGGGGATTAAAAATGGAAAGGTTAGCTTGTGATAGATTTAAGACTACATGCATTATCGAAGGACAAGATTTCACCACAAAGGTTTTTATTGATAAGCAAAATAAAAGAGTTAAATTAATTGAATGTAAGGGTAATAAGGAAAAAGCTGTTAATGAATTAATTGAATTTAGCTCTAAACAGGGCATGGGCAAAATAATTACTGTAATGAAGGAGAATGAGGCTACAGAGTTTCTAACTAAAGAATTTGTAGCCGAAGGAAAGATAGAGGGGTATTTTAAGGGTGAAGATGGATTTTGCATCTCATATTTTATTGACAAAGATAGGTCAAAAAGTAAAAGGATAATAGAAGAGGAAGAAATATTAAAGAAAGCCTTCGAGCATAGTGGTGATTTTGTTTACACTGACAATGAAGCATATAGAATAAGAACTGCTACAGAAGATGATGCGGAAAGTATAACTGAGATATTCAATAAAGTGTTCACCTCTTATCCTACACCTATGGATAATCCTGAGTATGTTAAAGATATTATGAAACAGAATGTTCTATTCAAAATAGCTGAAAAAAGCGGGAAAATAATTAGTGTAGCATCAGCGGATATGGATACGGCTAAACTAAATGCGGAGATGACAGATTGTGCTACACTACCTGAATATAGAGGAAAAGGACTATTAGGAGATTTGATATTCCAACTAGAAGAGGAATTAAGAGAGAAAAGATATATAACCCTATTTAGTTTATCCCGTGCGCTCTCCACGGGCATAAATATTGTTTTTAGTAAACATGGCTATGTTTACTCGGGCAGACAAATTAATAATTGCGATATTATGGGTAAATTTGAAGATATGAACCTCTGGGTTAAAAAGCTGATCTATCCAATAAGGAGAGGGGTAACCAAATAGTATGTAATTGCATACCATGAACCATGAGGAGAGAACCTCAATTTACTTATTAGGAGGAATAAGAATGATGCAAACACAAGGCGGTTGTGGAGGTTTCGGTGCTGGTAGTACCGGGATGCTGTTTCTAATTATCCTTATCCTATTCCTGTTTCCTGGCTTTGGATTTGGAGGCGTAGGTTACTAAATAGTTGATAAGGAAAATGTAAACAAAAAAAGCTGTAGATTCCTGATATGCTCCCCTTTGAGTAGACACCTGAAATAACAAAAATTCAGGACTACGCAAAGGGGAGCATTTTTATGGGAAGAAGAGGAATCAGTTATGACAAGAAACTGGAAGCAGTAGAAAAATACAAACGAGGAGAAGGAAGTCAGGATAGCATAGCGCGTGAATTAGGAGTACATCCGGCCAGTTTTCAACAATGGATAGCTAATTATGAGGCCATGGGTCCATTAGGGCTAGCAATTAGACATACCAACAATAGATACAGCGTGGAACTAAAAATCGCAGCAGTAGAGGCATACCTCCAGGGCGAAGGAAGCTTAATTGATATATGTAAGAAATATTGCCTAAGCAGTAAGAAACAACTCATAGATTGGATAACGTTGTATAATGGTCATAAAGAACTTCGGGCCACCGGAGGCCAAGGGAGAAGGATCTATATGACTAAAGGACGTGTGACCACGTTAGACGAGCAGATTGAAATTGTCAGCTACTGCATAGCCAAAGGTAAGGACTATGACGCAGCAATCGAGAAGTATGGTGTATCCTACCAACAGATATATATCTGGGTACGCAAGTATGAGGAGAAAGGCATAGACGGCCTCATCGACAAGCGCGGAAAACGTAAGCAGCTGGATGAAATGACAGAAACCGAGCGTCTTCAAGCAGAGAACAAGATGCTCAAAGCTGAGAACAAACAGAAAGAAATGGAGATTGCTGTGTTAAAAAAGGTTCAAGAGATCGAAAGGAGGCGAGGCTAAGCGGAGTCCGTCAAGAAAGGCTTTACCTAGCTATAAAGGAGCTGCATGAAAAAGAAGCATACCCAGTAGAGAACATTTGCAGGATATTAAACCTGAACAGGTCATCCTATTACAAGTGGCTACACCGCAGCAAGAGTACTAGCGAGTATGAGAACGAAGATATCCTTCACAAGCTCGGTTATCTCTATGCTGAATTCAACGGGATATATGGATACAGGAGACTAACAGACGAACTAAATGAAAGATACAAGACCGGCTATAATTACAAGCGTATATACCGTCTTACCCATCTGGTGGGCTTAAAGGCAGTCATTCGCAGGAAACGTCCGAAATACCAGCGTTCTACTCCGGAAGTTACGGCGGAAAATATTCTAAACCGTGATTTCACAGCTGAAAAGCTTAATGAGAAATGGTTAACCGATGTCACGGAATTCAAGTATGGTAATAATGAAAAGCTTTATTTGAGCGCAATCCTCGACCTCAAGGATAAAAAGTATTGTCTCTTTTGCCGTGGGTCGTAACAACAATAAGCAGCTTGTATTTAACACTTTTGATCTGGCCGCTTCCAAATACCCCGATGCTCACCCGTTGTTCCATAGTGACCGAGGTTTTCAATATACAAGTAAACAATTTAAGACAAGGTTGGATAAGGCTGGAATGACACAAAGCATGTCACGCGTCGGTCGCTGCATCGACAACGGCCCAATGGAAGGCTTCTGGGGCATTCTCAAATGCGAAATGTACTACCTTAGCAAATTCATGGATTACGACAGCCTGGTAGTAGCCATTGAGAACTACATATATTTCTACAACTACGAACGGCGGCAAAAGAAACTGAACAAAATGTCTCCGATGAGCTATCGTCAATTGCTCGAAAAAGCTGCATAAAAAAACTGGACTCCATTTCTTACGGAGTCCAGTGATACGTTTTTTTTTCATCTGTCTACTTGACAGGGAGCGGTTCATCCGCTTTGGACTACGGCTTTTTATGTTTATCATGAAGTTTTCTAGGGACTGATGTGATATAATATAGGAGGTAGTAATAATCATAATATCAGTAATTCAGGAGATGTTTTTAAATGTTGAAGGACCAAATGGTTCTAGGTATTATAGATGCTTTGAGTGCAGTTACTTCGTTTGGGATTATGGTTGTAGACAAAGAGGGAAAAGTATTTTTTATTAATGAGATATTTGCTGAGATTACAAAGATAAACAAGGCAGAGAATATAGGAAAAGATTTTAAGGAAGTATTCACTGAGAATAAGATTTTAAACATATTTATGCCAAGTAAGATTAGTAATGACAATTATCACCTTTTCGACAATCGTATTTTCAAGCCTGAAGATATATCCTTATTCAGTGGCAACGAAATAATAGGCAAGCTATTCATGTTTGTAGATGTCACAGAGGTTAAGGAAGTTGAGTCTGAATTACGGGAAGTAACTGCTTATAAAAAAATGTTGGAAGCAGTGTTGGAAAGTGATAATGAAGGTATAGTCATAGTTGATAAGGAAGCTAAAATTCTGATGTTGAACCGAACATATAGTGATTTTCTGAATGTTAATCCTGAGGAAGCTGTCGGAAAACATGTAGTTGATGTCATTGAGAACACTCGTATGCATCAAGTAATACTAAATGGTCAGACTGAAATAGGAAAACTCCAGCAGATAGGTAAACACAATTCCGTGGTTAATAGGCTCCCCATAAAAATAAATAATGAGGTTGTGGCGGGAGTCGGCAAAATATGGTTTAAAGACTTGAGCGAGGTTGAAGCTCTTCTAAATCAACTTCACACATTAGAAGATGAATTGGCTTACTATAAGGAAGAATTAAGGAAAACCCTTAACGGACGTTATACACTTGAGAGTATAAAGGGTAATAGTGCCTTGACAACAAAAATGAAAAATACCATACAACAAGCAGCCGCATCAAATACTACGGTATTGATTACTGGTGAGAGTGGTACTGGGAAAGAATTGGTGGCACATGCCATACACAACTTAAGCAGAAGACGGAACCAACCTTTTGTTAGGATTAATTGTGCTGCAGTGCCTGAGAATATATTAGAGTCGGAATTATTTGGGTATGTAGAAGGTGCCTTTACTGGCGCACAAAAAGGTGGGAAATTCGGAAAATTTGAATCGGCTAATAAGGGTACGGTGCTGTTGGATGAAATAGGTGATATGTCATACAATATGCAGGCTAAGCTACTCCGATTCTTGCAAGAAAAAGAATTTGACCGCTTGGGGGACAACAAAACACGCCAAGTTAATGTTCGTATTATTGGAGCAACAAATCAGGATCTACAGAAAAAAATTAAGAATAAGAGTTTCCGCGAAGATTTATATTACAGGTTACAAGTTATGAATATTGAGGTTCCAAGCCTGCGTGAAAGAAAGCAGGATATCCCGGAAATTGTCAAACATTTTCTGGAAAAATTCAATATACAATTCGGCAGACTCATTCGGCAAGTCGATACAGAAGTGTTAAATATTCTTTGCGCTTATAACTGGCCGGGGAATATACGACAGCTAGAAAACGTTATCGAACGTGCTTATAATGTTTCTGAGGGCGATTTAATAACAAAAGAGGCGTTGCCTCTGTATTTACAGGAGAATATTCCTGCTAACAATAGCACCAGAGATAACATGGTCCATCTGGTTCAAGCAAGAGAAGCTTTAGAAAAGAAAACTATTGAAAATGCTCTCCAACAGGTTGCAGATAATCGTAGTCAAGCGGCTAGGATGTTAGGGATAACGAGAACATCGCTTTATCAAAAATTAAAAAAATATGGGCTAGCATAGTGGATGTCGATGTCTAGCTTGTGACGTGTAAAAAAATATGACATGTCACAGAAGTGTACATATATATTTAGCTTGACTATCTTCAAAAAATCAACCAAAATAAGGTATATAGAGCATTTTTAACTGGATATAGTGAAGCTGTCAGCGTCCTAAAGGTTGGCATGCAAATTGCTATAATATAGTTAGTGAACAAATTAACTAATAAACTAAAGGAGGAAAAGAACTATGTTAAAAAGCTATGAATTACGTATACCTCAGGTAATTCTCTCAGGTCCGGATTGCGTCAACAATTTAGGAGCAGAGATCACGAGGTTAAACAAGAAGAAGGCCTTACTTATCACAGATGAAATGATGCAAAAGTTTGGTGTAGCCGACAAAATCATTGAGATTCTAAAAGGTTCCGGTATTGATACAGCTGTTTATGCAGGAGTAGGCGGAGAGCCCACTGACAAAAACGTAGCAGAAGGCCTAAAGGTTTACCAAGACGAAGGTTGTGACTTCCTGGTTGGTTTAGGTGGTGGAAGCCCCGCAGATACTGCTAAAGCTGTAGGTATTATGACTACAAACCCTGGCAAAATAAGTGATTATATGGGTGCAGGGAAAGTGCCAAATCCAATTCCTCCTCTGGTCATCATAGCAACAACAGCCGGAACAGGTAGTGAGATTACTAAATTTACTATTATTGCCGATACAGAAAAAGATGTTAAAATGCTTATTGGCACACCTTTTTGC
>PHAD01000109.1:0-7217 GCA_002841595.1 Firmicutes bacterium HGW-Firmicutes-12
TATATATGGGTGTGATTTATTTGCTCACCTCCCGTAACCCGAGCTTAGGACCTGCCGGAGCTAAAGCGAGCTGGAAAGAAAGATTTAGTGCGCTACGAGGTGGACTCTGGGAAGCCTTAGCAGTATTTATGCTCTCTATCGGTGGTCTTTTTGCCGGTTGGTTTACCCCAACGGAAGCTGGGGCTGTGGGAGCTGGAGGAGTACTTTTAGTTAGCTTCATAGAAAAGCGGATCAATTGGGAGAAGCTGAAAAAGTCCTTAGTTGATACCACCCGAACCACAGCCATGATCATGCTGATGCTAGCCGGTGCCGTTATATTTGGTCGGTTTATGGCTATCAGCAGAGTACCCTTTGAGCTGGCCAATTGGGTAGCAGGTCTACCGTTACCTCCGTTTGCAATTATGGGGATGGTTCTTTTCATATATCTTATCCTGGGTTGCTTTATTGATGCCTTGGCCTTGGTCTTGTTGACCATACCAATCTTCTATCCTGTGGTGGTCGGGACTTTGGGCTATGATCCTATCTGGTTTGGAGTTATCGTCGTCTTGGTAGTAGCCATGGGGGTAATTACCCCGCCGGTAGGGATGAATGTCTATATAATAAAGGGAGTTGCTCCTGATATTCCGCTAGAGACAATCTTCAAAGGAATATGGCCATTTCTAGGAGCCTTGATATTATGTATAATACTCCTGATGATTTTCCCGGGGATTGCGACCTTTCTACCCAATCTGCTGAAGTGAATTGTAAAACCGTACTGGCTGTCAGTACGGTTTTTACATGAGTAAATATTGCTCCCTCTAAGAAACTTTAGGTGCTTTAAGGGAGGCTAGTAAACTTTAGTGACGTTTCTTACCTTTTAAATAAAATTCAAATTCACTTTGGGTCATACCAGCTTCCTTTAATAAGTCGTAGTGAAAGCCTTTGGGTATTTCTTTTACACCTTTTCTTCTTATAGGAACTGTCCGTATAGTACCATTTGAATCAATCTTTTTAAAGATTATATGATTGGCTCCCTCGTACCTATTAAAATCTGCTTTGGTTAGAGCTTTTTCCCAGTCTCTATAAGAGTAGCCCATTTGTTACCTCCAGTAAGAAGTTAAACTCAAAATATAACAAAATTTATTAATTAGAAACAATAATCGGAAATATATACCATATTATAACTCAATATTATCATAAAAAAGCCTTCTGTAAACCGCCTAATCTAATAATTTAGAAAACAAAAGGTGTTGTACAACATATACAAATTGTACGGTGTATAGTATAATAATCAGGAGATGAGTTAATGTTATAAGTGAGGAGGTACGCATTTTGACTACCTTAAAAACTATAGGTGTATCAGAAATACGTAAGAATATGGCTGACTATTTTGTTGAAGCTGTTTACAAAAATCAGTTGGTTACATTATCTAGATACGAAAAAGAAAAAGCTTTTTTAATGGGTGAGACAATGTTGGATTTACTATTAAAACCCACAGTAAACGGACATGAGATAAACGTTCGAAAAGAAGAGGATGGCAGTTATACTCTTAAGTATGAACCGCTAAATTTACTTGTAAACAATGAAACTTACGAAGCAGCTAGCGAAGATCTAGTGTCTTTAGCAAAAGACTATACAGCTGAATATCTAGAGAATATTGATATCTACATGAGAGATCAGAAACGAAAAGAGCAATTAGCGCTAGTAATTCTTATTGCTAAAGCAAACAATCCTGATGAGATTAAGAACCTATTAGGTATAACAAAAGATTTAAGTAAGAAAATATAGTAAAATAAGGATTAACAAAACCGTACTGGCTCCTCAGTACGGTTTTTCGTTGACAAAAAAAGAAATGAAAGTGTATGTTATGAGAAAATGAAGTAAAGTTATAAGAGGTAGCTTTAGCATATCGTCAAAAAGGTAAGAGGGTATTATTTGGTCAATAAGGAGGGCTTAGTTTGATTAAATGGCTTGCGGATATCCAAGAAAATGAATATAACCTTGTTGGCGGAAAAGCTTACAGCTTAAGTAAAATGATAAAAAATGGAGTACGTATACCTAACGGATTCGTGCTTACTTCAGTCGCTTATGATACTTATGTCAGAGAAAATGTACTTACAGAGATGATAGAGAATATTTTAAGCACACCTAGTACAGGCAAAGAGAAGTCACAAGAGATCAAAGCATTATTTAGTATTGAAACCTTTTCTCAAAATTTAAAACAACAGCTTCTCTTTGAATTGAGTAAGCTAACCACTGGGCAAGTTGCAGTCAGAAGCAGTTCGACCGCAGAAGATTTACCGGGCTTAAGTTTTGCCGGCCAATATAGCAGTTACTTGAATGTAGATGCAGCTGATTTAATAGCTAAAGTGGTGCAGTGTTGGCAATCCTTATGGAATGAACGGGCTATAGAATATCGGGCTAAGTACCAGGTAAGTTCTGAATTCTCCCACGCTGTTATAATTCAAGAAATGATTGATTCTAAACTGTCTGGGGTTATCTTTACAGCTAATCCTCTCAATGGTATTAGAAATGAACTTGTTATAAATGCCTCCTATGGACTAGGTGAAGCCATCGTTAGTGGAAGTGTAAATCCTGATCAATATACGGTAGACAAAAAAAGCGGCAAGGTTACGAAAGAAGAAATTGCCTCACCCATGAGTTCTTTAAAAGAAAAACATATCCAAGACATAATTGAAATAACAGCTAAAATTGAAGACTATTACGCTAATCCGCAAGATATTGAATTTGCTTTTGACGGGAATGATGACTTATTCATTCTGCAATCAAGGGATATCACCACCTTGTTTCCGATAGACGCCTTCGAACAAGATGGGAAACTAAGGGCTTATCTCTGTGCAGGAACGGTCTTGCTGGGAATGAAGGAACCCTTAACCCCGTTAGGTTTTGAGATGCTAAGTCAAATGTTCCCTACTATTATTAACGTTATGACCAGGCAAAAGAACCCACTTGATAACAGCTTTGTTAAATATGCCGGGTGTAGAATATATGTAGATACAACGTATTTACTAGCTAGCAAGTTCGTTGCCAAGCAATTTGCCACGGCCTTTTCTGGAAATGATTTACCTCTGAAAGATGTAATGCTCAACCTGCTTGATAAGCATGGGACTATATTTAGAAAGCAAGGGATAAAATTCAAGCTGCCTTGGGGCGTATTTAAATATGGTCTGACTATGGTTATGAGTATGAGGCAAATTAAAAAAATCCCCAACGAGCAGCGTTATGATGTGATGATCGGAGTGGGAGAAGAGGTTTACCAAAAATGTCTGCAGATCTCCCGGGAGCTACAAACCTTGAACGAAAAAATAGAATTTATAGATCGGTGTATGGCTGCCGCTTTCATATTGTCGCAAAGGCAAGCGCTGTATTGTACGGAAATAAACGATATAGTGAAAATAAAGAAAATCATTAACAAAATGTATGGGGATCGCTTTAATATGGAACAGCTCATCCATTCCTTACCGCGCTGCATCACTCAAGAATTAACTATTAAGATGAATCAGGCGGCTCAATATTTTGCCGAGAACAAGCTTGAACCTGCGGCTCACCATCCCCAAATAAAAGATATACTAGCTAAATTCGGACACAGAAGTAACATTGAATTAGATTTTGGAACTCCTCGCTGGGCAGAAGATCCAGAATTTATAATCAACCAAATAAAATCGTACATGGTTGATAAAATGTATGAGAGAAACTTGACTGATATTGATGAAAAGGCCACCAGAGCAATAGCCTTGATCGAGGAAGTTTATCAAACCGTCAAAGCTGATAAAGGTGAGAAAAAAGCAAACGAATTGAAAAAACGCATGATAAACTACCGCCTTGCGGCAGGTATGAGAGAGTATCCGAAATATGACATCGTAAGAATTATGGGTATTGCCAGAAATGTCGTTCTTGACGTGGGTGCAGACTTTGTAAAGGAAGGGCTCCTTCATAATAGGGAAGATATCTTCTTCTTAGGCAAAGAAGATATACTAAGCAAAGAGAATTTGCCTGAGAAGATAGAACAAAACAAGGCAAACTATCAAAAGGAAATGAGAAGAACGAGTATTCCTCGATTAGTTCTAAATACAGGTGAGACGTACTATTCTGCTATGAGAATTGATCCTAAAAGTAAAGTATTTCAAGGTATGCCCTTGTCACCGGGAATTTATGAAGGATCTATAAGAGTGGTGCAGGATCCACTTAATACAAGCCTTCAAGAAGGAGAGATTATGGTTACCGTAAGCACAAACCCAGCTTGGACACCGCTTTTTGCAATAGCAAAAGGTTTGATTGTGGAATATGGCGGACCGGTTAGTCACGGAGGTATCGTAGCTAGAGAATATGGGATACCTGCAGTTGTTGGTATACCATCCGCTACCGGTATATTAAAGGATGGACAAAGAGTAAGAATCAATGGAGAGACAGGTGTAGTTGAAATACTATGAAAAGTGACAATAATCGAGGTGCTTAATTTGAAAGGATTAATACAAACGATGGTTCTGGCGGTACTGGGAGGATGCTTGTTCTTCATACTACGCCTCCCGGTACCGTGGATGCTAGGGCCCTTAACAGCAATATTAGTTTTTAAATTTAGTTTCAAGCATTATAAGCAGGCGGTATATTGGCCGCCTTTACTTCACCAGGTACCCCTGGTTATTCTGGGTTATGTAATGGGTAGTTCCTTTAGTATCGATACCAGAAGAGAGATCATTAGGCTGTTTCCCGGTATGTTTGTCTCCACAGCTATCATTATAGGGATAAGCTTACTGACGGGCTTGATTATCTATCGCTATATAGGGGTATCTTATTCTACAGGTATATTAGGAAGTATTCCCGGTGGCTTAACCCAGACGGTTATGTTGTGTGAAGAAATCGAGGGAGCCGATATTTCAGTTGTCACATTTATGCAGACCATCCGCTTGTTAACTGTAGTATTTGTCGTACCGTTTCTCGTCGTGCACAGTTCACTTGCTATGCATCCTGCATCTATAAATAGCCAGAGTGTTTCGTCAGCTCTCTTGTTGACGGATCAGTATCCACTACTTATCTTCTATACGAGCATAGCCTTTTTAGGTGGGGCGATAGCCAAGAAGATTGGTCTTCCTACGCCGTTTCTGATGGGACCTATGCTTTGTATAGCTATTCCCTCTCTTTTGGGATTAAGTATCCCCCATTTGCCGTCTCTTCTAGTGAAGGCAGCTCAAATCGCTTTTGGAGCCTATTTGGGTAATAGTATAGATTTTAAAAGCTTTGACAATTTTAAAAGGCTACTGTTCTTTGCTTTATTAAGTGCCTTAACGATTATTGGTGTCTCTTTACTAGTTGGTTATGGGCTAACACACTTTTACTCAATGGATTTATTAACGGCTTTTCTGGCCACCTCTCCTGGAGGGATGAGTGAAATGGCAGTGACCGCACTTTCGGTAAATGCGAATCTTTCAATAGTAACAAGCTACCAATTATTTAGAGTGCTGTTAATAAACTTGATGATTCTGCCAATTTTAAAAAGAGTATTAAAAAGTAATAAGGAAATAAAAGAGCAATAAAAGTATACATAGGGCCAAAACATTGTATAGGACAAGAATTACCATAATATTATAGAAATGTGTCTTTGATTGCAGGAATATAGAAATAGTATGAAGAAGTATAAAATAGAAAAATATAACAAAAAAACTACGACAATGGAATAACATTACTTGTCGTAGTTGTAAATATTTGGTAAAATGGTGTAGTATTGCATTCGTAAAAGAAAGAGCAGGTGTTTATCCGAATGAGGAAAAGAAGACGGATTGCACTCCTTCTGCTGACTGATGCCGTCTTGATCAGTATGGCTGGATTTATGGCCCTGGTTCTGCGGTTTGACGGAATGATACCCTACACATATTTAACCGCATATCTACGTTTAGTAGTTTTTTTTATTGGGATTCAACTGGTCTGCAGCTGGTTTCTTGGCTTGCATCGCAAGCTCTGGGAGTATGCCAGTCTGCAGGAGATGATTGCTATTGTTCAAGCGGTCAGCATTGCCACAATTTGCAATGTGGCGTTGACTGTAATGATGCAGGAGCATTTGCCCCGCTCCTTCTATATCTTGTCTTGGGGCTTGACGATAGCCTTGATTGGCGGCTCTCGTCTAACTTGGCGGATAATCAGGAGTGGCTTGCCTGTTTCCCGTCAGTATTCTGATGGTCATCCTGTCTTGATTGTGGGGGCCGGAAAGGCCGGCTTACTCGTGGGCAAAGAGCTTGTGCGAAACAACGAACGCAAGCTTAACCTTGTTGGCTTCATAGATGACGATGAGATGAAGCAGAAAGAACAACTTCTCGGAAGACCAATTCTAGGCAATCGCCATGATATTGTGCGGTTAGTAGCTAAATATGAGATAGAAGAAATCATTCTGGCCTTGCCTTCAGCCTCTGGCTCGGTAATACGTGACATTACGAATATCTGTGCAGATACTCAGGCTAAGATTATGATCTTACCTGGTATGTACGAGATAATCGAGGGGAAGGTTACGATCAATCAGATTCGAGAGGTGGATGTGGAGGATCTCTTGCATCGGGATTCGGTCTGTCTCGATATTGAGGATATAGCCAAGTACGTGACGATGAAAAGCATCCTCGTTACCGGAGCAGGAGGCTCCATCGGTTCGGAACTCTGCCGCCAAATTGCGCGGTTTTGCCCAAAAGAACTCATTTTGCTAGGACATGATGAGAATCCTATCTTTAACATAGAAAAAGAACTGGCCCATGATTATCCCGGATTGCAACTGACTTCAATTATTGCCGACATCAAGGATCGAGAAAGGATTAGGCTGATATTTAATACAGCTAAGCCTGAGGTAGTATTCCATGCAGCCGCTCATAAGCATGTACCCCTCATGGAGGATAACCCGGTAGAAGCAATCAAGAATAACATTTTTGGGACACTGAATTTAGCTGAAGCGGCCGATCGTTCAGGCACAGGAATATTCGTCCTGATTTCCACCGATAAAGCAGTAAATCCATCAAATGTGATGGGTACCACGAAGCGTGTGGCGGAAATGATTATGCAGAAAATGTCCACGCTTAGCAAGACCCGTTTCGTAGCGGTGCGTTTCGGTAACGTTCTCGGCAGCGATGGTAGTGTGATAGAGGTATTCAAGGAACAGATTAAGCATGGAGGCCCCGTAACAGTTACTCACGAGGAGATGACCCGCTATTTTATGACCATCCCGGAAGCAGCTCAATTAGTAA
>PHAD01000109.1:7280-16106 GCA_002841595.1 Firmicutes bacterium HGW-Firmicutes-12
TATGGCCTCGGGCGGTGAGATATTTGTCTTAGATATGGGTGAACCGATTAAGATCATGGATCTGGCTAGAGATATGATTCGTTTCTCCGGCTTCGATGAGAGAGAAATCCCAATTGACATTACAGGCGTAAGGGCGGGAGAGAAGCTGCATGAGAAATTAGTAGCCAGTGATGAAGGTGTGGACAACACCCGCCATGAAAGGATCATGGTAGTGAAACCACAAAAATTGAACGCAAAAAAATTTGAAGAATGGCTTCTTCAAATGGCTCATTTCTCCTATGCCGAATATAACCAGGAAATGCTGGTAAGCTTGCTTAATGATATGGTGCCCTTTGGGGATACGGCCTATAGGGAGCAGGCGAGTTAGAAGAACACGTAATTGGGGAGGGATTACTATATACGTAGGGATGCTCGGCTTTGAGTATTCCTTTTGTTATTAAAAAGTGATGAATATTGTGAGTGTAATGGTAGATTTTCATTGATAGAAATATTTCTTCATCGGTGCAACAAATTCAATTTAATAATGCTTGAATGATATAGTTAACGTAAGTATCATAAAAGGATAAATAGGCTATAAGCTAGTAAATCAATGATTCTTTCATAGGTAGAAAACTACTAATGTTACAGGACTATTACGGGGGTCAGCATCCAATCATGAGAGAGAAAATATGGTGTTTTGACACCTAAAACATACATATAAGTAATAAAAGAATCTACATATTTATATAACCAAAGCAGGAGGAACTAACATGGTTTACTTAAAAATCAAAAGATTAATAGATATCATACTTTCTTCTTTAGGGCTAATAATTTTATCTCCTGTTTTCATAATTATTATTATTGCAATCAAGCTTGACTCCAAGGGGCCAGTTCTCTTTAAACAGAAGAGAGTTGGGATCCATAAGAGTCATTTTCATATTTTGAAGTTTAGAACCATGAGAATTGATACACCGAAGGATACGCCAACACATCTCTTAGAGAATCCGGACCAGTGGATCACAAAGGTTGGTAAGTTTTTAAGAAAGACAAGCTTAGACGAGTTGCCACAGATCATCAATATTTTTAAGGGTGAAATGAGCATTATCGGTCCAAGACCAGCTCTGTGGAATCAGTATAATTTAATTGCTGAAAGAGACAAGAATGGTGCAAATGACGTACCAGTAGGCCTTACAGGATTGGCGCAAATCAATGGTAGAGATGAACTTGAAATTGATGTGAAGGCTAGACTAGATGGAGAGTATGCTAAGAAAATTGGGTTCATGATGGATGTCAGATGCTTCTGTGTTACGGTTATAAGCGTACTAAGGATTGAAGGTGTTGTTGAAGGTGGGACTGGGACGATAAAAGCTGATAAAGAATCAGTGAAACAGTAGAGGTGAGTAGATGTTATTAGTGACAGGGATTACAGGACATACAGGAAGATATTTCTTAAAAGAACTTATTGACAATAGATATGAAGGACCAATCCGCTGCATCGTTAGGGAGACATCTGACACTTCAATGTTGGGGTAACAGCGGATTAAAAATTGAGAAGGTCTATGGAGATCTCAACGATAAAGAGTTCATTAGAAAAGCTGTTAGTGGCGTAGATAATATCATGCACATCTATAACATTCATCATTCTCCAATTATTGTTCAAGCTGCTATTGAAAACAATGTGAAGCGAGCAATCTTAGTACATACAACCGAAATTTACTCGAATTTTAAATATGCTTCTCAAGGTTATAAGGACGTAGAGAAGAAAGTCTCAGAAATGACTTCAAAATCAAATTGTCCTACAAAGGTTACGATTCTTAGACCAACCATGATTTACGGTCCTATGTGATAGCAATATGAGTAAGTTCATTAAGATGATAGATAAATTTAGGATAATGCCGGTTATCAATGGAGGAAAGAGCTTAATTCAGTCTATTAACGCGAGAGATTTAGGAAAGGCTTTTTATACTGTCCTCATATCTAGAAAGAAACAAATGAGAGAAGCTGAATAAATCATGAACACGCCGATAAGGCGGAGATAAGGGAATTTACTCCATTAGCCCATTGAGGCAGCATACGAGCTTAAAAGCTATCTCCGCTTTTAACCATAAAACAGAACGAAGGAATGTGAGGGCAGGACCCAGTGAGTTATGATAGGGTGAGAGATAGGAGAAATAAATGAATGTGAAAAGAAAAGCATTAGTAGTGACGACTGTAGCTTCAACGATAGACCAGTTTTGTATGAATGATATTTCGTTGCTATTAGAAGATTATAATGTACAGGTAGCTGCAAACTTTACAAGAGGAAATAATACTTCTAAAGAACGAATTAATGAGTTTGAAAATGAACTTTCAAACAAAAATATTGTAATCAATGAAATAGAGTTTGATAGAAATCCTTTAAGTAAAGGCAACTTGACAGCTTATAAAAAATTGAAAAAAATTATGTATCTAAATGAATTTGATTTGATTCATTGCCATACACCTATTGCAGCTATGTTTACAAGATTAGCCGCCAAAGAATTAAGAAAAAATGGAGTAAGAGTAATATATACAGCCCATGGTTTACACTTTTATAAGGGAGCACCTCTTCTAAATTGGCTTGTGTACTATACCGTTGAGAAATGGCTTGCGAGATATACAGATATTCTAATTACTATTAATAAAGAAGACTATGAGAGAGCTAAGAATAGATTTAAGGCTAAAAGAGTTGAATATATACCAGGTGTTGGAATAGATTTAAAAAAGTTTAATACAATCGAAATTGACATAGACTTGAAACGTAGCGAATTATGTTTGCCCAAAGACGCATTTGTTGTTTTATCAGTAGGGGAGCTTAATAAAAATAAAAATCATGAAGTTGTTATTAAAGCTATTGCAAAAATGAATAATCTAGATATCCATTATGTAATATGTGGACAAGGACAGTTGAATGAGTATTTGTGTGATTTAAGTATAAAGCTTGGCATAGAAAACCGAGTGCACTTAGTAGGGTTTAGAAAAGATATACCTCAAATATACAAGATTTCTGATTTGTTTGTCCTTCCTTCGTTGAGAGAAGGTTTATCAGTTGCTTTAATGGAAGCTATGGCTAATGGGCTACCAGTAGTATGCTCAAAAATAAGAGGAAATACTGACCTTATAGATCTAGAAATGGGAGGTTATCTTGTGAACGCCAAAAGTCAAATAGAATTTAAGGATAAAATTGAATTGATGTTTAAAGATCGGAATGAACGAATTAGTATGGGGAATTACAACTTAAATAAGATAAAAGATTATGATGAAGTAAAAACCCTTGAGCAATTGCGCAGAGTGTATTTGATTAAATAAATATAAAAAGGTGGATTAAATTGCTTTATATAAATATAGTACTCGGAATTATGTTGCTTATAACAGAATTAGTTTTATATAGACTAGACAAATATAGTAACAAAATGGTTTTTGTGTCATTTACAATCCTGCTGGTACCATTTTATTCTGTCATAATTTTTTTTGATACCCGAATAATACAAAGTTATTTAGTTTTTGACACGTTTGAATTAGATTTATTAAGCTATATGATCTTTGTTGTTCTGTTGTTAGGTGTAAACATTTCTGCACTTTTTATGAATACCGTGAAAATTAAAAAAGCGAGATATGAAAGTGAGTATTCGACACAATTTATTTCTTTTTCATTTTATGTTACAGCTGTTTTATCAATTCTTGCTTTTTTAGTGAATTACATAAGGGTATTAAGCATTGGAGGGATTGAGGTATTATTTATCAATCCACGATTATATGAATTGACCTTCGGTGCTAATTCAGTTATTAATTATATTTACTTTTTAAATGTACCTTCACTAATATTTCTATTATTAAAGAAACGATATGGTTATATAAAAAAGATTGACTTGCTGATTGCTTTGGTTTTAGTGCTCATTAGCATTTTCCACGGTATAAAGTTTACAATTTTTGATACTGTTATAATACCGGCATTGTTTAGCATTTTATCATTAAATAAATCAAATAAAATAAACCTGAGCAAATATTTTAAATTATTCACACCTATGATTGGTGTATTTCTAGTGTTCAATCAATTTGTGAGAGGTTCTTCTGGGAAACTTACCGAAGCATTTCTAGGATATATTTTGCCAAGTTATGTTAACTTACTATACTCTGTTAGCATTGAACCAGTATCATTTAACTTTGTACTGAAATTGTTTTGGCCGTCATTGATTCAATATCCATTAACTGATATATCTATCATGAATCCTGTTGGATTTATGTTGAATCCAAAATATAATATGCCAACAGGTATATTAATTATGTATGAAACTTTCAATTATTTAGGGTTAATCTTCATTCCATTGATTCTGATGTTGATATCAAAATTTCTTATGAAAAATAGACATAAGAATATAGTTTATATGTTTACTAACACGATGTTCCATTATTGTTTATTGTTTTTATTTTGGTCATGGTCATTTACCAAAATAAAATATATTTACTACGTTGTTTTTTTTATTCTTTGGTCTTTTTCGCACTCAGTAATAACACGATCAAAGAAGATAAGGTTGTTTAAATAATTAACTTATAAATTACTCAATTATGTTTGGAGGGAAAATGATGAAAAAAATTGCAGTTGTTGGAGCTGGTTATGTAGGATTAGTTACTGGGACTTGTTTGGCGGATTTTGGATTAAATGTGATGTGTGTTGATACAAATAATGAGAAAATAGATATGCTTAGGAAAGGTAATATACCAATTTACGAACCCGGGCTTGAGGATTTAATTAAGCGTAATATGTATTATAAACGACTATCTTTTACTACAAATATTAAGGCAGCAGTAGAAGAAGCAGAAGTGATTTTTATTGCTGTTGGTACCCCACCAGCTGATGATGGCAGTGCAGACATTTTTTATGTAAGAAAGGTTGCGCAAAGTATAGGTCAATATATCAATGATTACAAAATAATTGTTAACAAGTCGACAGTTCCTGTAGGAACAGGTGAAACTGTTAGAAAGAAGATTTCTCAAACAATGAAAGAAAGAGGTGCTAAATATGAATTTGATATAGTGTCAAACCCTGAATTCTTAAGAGAAGGTTCTGCTATATATGATTTTACTCATCCCGATCGTGTTGTGATTGGAACTAATAGTGATAAAGCTAGGGAAATAATGAAGTCGGTTTACAGAGTTCTCAATGTAAATCAGGTACCTTTCGTATTTACGAGTATTGAAACTGCTGAAATGATTAAATACGCTTCAAATGCTTTTTTAGCGATGAAAATTACATTTATCAATGAAATAGCTAATCTATGCGAAAAAGTGGAGGCAAATGTTCAAGAAGTGGCAAATGCGATGGGCAAGGATGGGCGAATCAGTCCTAAGTTTTTACATGCTGGGCCTGGATATGGTGGCTCTTGTTTTCCGAAGGATACGAAAGCTTTAGTAGACATCGGTAAAAAATACAACAGCAGACTGACATTAATTGAAAAAACAATAGAGGCGAATGAGAGTCAAAAGCTAATAATGGTAGAGAAGATAAAGGAAGCGATGGGGGGAGTGAGTGGAAAAACCCTAACTGTGTTGGGATTGTCTTTCAAACCTAATACTGATGATGTAAGAGAGTCGCCTGCACTAACAATTATTGAAGGATTAATTTCTTCTGATGCAAAGATTCAAACTTTCGATCCACAAGGCATGGAGGAAGCGAAATGGAGACTTCAAAAATATGAGAGTTCAATTGAATATTTAAACGATGAATATGAAGCTTCTATAGGATCAGATGGGATTGTAATCGTAACAGAATGGCATCAGTTCAGGAATATGGATTTAGGTAAATTGTCCAAAGAAATGAAAGATAAATATTTCTTCGATCTTAGAAATGTTTACGATCGAAATCATGTTGAGAGTTTTGGATTCAATTATTATTCAGTTGGTAAGTGATGGATTAGAAATGGAGGCAATAGAATGAATAAAGTTAAGTTTGGTATTGTTGGTTGCGGCAGGATTGTAAGCAAGCATTTGGAGTCTATAACAGAAATTGATTCTGCACAATTAATCGCAGTGTGTGATGTTGATGAGAATAAAGCAAAGACTATAGGAGAAAAATATGGTGTTCCTTACTACACTTCTTATGATGACATGATAAGTGAGAACGAAATAGATGTTGTTAGTGTATTAACACCAAGCGGATTACACGCTGAACATGTAATTGATATAGTAAAAAAATTCAAAAAAAATATAATATGTGAAAAACCCATGGCACTTAAATTGTCAGATGCTGACGAAATGATTAGGGTATGTGATGAAAATGCTGTAAGGTTATTTGTAGTGAAACAAAATAGATATAATTTACCAGTACAAAAGCTTAAAGAAGTACTTGATGAAGGCCGTCTGGGCAAATTGGTTCTCGGAACAGTTCGTGTTAGATGGGCGCGACATCAAGAATATTATGACTCTGCAGATTGGAGAGGAACATGGCAATTTGATGGAGGCGCATTAACAAATCAAGCATCACATCATATCGATCTGCTGGAGTGGATGATGGGCCAACCTGTAGAAGTATCTGCGATGATTTCAACACGTCTCGCTAACATTGAAACTGAAGATACAGGAATAGTGTTAATTAAGTTTGAAAATGGAGCTTTGGGAGTTGTTGAAGCTACTACTGCAGCTAGACCTATTAATATTGAAGGATCAATATCAATATTAGGAGAAGGTGGAACCGTTGAAATTGGAGGTATGGCTGTTAATGAACTAAAAATATGGAAATTTACCAAGGAACAGCCGGAGGACAAAAGTATCGTAAGAGACTTTAGTGAAAATCCACCTAATATTTACGGATATGGTCATAAGAGATATATTGAAAATGTTATAGAAACACTTAATACTGGAAAGAAGGCATTAGTTGACGGTCTGGAAGGTAGGAAGTCATTAGAGTTGATTAACGCTATATATGAATCGGCCGAGACCGGAAAAGTAGTAAAACTAAGGTTTACACCTTCAAAATCAAGATTGGGGTTCAAAAATGAATAACTCAAAAATTTTTGATAATGTAAAATTGGGAAAGAATGTAACCATAGGTGACTTTGTAATATTAGGTGAACCGCCAAGAAATGCGTATCCTGGTGAGTTAGAACTAATTATTGGCGATGGTGCAATAATTAGATCACACACCACTATTTATGCTGGTAATATTATTGGAAAAAATTTTCAAACTGGTCACCATGTTACTATTCGGGAGAATAATCAAATTGGAAATAATATTAGTATTGGTACAGGAAGTTGCATTGAACATCATATAATAATTGGAGACAATGCCAGAATTCATTCTCGAGTTTTTATTCCCGAGTTTTCAATAATTGAAAAAGAGGCTTGGATTGGTCCAAATGTAGTAATGACAAATGCAAACTATCCAAAGTCAGAGTCTGCAAAGCAAAATTTAAATGGTCCGAGAATATGTGAGAATGCTAAGATTGGAGGTAATTCAACTATTCTTCCTGGTGTAACCGTTGGAGAAAATGCTCTGGTTGGAGCAGGAAGTGTGGTTACTAAAAATATTGAAAGTAATGATGTTGTTGTAGGTAATCCAGCGAAAAAAATCAAGAAAATTTTTGAAATCGATGAGTACGAGGTGATTAAGTGATGAAAGTGCCGTTTATGAATTTATCAGATTCTTATGTTGAGATTTATGATGAGGTTATGTCAAAGATCCAAGGTTTAATTAAATCCACGCAATTTATTGGTGGTGAAGAGATTGAAAATTTTGAGAATGAATTCGCGAAATATTGTAATTGTAATCATGCTGTAGCTTGTGGAAATGGAACTGATGCTATAATAATTGCACTTAAAGCATTAGGAGTTGGTAAGGGTGATGTAGTAATTACTGTTCCTAATACTTTTATTGCTACATCAGAGGCAATTACAGCCGTTGGTGCAGAAGTTCGCTTTATTGATGTAGATGAACATAGATTAACTATGAGTCCATCGTTATTAGAAGATTATTTAAAGAATTCAAATGAAATAGACAGAATTAAAGCGTTAATCCCCGTTCATATATTTGGACAAATGTGTGAAATGGATAAAATTTCTGAAATAGCCCAAAGATATAACTTGAAAGTGATTGAGGATTCAGCCCAAGCACATGGAGCTAAATTTAAAGGAAAAGGGCCTGGTGAGTTTGGAGATATTGCAACGTATTCTTTTTATCCTGGAAAAAATTTAGGTGCATTTGGTGATGCGGGTGCTTTGGTAACAAATGATGAGGACTTATACTTAAAAACAAAGAAGTTAACGAATCACGGGAGAATAAAAAAATACGAACACGAAATTGAAGGCTACAATAGCAGAATGGATTCTATCCAAGCAGCTATTCTAAGAATTAAACTTCAAAAATTAGATAAGTGGACTAATGAAAGAAAAATGAAAGTTGATAACTATTTATCTAAATTACAGAATGCAGGAATCGGGTTACCACATTTAGATGCTAGCTATCAAGATGTTTATCATCTTTTTGTGATTAGATCAAAAGATAGAGATAAATTAATGGATGAGTTAAGAAAAAGAGGAGTTTCAACAGGTATTCATTACCCTATCCCACTACATTTACAAAAGGCTTATGAATATTTAGGGTACAAAAAAGGTGATTTTCCTATTGTAGAAAAAGCATCAGAAGAGATTCTTAGTTTGCCACTCTGGCCTGAACTTTCTTATGATCAAATCGATTATGTAACTGATAGTATTTTTGAAATCATTAACAATTAATTTCAGATTAATCAAAACAATATTTGGATTGTCAACACTAAATTAGACAACTTTTTTAAGGTTATGTAATTTATACTCTTTAGGACTCAAATAACCTAAGGT
>PHAD01000110.1 GCA_002841595.1 Firmicutes bacterium HGW-Firmicutes-12
GTATCTATTATTTATATTGAACAAAGCCACGAAACATATGAGTGGGGACTGGAAGGAGCTTATCAGCAAGCAGTAAAAAGGGCTAGAGAAGAAATTATAAAG
This sequence comes from Firmicutes bacterium HGW-Firmicutes-12, assembly GCA_002841595.1. GTDB lineage: Bacteria > Bacillota > Peptococcia > DRI-13 > PHAD01 > PHAD01. The sequence goes on from PHAD01000110.1 coordinate 103, forward strand.
ACACTGCCTGCCGATTACAGGATTATCACAGAGAAACATGAACCGGCCCCCGCAGAAAAAGCTGATATGATCAGAGCCAGTTATTTAATGGAAACTGTTGAAGATATAGGTGCTTATAGATATAATAAATAGTTAATATGAGATACAATAGAGTAAAAAGACAGGGGGTATTTATCTAGTTGGCTGTAATAACCCAAGCACATCTACATCTTAATAATCAAGAAGCCTCAGTTTTGTATGGACTGCAAGATAAAAATCTAAAATTTATTGAAGATAACTTAGGAGCCAAGATTGTGGCCCGTGGGGGTGAAATACTTATTACCGGAAACCCTGACGAGGTTGAACTTGCTAAAGAAGTAATAAATAGCTTGTTAGATCTTGTTCGAGCTGGCAGTGATATTTTCGTTCCCGATATAAATTATTGTATACAGACAGTTATGAAGGGTAAGGGGAAGTATCTAACGGAGACCCTTAATGAAATGATTCAGGTAACAGCCAGAGGGAAACAGATTAAGCCTAAGACCATCGGTCAATATCAATATGTACAAGCTGTAAGAACAAATGATATAGTTTTTTGTATTGGACCTGCCGGAACAGGTAAAACATACCTAGCCGTTGTCATGGCGGTAACTGCTTTAAAAAATAAAGAAGTAAACAGAATAATTCTAACGAGACCTGCTGTTGAAGCAGGGGAAAAACTGGGTTTTTTGCCTGGTGACCTGCAAGAAAAGGTAAACCCTTATTTAAGGCCACTTTATGATGGTCTATATGATGTACTAGGTATTGAGGTAGCTCAGCGTTATGTTGAAAAATCAATAATAGAGATCGCACCGCTTGCTTATATGAGAGGAAGAACATTGGAGGATTCCTTCATAATCCTAGATGAGGCTCAAAATACCACTCCGGAACAGATGAAGATGTTTTTGACGCGGATAGGATTTGGCTCTAAAGCAGTTATTACCGGTGATATTACGCAGGTAGACCTGCCCAAAAATGCGAACTCTGGGTTGGTAGTGGTGCAAAAAATTCTTAAAGGAATAAAGGATATTAGCTTTCAATATCTTACCCAGGTTGATGTTGTCCGACATCCGGTCGTACAGAAAATCATAAATGCTTATGAGGAATACCAAAATTTAGAAGATGAAAAGAAGAATAGGGCTGTATCCGATAGTTAGGAGGAGATTATTATTTCCAATGAAAAACCGGAAAGGTTTTGGAGAAAGAATAGTGGAGGATTGCTTCATAAAAAGATAAGGTTTTTCTTTTTCTTGATAGTTTTTTGTGTAAGTGTTATTACTATTTTTGCGTTTCATTTCCTATCAGCCAAATATCCTGTTAAGGCAGGACAAGTATCGCCAAGTACTATTAGAGCGTCGCAGGATTTCACCTTTGAAGATGCCAAAAAAACCGCAGAAAGAAGGGAACTAGCGGCTAACAACGTAGGGGAAGTCTATGTCCTAGATAGAATGGTTATGGTTGAGATGGAAAAGGATATAGAGGATGCTTTTGCAGAATATAATGAAACGGTTAGACGCGAGGAAATAAATACTAAAGAGAAAATTAGGATACTAAAAAGTGAATATAATTTGTCCGATGTTGCGGCAAATGTACTATTATATATGGAAACTGATACTATGAAGGCGCTTACAGCAGAAGCCGTAAATCTGCTGCGTACTAATTGGCAAATGGGTGTACGTGACTTTGAGGTTGAGGAAAAGAAGGAGAAAATCTTAAACCAGATTGAGTTGTTGAACTATAATTCGCCGTATAGGGATTTAATTAAAGCGGTTTATAACAAGATAAAGCTCTATCCAAACTATAGATACGATGAAGTTGCAACCATGAAAGCAAAGGAAGATGCTGCTGAAAATGAAGGTCCCGTTTTGGTTACTATTCACAAAGGACAAAAGATAGTTAATGAAGGTGAAGTCGTTACGGCAGAACAAATGGATATCCTGCAATACCTTGGGTACCAGAGAGCCTCACCCTATATCTCGTTAATTGGAGCAACGATATTTTTGTTTATTACTCTTTTCTTGACAGTATTCTTCCTGAAATATTTTTGTAAGGATATATACAAAGAAGAGAAAAAACTCATAATTTTAAGTCTAACGGTATTTATTATCATTTTACTTACAAAACTTATCTTGTCAGTTAATATAAGCGACAGATCGGAGGTTTCCGCTCTGGTTGGTTTGCTTGTACCCGTTGCCGCCGGATCAATGCTTATTACAATACTACTAGATAATAAACTGGCAGTTTATGTAACGATAGTCCTTAGTTTCTTTGTGGGAATTCTCGCCGATAATCAGCTTTTCTTTGCAATCAATGCTTTCATTGGTGGTATGGTTGGAGTATTCAGCGTATCAAGGTTTACCCAAAGATTGGACTGGGTACGAGCAGGTTTGTTTATAGCGGCAGCAAACGTGGTTGGTATTCTTGCCTTAGGCATGATGAATAGCTATAATCTGAATTTAATAATAATTGGTACTGTTTTAGGAGTAATAAATGGCTTCTTCTCTGCTATCTTTGCATATGGAAGTTTACCCTTTTTTGAGCATGCCTTTAAGATAACAACTAGTGTAAGGCTGATGGAAATGTCTAATCCCAACCAACATTTATTAAAGAGGCTTTTGTTAGAAGCACCGGGAACATATCATCACAGTGTTTTAGTAGGAAATCTTGCTGAGGCTGCTGCTGATGCGGTTGATGCTGATACGCTTTTGGTAAGGGTTGGGGCATATTATCATGATATCGGAAAGCTGAAGAGACCATACTTTTTCATCGAGAACCAATTGGGGGGAGATAATCCCCATGCTAAATTGACTCCTGCACTTAGCACCCTGATAATCACTTCTCATGTTAAGGATGGCTTAGAGCTCGCTCAACAGCATGGAATTCCGCCGGCAATAACAGATTTTATAACCCAGCATCATGGCACCAGTCTAGTTACGTATTTCTATCATAAAGCTTTAGAATTAGGGCATCCTGATAATATTAAAGAAAGTGAATTCCGTTATGAAGCCTCTAAGCCCCAATCGAAAGAGGCGGCAATAGTAATGTTAGCAGATAATGTTGAAGCTGCTGTACGATCGATGAGCACAGCTACGCCCGGGAAAATAGAAGGACTAGTTCGTAAGATAGTTAAAGAACGCTTGCAAGATGGTCAGTTAGATGAATCAGCCCTGACCTTCAAAGATTTGGATTTGATTGCTCAATCTTTTACTAGAATATTAAATGGTATTTTCCATACTCGTATTGAATATCCGGAAAATGTTCTAAAAAGGATGGAGGGAGGGGAATTGCTCAATGAAGATTCTGATAAGCAATCAAATGGAGAGGACAGTAACCAAGAAAATTGAGGATATAATCAATAAGGTAGGGGCAATAACGGCTAATTGTTTCCAACTTCCAGATTGTACAGAAGTTAGCCTAACCTTAGTAAATGATAAAAAGATACTAGAATTAAATCGCCTCTATCGAAACATGGATTGCCCCACAGATGTTCTCTCTTTTGCTTTTGATGAATCTGATGAAGAAGAGCCTTCTTTTGAGAAGATTGGGGATACTCATTTACTGGGTGATATTATAATTTCGACGGAGCGTGCAGTTGTACAAGCTCAAGAATACGGTCATAGTCTAGAAAGAGAAATTGGTTTCTTATTTATCCATGGTTTGCTTCATCTGTTGGGTTTCGATCATAATGAAGAGGAAGAAACAAACAAAATGAGGCAATATGAAGAAAGAATCCTCTCATTAGTGGATCTGTCTAGAGAATGAACTCATTAGCATTTCTTATTAGGAGGGAAATTTTTTGTCAATTTTAGATACTTCCCTTTTGTTTTTATTGTTTGTCTTGTTAATTCTTTCTGCTTTTTTTTCCGGAACCGAAACTGCATTTTTCGCAGCTAACAAGATAAAGATACGGCATATGGCGGAAGATGGTAATCGCCGTGCGTTATTGACCAGAAGGCTTATGGATCAGCCCGCACGTTTGATTTCCACTATACTTGTTGGAAATAACATTGTTAATATTGGAGCAACAGCATTAGCTACGACGTTAGCAATCCAGATATTTGGAGACAATGGTGCCGGAATTGCCACGGGAGCAATGACCTTCTTGGTGCTTGTATTTGGAGAAATCACCCCCAAGACAGTTGTAGCTAGAAATCCTGAAGTTTTTGCTCTAAGAGTTAGTGGTATTATTAATTTATTGAGTATACTATTTAATCCGCTGATACGCGGTTTAAATATATTCACTGGATTTTTAGTAAAAATACTAGGGGGACATTATCCACAGAATCCGCTCGTCACTGAGGAGGAAATAAGAATGCTCGTGAACGTAGGGCAGGAAGAGGGACTTATTGACGAGGATGAACGTGAAATGATTGATAGTATTTTCGAATTCGATGAGACGTTAGTCCGGGAGGTTATGGTTCCGAGGATTGATATTTTTGCAGTTAATGTTGAAAAAACTCTAGGATATGTCTTAAAGCTTATAATTGAGATTGGACATTCTCGAATTCCAGTTTATGAAAATACTATTGATAATATAATTGGCGTTATCTATGCTAAGGATCTTTTACAGCCTCTTTTGGAGGAAAGACAAACAAGACCTACCATCAAAGAATTAATGCGGCAGGCCTATTATGTGCCTGAAAGTAAAAAAGTCAGAAATCTCTTTGATGAATTACGGAAAGAAAAAGTACACATGGCGATAGTTCTTGATGAGTACGGAGGTACAGCCGGGTTAGTTACAATTGAGGATATGATAGAAGAAATTGTAGGAGAAATTCAGGATGAGTTTGACCATGAAGAGAATAATATCGAGATTTTAGAAGATGGTTCACTCCGTGTTAACGCTCGTACTTCCATCTATGATATTAATGAACAGTTGGAAATGGATCTCCCTGATGATGAATTTGATACTATCAGTGGTCTGGTTTTTCATAATCTGGGAAAACTACCTTTTGAAGGACAAGAGTTGGATATAGATAATCTGCATGTTGTAGTAGAAAAAGTAACAGGGAGGAGAATAGGAAAACTACATATTAGGAAAATATGATATAATCACGAAAGGGTTATTAGTGTAAAAAGGGGGATGGGGAATGCGACACAAACAGATTATAAAGATGTTGATATTTATAGCTATAAGTATGATTATTGGCGCAATAGTCTTCGTTCTTCTCCGTCCATATTTACATAAGACTATACCTTTTAATAATTTCAACAAACTTACACAAATAACGGAAGAACCTTCCCAAAAAATAATACCTTTCCCTGGATGGAATGAAAGAGAAAAACAACGAGCCTTGGCTGTAGTTATCGATAATACGGAAAGTGCTCGACCACAGTCTGGTCTTGAGCTGGCGGAGGTAGTAATAGAGGTTCCGGTGGAAGGCGGTCAAACAAGGCTTCTGGCAATAATTAGTGGCGAAGATCAGGAGCTATTAGGTCCGATTCGCAGTGCTAGGAGTTATTTTGTTGATTTGGCTTCAGAATATGAAGCCATACTTGTGCATGCGGGTGGTTCAATGGATGCACTAGAGACAATAAAAAAGCAAAAAATAGATAATTTGGATGAAATCTATGGGGGTAGTATAGTCGCAGCAGCTTTTTGGAGAGTAATGGAACGGCAAAAACCCCATAATCTATATACGAGTTCCGATAGCTTGCGACGAGCTGCTATTAATAAAAAATATGACTTAACTACCCCGCCTACACAGCGGCAGACGCTTGGCTTGGATGAGGAAATCGATGGCGGGGAAATTGTTAGTGACATAGCTATCTTCTATCCCAATCGTGTTAGTCTTGTTCGTTACCAATATAACAAGGAAAAGCTGGTTTTTGAAAGATATATGGCAGAACAACCCCATATGACAGCTAAGGGAGAACAGTTGAAGGCTGCAAATATTGTAATACAGTTTGTATCTTTTCAATACTTGGATGGTGATGGCCGTTTGCGTTTAATTATGCATGGTGGAGGTAAGGCACTAATTTTCCACGAAGGACAGGCTTTTGTTGGACGTTGGCAAAAAACGCCAGGCCAATTCACAAAGTACACTGATGAAAAAGGTAAGTCTTTATCTCTCGCCGAGGGACCGACTTGGATTCAAGTTGTTCCTAATGGAACTCGTATAGAATACTGAGGTGAAAATATATGTTAAATGACAAACTAATTGATGTAGCAAGAGAGGTTAGAGAAAGGGCCTATGCACCTTATTCTGGGTTTAAGGTAGGGGCGGCAATAATGGCTGAGGATGGTACTATTTATAGCGGCTGTAACATAGAGAATGCTTCTTACAGTCATTCCATATGTGCTGAAAGAGTAGCCCTCTTTAAAGCTGTGGGCGTCGGAGCCAGAATCTTTCAAGCTATAGCGATCGTTACTGAATTAGATAATCCAGCATCACCTTGTGGAGCATGTCGCCAAGTGTTAGCAGAATTCTCTCCTGATATGCAGGTGCTCATGGCCAATACAAGGGGAAAGGTTATTACTTCAACCGTCAAGGAATTGTTGCCAATGGCCTTTAGCAATAGTGATCTAAGGGAGGATAAATTTTGAAAAAAGAATTTCGGTCCGGTTTTGTTTCTTTAGTCGGTAGACCCAATGCAGGAAAATCAACTCTCTTGAATTACATGATAGGACAAAAGATTGCGATTACTTCTGATAAGCCACAAACCACAAGAAACAGGATAGTCGGTGTTATAACTAATGATGAATGGCAAATGGTCTTGCTCGATACTCCAGGTATACATAAGCCCAAGGATAAATTGGGTGACAGTATGGTTAAAGTTGCTTTGAATACGTTAAATGAGGTAGATGTAGTATATTACCTGATTGATGGATCAGTTCCATTTGGTGGTGGGGATGCCTTTATTATTCAAAAATTGAAAGAAGTTAAAACTCCGGTGTTTTTACTGCTTAATAAGATAGATTTGCTCGATAAAAATAAGCTTCTGCCCATGATTGATTTTTATCGAGCAAAACGAGATTGGCAGGAAATTGTACCGGTGTCAGCTCTCAAAGGTGAGAATATCAACTCTCTCCTTGAGGCTACGTTAGGGCATATGCAAAAAGGACCTCAATACTACCCGGAGGATGCACTAACTGACCAGCCGGAAAGAGTACTAATTGCAGAGTTAGTCCGAGAAAAGGTTATTGAAACTACTCGAGAGGAAATCCCCCATTCTGTGGCAGTTATTGTTGAACATATGGAGAGTCGCACTGATGATCTTGTCTATATCGGAGTAAGTATTTACGTGGAACGGGATTCCCAAAAAGGTATTTTGATCGGTAAAAATGGCGATAAACTAAAGGTAATTGGAAGTAGAGCTCGTCTAGATATAGAAAAATTGTTGGGCAATAGAGTTTTTCTGGAGCTTTGGGTAAAGGTAAAGACTGACTGGCGCAACAGAGACTCGCTATTAAATGAATTGGGTTACAGACAAAAATGAGTAAAATAAGAGGATAAGAGTGAACCATATGCAAAAACTAGCTGCATATCTAATTTGTGTAGTCTTGATAATTACAGGGTATATATATAGCGAAACTCTAAAGTATGAGCAGCTAAATGAAACAGAAGTATTAACGCGGGGCATTGTGTTGAATGTTCAGGAGATTATTAAGGATAGCAGTGAAGAAAGTTATTTTCCCAATGAAAAAGAATATGAGGTAGAGCTAGAAATCACCAAAGGTCAGTATAAGGGAAGACAGGTAACGAGTATTCATTATGAGGGAGATAATCCTGCTTTTGATTTTTCCGTACTTAAGGGTGATGAAGTTGTCCTTGGTCTAGAAATTGAAGACTTTGTTTTGAAAAATGTCTATATTGCAAGTAGTGCTCGGGATAAATACTTATATTATCTTTTTGCCGCTTTTGTAGTAAGCATTCTTTTAATCGGAGCGAGGCAGGGATTAAAGACGGTATTATCTTTAACTGTAACGGGTTGGGCGGTCGTGAAAATACTTTTACCCGCCATATTGGCGGGTAAAAGTCCTATAGCTATTACAGTTATTGTTTGCGCAGGCATCACAATAATAACCCTTATGCTAATTTCCGGTTTTACAAGAAAGGCTCTTTCGGCAATTGTAGGCACTATAATTGGAGTACTATTGGGTGGAGTTTTGGCAAAATATGTGATAACGTTGACGCGCGTGAATGGTCTTGGGTCAGAAGAAGGAAGGCTCTTTTTTTATTCATTTGCCGAAGGGAAGCTTGATTTTGCAGGAATATTATTTGCTGGAATAGTAATAGGAGCCCTAGGTGCGGTGATGGACGTAGCAATGTCCATATCTTCTAGCATTAATGAAATACATCAGGTTAAACCGGGTCTATCCTTTAAAGAATTGGTCAAAAGTGGTCTAAATATTGGACGGGATATTATTGGAACTATGGCCAATACTTTAATACTAGCTTATACGGGAAGTTCTATGTCTCTAATGCTACTGATCATGGCAAATAATATTCCGTATCTTAAATATATTAATTTAGATGTGATTGCTACTGAGATTATTCGTGCACTTTCGGGCAGTATAGGCTTGTTTATGGCAGTTCCGGTCACGGCTTTAATAAGTGCGGCATTGTGTCAAGTTCCTAATCCCAACAAGAGACCGGCACGGTAAACAATAAAACAGATAA
>PHAD01000111.1 GCA_002841595.1 Firmicutes bacterium HGW-Firmicutes-12
CCTTCTGTCAACTAGGTATTTCCTGGAATTGCTCCAGTATCTTCCCGCTCGCAATTGCGACTTGCATATAGTATCATACCCACTTGTCTTGTGTCAATATGTTTTTTATCACCAAAAAGTTCTATTCATGTATCTCTCTATATATATTACTGGATGACCCATAGCATCCTTTTCACCAAGAATAGAGAGGAACTTCTTTTCTGCAGATGTCCATATCACCGGAAGCTTTAAGACCTTAGCTGCATCTGTTACTATCTTTGCACCTTCCTGTATAATTTCTACATCGGTGTCATCACCCAAATGAGAATTATTGATTAGTCCATCCACCGGACCTAATGTTTTTACATATTCAACTATATCCATTAGACACCCTGTAATTGGCCTGGCAATATTTATTACTACATATATCTTCATTTCACCTCCATCCAAAGCACCTTCTACTAACCTAAGTTTTTTTGCACCTTCAATCCCATATCCTACATCAAAAATAATATTCCCGCTTCTTCTAAGGGCCCAGCGCATCTCAGGTTTAATCAACGATCCTGCTTCACCTAAGCCTATCGTTTCTTTTGTATTCCAGGCTATAACTTTAAGTCCTTTTTGCTCTAACTCATCTTTTATAGGTCGTAAGGTATAAAAAGGCTCTACAAGATCAAAATCAACCAGGGTTACTGGTTGCTGCCCTTCTTTTAAAATCTCCAATGCTCGATTTAAAGCTACTTCACTTTTACCACTAGCATATTCGCCAATATAAGCTTCAACATTACGAACGATAGAGCATCCTCCTCCAAAAAATCCATCTTGTCCTTTGACTATATTATTACATACTATCCCTATACTTATTTGATTTTTGTTAGTTTGTTTTACACATTGTTGATATATATCTTAAGAGGCTACTGACAAATGTCAGCAGCCTCTTACCATCTTTCTGCTTTTTTGCTTATCCTTGGGCCATTCTCTTATATCTTTGCAATCTTTCTTTGGCGGATACTTCAGCTTTTGCAAACAGTTCTTCTGCTTCTTCTGGGAAGGTATTGAGCAATGATGAATATCGCACCTCGCCAAGTAAAAATTCTCTAAAGGATGCTGTAGGTTCCTTCGAATCCAGCAGGAATGGATTCTTGCCCTCCTTAGCAAGCTCAGGATTATTTCGATATAGATGCCAATAACCAGCCTGCACAGCCTTCTTTTCTTCCTCCTGAGTGGAGCCCATACCAATTTTTATTCCATGGTTAATACACGGAGCATAAGCAATAATCAAAGATGGCCCTTTATAGGCTTCGGCTTCAATTATAGCTTTCATCAACTGGTTCTGGTCCGCACCCATAGCAACTTGAGCTACATATACATAACCGTATGTGGTTGCCATTAAGCCAAGATCCTTCTTACTAACCTTTTTCCCGGAGGCAGCAAACTTAGCAATTGCTCCAATAGGTGTAGATTTAGAAGACTGTCCTCCTGTATTGGAATATACCTCAGTATCAAATACCAGTACATTGATATCCTCACCTGAAGCCAGCACATGGTCTAGACCTCCATAGCCGATATCATAGGCCCATCCGTCACCACCAAATACCCAATGCGAAGGCTTAACAATATAGTCCTTTAGTTTGAGGATTTCTGCTATCACTGTATGGTCACTGTTTTTCTCTAAAAGTGGCATCATTTTTTCTTTGGCAGCCTTCGAAGTATCAGCAACATCCATCCCGGCTAACCAATCCTTAAACGCATTTTGCAAATCCGCACTTATGTTAGCTTGCAAGGCCTCATTCATTAGATCAGCAAGTTTATTACGTAGTTGCTGGTAAGCCAACACCATCCCAAATCCATATTCAGCATTGTCCTCAAACAATGAGTTGGCCCAAGCAGGTCCCTGTCCTTTTTCATTAGTACAATACGGTGTACTAGGTGCTGAGCCACCCCAAATTGAAGAGCAACCGGTTGCATTCGCAATAATCATTCTGTCTCCAAAAAGCTGGGTAACCAGTTTAGCATATGGTGTTTCTCCACAGCCAGCACAAGCTCCGGAGAACTCAAGTAACGGTTGAGCAAACTGACTTCCCTTAACACTATTAAGATTCCATAGATTATCTTTCACTTTGATTGAAGTCGCAATTTCCCAGTTCTCGCTTTCTTTGGCCACTTGTTCAGCAACAGGTTTCATTATGAGTGCTTTCTGCTTAGCAGGGCAGGTGTTAACACAACTTCCACATCCTGTGCAATCAAGAGGACTAACCTGAATACGGTAAGTCAAGCCTTCAAGCTGTTTTCCTATTGATTTTTTAGTTATAAATCCAACTGAGACTTGGGATTGTTCATTCCCATCTAACAGGAACGGCCTAATAGCCGCATGAGGACAAACATAAGAACACTGGTTGCACTGTATGCAATTTTCAGCCTGCCATTCAGGCACTTCAATCGCAATGCAGCGTTTCTCATAAGCGGCAGTTCCATGTGGGAATATCCCGTCTTCGCGTCCAACAAAGGCGCTTACCGGCAATTTATCGCCTTGCTGTGCATTCATAGGGATAACAATATTTTTGATAAAGTCGGGCACATCCTTTGAGACAGCTGCCTCATCAGCACAAGCGTTTGACCATTCGGCCGGAACCTCCACTTTCACTATAGCTTCAAACGTTTTGTCAACAGCCGCCTGATTCATAGCTACAATTTTATCGCCCTTTTTGCCATAGGTCTTTTCAATCGCTTCTTTTAAATATTTGACCGCATCATCAATAGGTATTACGTTAGCTAGTTTAAAGAAGGCAGTTTGCATTATCATATTTATCCTGGCGCCAAGACCTATTTCTCCTGCTATTTTTACGGCATCTATCGTATAGAATTCTATTTTATTATCAGCCAAGTATTTCTTGATTTCAGCTGGCAAATTGTCCGATAATTCGTCTAGCTGCCAATTACAGTTCAAAAGGAATGTACCTTTGGGCTTTAGACCTTCCAATAGCTTGAACTGATCTATATAGGACTGTTTATGACAGGCAATAAAGTCTGCTTCATCGATTAGATATGTTGACTTGATTGGGCTTTTCCCAAAACGCAAGTGAGAGATGGTTACGCCTCCCGATTTCTTCGAATCGTAAACGAAGTATCCTTGTGCATAGAGGTCTGTTTTGTCTCCAATTATTTTGATAGCATCTTTATTTGCTCCAACTGTACCATCTGAGCCCATACCCCAGAATTTACAACGAGTAGTTCCTTCTGGCGCAGTGTTTATGCTAGCTGCCATCGGCAGACTTAGCTTAGTAACATCATCATTTATTCCTATTGTGAAGCCATTTTTAGGTTCAACACTCTCCAGGTTTTCAAAAACTGTTTTTATTTGAGTAGGAGTTGTATCCTTAGAACCTAACCCGTACCTTCCTCCTACAATTATGGGAGCATCCTTTTTGCCAAAGAATATTGTACAAATGTCCTGGTACAAAGGCTCGCCGAGACTGCCTGCTTCCTTTGTTCTATCTAATACAGCAATCTTCTTTACTGTCTTTGGCAAAACGTTTAATAAGTATTTTGGAGAGAACGGACGGTATAAGTGTACTTTAATAACACCCACTTTTTTACCTTGGGCTAAAAGATAATCCACAGTTTCCTCAATAGTTTCACAAACTGAACCCATGGCTACGATCACGTGCTCTGCATTAGGGTCTCCATAATAATTAAATGGATAGTATTCTCTGCCTGTTAGCTTACTTATTTCCGCTAAGTAATCTGCGACTATATCTGGTACTGCTTCATAAAAATTGTTTGAAGCCTCCTTGGCTTGGAAGAAAATATCGGGGTTCTGTGCGGTCCCTTTGGTGTAGGGATGTTCTGGTGACAGCGCACTATTTCTAAAAGCGTTGATATCATTTTGGTCAACTAGCTTTGCTAATTCATCATATTCTAGGACCTCAATCTTTTGTACTTCGTGGGAAGTTCTGAAGCCATCAAAGAAATGAAGGAAAGGCACTCTCGATTTAATCGCTGCTAAATGCGCAACCCCACCTATATCCATTACCTCTTGGATACTGCCAGAGGCGAGCAGTGCAAATCCTGTCTGGCGGCAGGCCATAACGTCAGAATGATCACCAAAAATTGAAAGAGCATGTCCAGCTACAGCACGAGCACTAACATGAAATACCCCCGGTAATAATTCACCGGCAATTTTATACATGTTAGGTATCATCAACAATAATCCTTGTGAAGCAGTAAAGGTAGTTGTCAAAGCTCCTGCAGAGAGCGACCCGTGCACAGCTCCGGCTGCGCCTGCCTCTGATTGCAACTCGGCAACTTTTACCGTTTGCCCAAAGATATTTTTTAGACCGTAAGCACTCCATTCATCGACTATCTCTGCCATTGTCGAAGATGGCGTTATCGGATAAATTGCTGCAACATCAGTAAAAGCATAGGCCACATGTGATGCTGCGGTATTACCATCCATAGTTTTCATCTTTTTTCCCATTTATCTCACTCCTAACTAATATTATTCTATCACATTAATATCTAGTATTAAAAAGATATCAACTTGTCTTGCAAATAAGAATATTCCCCCTCTTAATATTAATGTGCAACATAAATATCAATGTATAAGGATAATTATAATTAAAAAAAAAGTTCCCTTCAAGCAAAATATCAGTTTTAGTAGTAAATTATGTGATTATAACAAATCATCATATAAATAAAAAGCTTAAAAACGCTACCAACATGAACCCAGGGGCCCCTAACAGTCCTATACTTATTATACTCATGGGATTAATTGGCATATGAAAGCCAAAATATAAACCTACATAGTTCACTAGAATAAGTAATGCTAAAGCAATACCGCAGTTAATAAAAAGACGAGTAATTACCTTAAGTGGACCTAGAAGCAACCTAATTATTATGAAAAGTATAACAAGTAATAATAAAGTTGCAAGAATGACACCGATTTCCATACAAACTTCCCCCACTAACCTTTTATAATAATTCTATTGTCCATACCCCTTTATTAGAACAATTTTATATAGGAAATCAATGAAACTCGAGCAAGACGCAGGATTATTGCACAATTCCAGCAGGCTATCATGCTAGCTTGTTTTCTCCAATTTGATAATAGGGAATATCAACTACTTTTTCTTCTTTTGCTCTTTTTAATAGGTACATGTACTTCCTCTCGGCGGCTTCAATGGAATAAATAGCATGATCAACCATATCTGGTTCATTAACCTCTTCAAAAAGAGCCTTAGCGTGATCCCAGTCCCGCCGAGCTAAATCAACCAACTCAACTAGCGTATATTTTTTTTCTTCGCAAATACGGTTTTGTTCTTCTACACCAAAACCTTTAACCCATAATTCCTCATTCAAATATTCTAATCCTTTTTTTATAACCCTTGCAATCATATGAAAAAATTGCCTGATTTTTCTTTCCATATTAACCATCCTATTTTTATACATAATATCTCTATTCTTCCCATTGCTCCAATTATTCAATCATTACAATAAAAAATTCTATCAACATATTTTTGAACTTTATCCTTATTTCCTTATAAACTTATGCTTAATAAATGTAAAAAAGAAAAACTCTTGCATATATTGCAAAAGTTTTTCTAAACTACTCAACAAAAGTATTCATTTTAGTATTATACCTAAGGTTAAAAACAAGGTTAGTTCATTTCCCTGCGACCCGACATAGCTCTTGTAAGCGTAGCCGTATCAGCATATTCGAGGTCCCCACCAACAGGCAAGCCATGTGCAATCCTTGTTGTTTTTACCCCAAGCGGCTTAAATAGCTTAGCCAAATATAGGGCTGTCGTTTCGCCTTCTACATCGGGATTAGTAGCTATAATTACTTCAATAACAATACCGTCTCCCAAACGCTTAAGCAATTCTTTAATTGTCAAATCTTCAGGCCCTTTTCCTTCCATAGGCGAGATACATCCCTGTAGAACGTGATAAAGCCCCTTAAATTCTCTGGTTTTTTCGATTGCTATAACATCCTGCGCCTCTTCAACCACACAAATAACCGAACGATCTCTCTTTTCATCAATGCAAATGCTACAAGGTTTTATATCAGTTAGGTTACAGCAATTAGGGCATGTCGAAATTGTTCTTTTAACTTCTATGAGGGCCTTAGCAAATTCCTCTACTTGAGCATCCGGCATGTTTAATATAAAGAAAGCCAGTCTCTGAGCAGTTTTAGGCCCAATCCCCGGCAAACGGGAAAAATGTTCTATAAGTTTAGTTAAGGAATTTGCATACCGATACATATTGACTAAAACAAACCAGGCGGCATCTTCATTCCACCCGTTATTTTATTCATATCCTGGGAAACCATATCCTGCGATTTGCGTAATGCCTCGTTAAATGCTGCGGTCAATAGATCTTGGATCATTTCCACATCTTCTGGATTTAGTACTTCTGGGTCAATTACTAACTGCTGAACTTCTTGCTTCCCATTCATAACAATCTTGACTGCACCACCACCTGCAGTGGCTTCTACCTGCTTGTTCACCATTTCTTCCTGTAGTTTAGCCATATCAGCCTGCATTTTTTGAACCTGCTTCATCATCTTCTGCATGTTACCGCCGCCAAAACCCATAATAAATACCTCCTAGTTATTCTCTCATATTAATCTTTAATAGTTACAACTTCTGAACCAAATAAATCTAGCGCCTTTTGAACCGGATCTTCCGCGTTATCGATATCCTCTTCTAAATTGCAAACTACTTTAAGTCTAACTCCTAAAAGCTTTTCTAACTCTTCTTCAACAAGTTTCTTATTATCTTGTTCCTGGATTTTTTCTTTATGAAAAGTGTACCCTTCCTTGAAGGCAAGTATAAGAACATCCTCTTGGATTTCTATTGGCTCACTAACTGTTAAGTAGGCGTGAACTGATTTTTTCCTTACCTTGATAGCCTCCATAATATGATCCCAGCCCTCGATTATTTTGTCAAGAGTAGAAGCTGCCTCTAATGTAACTGGGGTAGGAGCGCTTACTATCTTCATCAGCTCTTTTTTTTGCTTTGGTTGGGTTATTTTTTTTGTTAGAATTGGTTTTGTTTCTGTTTGCCACAAAAATCCTAACAAGGTCGTTTCGAGAACTATTCTCATATTCTGTCGCCAACGGCTCTCATTATCTATTTTCGCTAGTCTGGCAACTGTGTCTGAAAGCCAATCTATACCGAGATCGTTCGCTTGTTGCAAAAGGATCTCTTTTTCCTCACTGTTCCCGAGAACAAGCGAAGTATCAAGACCACACACCGTGAGTATAATCATGCTACGAAGATGTTCTAGAAAGTCTTTAATAATCTGCCCGGGCTCGAGACCTTCTTTTAACATATTATTAACTTGAACCAATAAGCTAGGTGCATCTTTTTCTATGTAAGCTCTAGTTAAGGAAACTAATGCATCGTTTTTTACGAGTCCTAATACCTCGTAAGCAGTTTTCAGTGTTATTTGTTCATTACTAAAAGATATACACTGATCAAGTATGCTGATAGCATCACGTAATCCTCCATCTGCCTTCCTAACTACCAAAGTTAACACTCCTTCATCTGCTGTCAAAGCCGATGAAGTTAGTATTTCCTGTAGACGCCCTTCCATTTCTAGCGGTGAAATTTTGCGGAAATCAAAACGTTGGCAGCGTGACATTATAGTTGAAGGAATGCGGTGTGGTTCCGTTGTAGCCAGCACAAATAGTATATGCCCAGGTGGTTCCTCCAAGGTTTTTAGCAGGGCATTAAAGGCTTCGGTAGTCAGCATATGCACTTCATCAATGATATAAACCTTATACTTTCCCTGAGTAGGTACAAAACTGACGCGTTCTCTCAAATCGCGGATTTCATCAATCCCTCGGTTAGAAGCAGCATCAATTTCAATTACATCCAGAGATCTGCCCTCATTGATGCTTTTACAATTGTTGCAGCTGTTGCAGGGTTCCCCTTCTATCGATGCTTCGCAATTTACTGCTTTTGCGAGGATCTTGGCCGTACTGGTTTTACCCGTTCCCCGAGGCCCAGTGAAAATGTACGCGTGGGCTATTCTGCCTTTGTTAATAGCATTCTGTAACGTAATACTAATATGTTCTTGGCCAACAAGATTATGAAAATCCTGCGGTCGCCATTCCCGGTAAAGGACTCGATAAGCCAATACTATCCTCTCCTTTCCTACTTAAGAATACACAAAAAGCGCCCTGCAAAGCAAGACGCATTTTTACTATAATAATAATTGGCCGTGCACCCGCCTTCGAATACAACCCTCCAGGCGATACTCCGGTAGTTAGTTCTAACCAGGCACCCCCACGGCACACGAAAGGTTTTGCTTACCGCTGCTTCCTTCCGGACCTGACGGGGTTCACAAATTCTCGTTGCGCAGGACCCAGTTTTCATCACCACTTATCGGAGCCAGACCCCACAAGATTATTCCTTAGCGCAGGAATTCAACCCTGCTATAGCGGTTTGCAGGTTCAGGGCACCGCTACCTCCCCGTCTAGCACGGCCAAGACTTAACAGCCATATTGTAATCAGCATCTAAGCAATATTTGCTATCAAAAAAATCCTAGTTGG
>PHAD01000112.1 GCA_002841595.1 Firmicutes bacterium HGW-Firmicutes-12
ACTCTCATTGACCAAAACAGCAACTGTATTGACCTTTCATCAAAGAATAGACCGGTTTTTTTTAGTTTCTCCAATACGGTTAGACTAAAGGAAAAGGGCTTAAACTCTCTGCCTGCCTCAAGAACGGTGACCTGAAATTTTCCCTGTAGCATCAGTGCAGCGGTTGCACCGCCCGCCCCGCTACCGACTACTATCACTCTTTTCATTTTCGAGCCCCCTGCTAAAATATCCCTTACAGCAACTGCCGCCTTCACTTAACCTCTCTTTAAAACACAGCCTAGCGTCACCTGAAAGTCCTGCCACCAACCCTTCATCCACTGAAGAAATAAGTCTGCAAACTTCTCCAGAATAATATTTGCTGAAAAAACACTGTTTGATTATGAATTCATTCTGCTTGTCACACTGAAAATCTATCCCTATAAGCTTATAACAAACCTTAAGTGTCGTAACAACCTCTTCCCAGGTTTTGATATAAAGGCTTTTTCTCAGTTTCTGGCCAAAAGCACGAGAATTTTGATACAACCGCAATTTAACTTCTTCAAGCGGCTGTCCGCTCTGCAAACAGCTCTCAGCCTGATTTTTAGTAAATATCGCGTATTTTGCAAGGCACTCCCCATAAGAAAACCCCCGAAGTTCCGGCAGCTCACTCTGGAAGGCATCAGCCGTCAAGCTGAATAATTGATATAGTTTTTTCTTTTTAATAAATTCAGGCATATAGAGCTGGATTATTGTCGTGAGCATAATCACACCTCTTTTTTTATTCTCATGAGATATAAAACTGCAATACCTATGAACCCGTCAACAATAAAATTGGCAAAATATATCAGGTAAGCCTGGTGCTTCAAGAATAGATAGATAGAAATAACAGAAGAGGCCAGTTTACCCTGCGCCAATATAAAGGGATATATCTTCTCCTTGGGATAGCGATACATCATGTAGGCAAGCAAAGTTACAAGATACATATAAGCCGAAGCTAGTACTAGATAAAAGCCCATACCTTGTACCGGAGCTTGGGGCAATCCGAAATATCCAGAAATATTATTAAAAAATATTAGGACTGAAGCAGGTAAAAACAGAAAGATCAAGCCCACAGCTGCAAATATAGCTGTTGCGGTAAGACTGAACAGTTTATACAATTTCATACTTACTCCCCCATATTTCTTCGCTTATAATATAACCTTGAAAACACGGACAGCGGGCCAAAACGGACTTCTTTCATCATCTTCATGGTATCTTCTTTGCTGATAGGAGACTGTCCTTTGTAATATTTTTTGACCAATTCATAGTTTTTGTTAATGAAGCAACAGCTTTCCGACGGGAAATATTCTTTCATTTCCGAAAACAATGTTTGTACTTGCTTGTCCCGTATATTTCCAAAAGTCATGGGCGTAAATACACAAGGACTAACCTCTCCGAATGCATCTAAATAGATCATTTTATTACCTGCATTACAGCCGAAGTGCTCTCCTCCTTCAAAATGCCCTAGGTAATTTACAGTTATTTTTCCTTCTTTATTATATTTATCCTGTAAGCTTACCAAGCTCAGTCTCTCCTCTTCCGTAAAGACTGCAGACTTGTTCCATAAGGCCTCTACCGTAGGCTTAGCTTCACTCAGCCAAGCTTCATGGATACCAATACTAATCAGGAACTTTAGAAATTCCTGTACTTGATCCCCTTGAAGCATCTCTCTAGATATGACCGATGATACACTTACATGAACTCCTATGCTTTTAAATATATCTATCGCTCTTTGCGCCGTACGAAAAGCTCCAATGCTACCCCTGATCCGATCATGTTCTTCCTCTTCCCAATGATCCAGACTGATGGAGACATACAAAAGACCTGCTTTCTTAAGTTCTGCTGCCAGTTCTTCCGTAAGGTTATAGCCTGTGGTAAACAGCTTTATTGCACAATCGTCACCCACACTTCTTACAATCTCAACAATATCTTTGTTTAAAAGGGGTTCTCCTCCAGTGAAGCCTAGCCAGAAGACGCCCATTTTCTTTAGATCCTGTATTACTTGTTTGATCTCGGTCGTATTTAAGAGTTCCCCATTTCTACCCTTATTGTAGCAAAATTCACACTTCTGAGGACAGGCATTGGTCAAACTGATTTGTGCATGGGAGGGTCCCTCAGTCCTCGCTAACAAATGCTCATTTATGAAGCGGGTGAAGGCTTTGCTGTTAACCGAAGGCAGATGGGAATGAATTATTAGCTGCCCATCTACATTTAATAAATTGAACTTTGCCATGTATTTAGTCAAAAACCAATTGATTGACGGTTTTACCTTTATTATCTGCATGTTTGATAATAATACTTTGACTAAGATAAGCTTGTCTCTAAATTCAGCCATATGTAAACACCTCAAAATTAAAAAATATCTTAACATTATATTACTATATTATACGAAATTAATCTTTCTAATGTCTACTTAACCATTCATCCAGTTCTCTTTCGCGGTCTGCACCCACCGAGAATTCCTTACAGGCCGCAATCTGTCCATCCCTGATATAGAGTACTTTCCTTGCTTTGGCTGCGACATGCGGATTATGGGTAATAGTCATAATAGTCATTCCATCACGATTCAAATCCTCGAGGATTGCCAATACCTGATCTGTAGCGCCTGAATTTAGAGCTCCTGTCGGTTCATCCAAAAACAGAATTTCAGGATTATTGATCATGGCGCGACAAATGGAAGCCCGTTGTAACTGTCCGCCAGAAACTTCCCGAATATCACGCTCTTTTATTCCCTCAATTTCCATCCGCTTCATTAATTTTGTTGCACGTTTCCTTATATCATCCGGCAATTCTTTTTTGGCTACAAGACCGGGTAGTATAATATTATCAAAGACGGAAAGATTCTTTAGCATCTGTGCATTCTGAAATACAAATCCCATTTTGGTCAGCCGGAATGCGGATAATTCCTCCTCCTGCATTTCGGATATGTTTATTCCTTCAAACAATACGCTGCCACAACTCAAACTATCCATTCCGCTAATACTATAAAGAAGCGTTGACTTACCGGAACCGGAAGGTCCCATCACCGCAACAAAATCTCCCTTTTTAATTTCAAAAGATATGTCCTGCAAAACTTTTGCATTTTTAAATGACTTACTGATTTTTTCAACTTTTATCATGACTTGCACTCCTTATTCCATTATTTGATCTCTGATATGATAGTTTCTGACAACTTTAGTTCCCACAATCACTGTGATGAAGACTACAAGTAGCTGCAAAGCCGGACAAAGCAGATAAGCCGTAACCGGTTCAACTAACATCTTTATTTTTGATGCGCCCATAAAGTTAAGCATCCATCCGAAAATAACTTCTCCCAAAAAGTTCGCAAGGATCGTTCCGACAACGATTGCCACGAATTGAATCATAAGAATCCGTATTCCAAACTGTACACGTATGTCCCGATTTGAAAAGCCAATTGCTTTCTTGATAGCGATTGCACTATGTTCCCTAGCTGTGATAAGCTGCAAAATCATCACGGTAATCAGCATGATTAACAGCAAAGAAATCAAGATGGCTGCACCTTCCGCCAGTCTCATGTTATTCGTAATACCGCCAAGTGTCTGCGAAACGAACTCACTAATCGGAGTTATTTTGCTGTTTGTCAGAATACTTCTCAATTCATCCGTCTTTTCCTCAATCGAGACACCATCTGAGACATCCAAATAAATAATATAGACTTCCACTTCATTTTCGTCAAAATCAATGGCTGCTTTGGCAGTTTTGCCACCGTAAGTAACATCCTGATAAATACCGCTGACGGTAAGAATCCGTTCTTCCCTCTGATAGATTACTGTTAGTGTTTCGCCAACCTCTTTTCCTAACTCCGACGCATAAAGATAAGAGAGCGCTATTTCTTTCCTGTCATCCGGCGCGCTTCCCTTAAGATAGTTTAATGGGAAAACAGATTGATCACCATTTTGGACACGCATGTATTCCCATTGCCCATCCGCATTCTGAAACTGTACGTAACCATTCCGATAGATTGCATAATTTTCAATTTCCGAATCATTCTCCAGATAAGAATCAGCAATATCTTTTTGTTCCATCAGTTTCTCGCTGTACTGAATATCAATACGAATATCGCTTTCTCCTACACCCATATAAGTAATAAAAGATGGGTCTTCAATGGTATTCTTCATATTCATCGGAAGCAAAATCAAAAATGAGGAAAATACAAATACGAAAAAGATAACGGTATATTCCTTCCATTTACATTTCAATTCACCGAGTGCTATCGTAAGATTGCGATATTTCAATCCTGCGGAAGGTAAGGAATAGTGGCCTTCTTTCTTAATCCTTTCTCCCCCGCGCATTAGTTCCACCACAGTACTTTTCAGATTCTTGCGAATGATTTTACGACATCCAAGCACTACAATCAGGCTCAAGAGGGTTACCCCGATGAAAGGAGATGTCCATTTCATCCACTCGCTACTACCATATCCGCAGTACATAACAACCGAGGATGATAAGAAATCCCCGAACGGAATGGCTGCCAAGAAACCTAACACTACCGCTGCCAGCACAAGTATTATATATTTGATCTGATATATCTTCTCAATTGCTTTTCCCGGAAACCCAATTGCTTTCATCTCCCCGATGGTATAGCTTTCTTCTGCCAAGGTTGCCCGAATAATATAAGATAAACACAAGACTGCTATCATTATTAAAAGTATACTGATTGCGATGATTATGAATGCTGCCAGGCCATAAGAAAGACCATTGAGCATAGTCAAAAGGCTGCCTGTTATCGCAACACCGTTAGCAGGCAAACCTGCATCAATATAATCCTTCTGCAAAACCGCCGTAGATGTACCTTCCTCTAGCAGGAATTCAAAACAGTATTCCCATTCTCCCATGTGTTGACTTATTTCATCACGATCTGCCTGACTGATTAAGAAACGCTTTGAAGATGCCAGTGCCGCGTTCATCTGTGCGTCACGAATGATTGTTGTTACAGTCAGCTCCTTAATGTAATCACTTTTATGCAATGTAATGACATCTCCGACCTCAATACCAAGCTCCTGGGCATAATAAACAGGAACCCCAATTCCCGCGTCCAAAACGACGGCAATTTCATTATCCATATTAAGTAGAAAATCGAATCCTTCATTCTGAGTTATAAAACCGTTATCCATCAGACACTTTTCCAGGGTTTCACCCTGCTGAATAATATTTGCATTATTGATATTAAGCATCTTAACTATCAGTGAATCCTTAATATAATCATGGGTTTCCACAAAGCTCTCAAAGGCTTCCTCCTCATAGGTACCCTTATGCATCTGCAGGTATTCAGGCGGCACAGCCAGTTCATTCAACCCATTTAGTGAAGATATCATTGTGCCTGCCACCCTTAAACCGCCTGCCATCAAAAGGGCCGAAAGGATCAGGAATACCGCCAGGGCAGTTGTGATAACCCTATTTCTCTTAAAGTCCTTTCGGACAAGCTTCAAAAATAGTTTCATTCTTGAATTTTCTCCTTTCCAACGTTTTTATACTTTTCAGTCCCGAAACAACAATTCCGACAATGGCAAGTAGAATACCTGCAATTACTATCAGTAGCGCATTTCCTCTTCCTGCACCGGCACCGATTACTTCTCCGATTTTTATGGCGAGCAAACTATTCCCGCTCATGAACGGCTCAAAAACATAATCAGCAAGTACTCCGGACAATACATAAGCAATTATGTAACCCATCTGAGTAATAAAACTAATCAGTCCAAAAGCGCGCCCCTGTACTTCATTGGCAAGATTCTTACGTATCAGGACTTCTGCTCCAATCTGGATAGCCGGCATAAATGCAAACATCATGAACCCGAAGGTTGCAATCAAAAACAGATTTTCCTTAACCCCCATCAATGCAAAAAAGATTCCGCAGCCGAACAATCCAAGAGAAAGCATCCTCACATAAGATTTTGTATTCTGCATGCAGCTGATTATGATACTTCCGACCATCATGCCCCATGCACTGACTGTCGCAAGAATACCTAGCTCTATTTCACCTGCGAAAGCAAGTATGAGTGGCTTACTTAAAATCTGTACAAAACCAAGGCAAAATACTACGGTTGTCATAATCACAACCATTGCCACAATGCCGCTTTGCCCTCGTATTGCAGCAATACCTTCCTTCATTTCCCTGGAAAAGCGGAGAGCAGCTTCTTCCCTGCCTTTCGTAACCATGCCTTTCTTCACAGCGGCAATAATAAATACCGTTATAAAGAAAGTAAGCATATCGATAATTATCAGGGTACTGACAGTCGTGATCTGTAATAAAAATCCCGCAATAGCCGGGGATATTAATAGTTTGGCATTGTTGGCAATTTGAACCATTCCACCCGCCTTAGCAAAATCTTCATTCGCTAATAGATCCGTAATAGTCGCCTTAAATGCTGGTTCCATCAAAGCTGTAAATAACGAACTGACACCTACACCAACACAGATTACCACAAGTGAAGGATTTTCGCTCATAATGGTGATGAGGCATATAACCAATCCAAGACCAGAAAACAATTCCCCGAGAATCATCATCACCCTTCTGTCATAATGATCCGCCAAGACCCCTCCTACAGGAACCAGAAGAATGAATGGCAAGAATGCGCAAATCATTACAATGGATGTAGCCGTAACAGATCGTGTAAGTGTCAGTACGTAGATGGCAAGACCAAACTGCGTTAATCCACTACCGATACTTGATATCAGCTGACCGGCCACCAGTATAGAAAACTTCTTCATGGCCTTTTTCCGACTTTTTGTCTCTGTGATCTGTATTTTATCACGTTGATTCATTGTTTACACTCCTCAAACCTTAATAATCCCCCGACCATCGGTCGGTGCGTGGGCAAAAAAAATTACACATGTCCTTCCTTCCATCCATCTATGACACCTGTCCAAACATCCGTATAAATTCTTTAAGTTCCCCTTCCTTTGCCCCCAGCATTCTCTCTGCATTATACAAAAATGCCTGTATTTTTCTTGGATATTCCTCCATTTTCCATTCGAAAACATCACAATCAAACATCATATGTCCCAACAGTAAAATGGACTCTATACATTCCGTCGGATACTCCATATGAAAAATATCCCGATCAATGCCTTCTATAAAAGGTCCTTTTAAAACCGGGGTCATACGCTTAAGCATTGCCCTTAAATATAACTGTTCCAGCTTTGCATTCTCAACCTTATGAAGCTCTTCTTTTATCTCATCCGATCCTTCAAACTCCGGAGCTTGTGCCATTATCGCCATCATAATACGATTCACCAAAGGAATGGATTTATCCTCGAGAATCTTCTCTGCCCTCCTAGCCCCTTCTTCAACGATATCAAGAATGATTGCCTCCAGTACTTCTTCCTTGGAAGTAAAATAATAGTAAAAGGTGCCTTTGGCTATATCCACAATCTTTAGGATATCGTTAACAGAAGTCTGTTCATAACCTTTTTTGACGAATAATTCCCGCGCTGCAACCAGAATCTCTCGTCTTCGTACTTCACCTTCCTTGACTGTTTTCATACCATACTCCTTTTCTATCGACCGTTGGTCGATAGAAATATAATAAACCTGATAAAAGAAAATGTCAACTATAATCAACCCTTAATTACCTTAAATATATAATATTTTTATGCTAACCGAAATCAATGTAATTAATATTTTCAAATAATAGTATAAATGATAGGATGCATCTAATCTAAACTAGAAAAGCACAAAAGATATGTATAATCCAGCTATCTCTATTATAACTAATACTTACTTCCACCCTCGCCAATTACTATCTCCTTTTTAAAATATGTTTTTCTGATATCAGCGGCTTTTTCGCTCCAGGCATCAACACCTATTCTTTTCATCAAGCATAGATTATACAATTTCATGTTATGTGGAAACTTATCGGCCCCATTAGCAAGGGGCATTAAATATTCACAAGGGAATGTATCACATTCAAAACAATAATCTACCCCTTTTTTCTTAACACAATCTACTGTCTTACAGCTCTTGCCCTGTATTTTTAAGAATAGGCATATGTTGCCATCGATGCAGCCCTTACATCTTATTGCTTCTTTAGGGATTTTCATCATTGCTGATAATCTAGTTTGAAATTCTTTAGTCACATTATCCTCAAACATTTCACAGTTAAAGCAATCAATACCACATGGTGCCACAATTTTTTCTTTCATAATAAGTTCCATTCCTTTCGCTGTGCTCAAGGCACAAAAATTTAATGAAAGTGCCTCCCACTGAATGATATAATTTATTTGGATAAGCAGATACACTACAAAGTGTCCCTATTTCAAAATCCGCTATGACCAAATTAAGAAACGCCGAGGTCACAAAAAGGACATTATTGCGATTGCACATACGCTGCTGAATTGTATTTACCACATGCTTTCCAAAAATGAGCCTTTTGACTATGAGCGGTATCGAATCC
>PHAD01000113.1 GCA_002841595.1 Firmicutes bacterium HGW-Firmicutes-12
TTGATACGTTGCGTAAGAATAAAAAATATCGCTGGAATGAGGAGTAGACTAATGGACTCACTAAACAATCATGTTAGGGAATATACAATTCAATTAAGCAAAGGACAGATCCAGAAAGCTTACAAAGGAATCATGACCTTTATGTCCGGTCTAAGCACATATTTAGAGAGCATGTATCCGGATTATAACGCCAGCTCCTTATATTTTGGCTATATGAATATGACATATTTCGCGTTTACACCTCCTGATTTAAAGAATAAAAAGCTAAAGATTGCCATCATATATTTGCATGAACAATGTAAATTCGAAGTTTGGCTGGGGGGAAGCAACAGAAAGATCCAAGCTGAGTATATCAAGCTTTTGAGCGGCAGAAATCTAGGTAAATATAAACTGTCGCAGACTCTTCCGGGAATGGATTCCATCATTGAGTCTACTCTAGCTTATCAGCCGGATTTTGATCATCCTGAAGAACTCAAGAAACATATTAAGAGGAAGACGATTGAATTCGTAAATGACATCACTTCTATACTGAATGAGAAATCGTAAGGAAGAATCAATACTAGTAGCAACAGAATCCTAGTCTCTCTCCCTATCCATGTTGAGTGATTTTACAAGCTTCCTATTATCTATATACCCATAAGGCTAATAATGCGAACCTCTAGCAATGATGAATTGTGGTTCTAGTACAACAATCTATATTCTTTTGGATAAGTATTAATATCACCTTAGGGAATATGACTGCTAATGAGCATATGAAGGATCAAAACATTTTATAGATGTGAAAGGGGGGAACCTCATGAATCCTGAAGAGGAAACTCTTTTTGATAGTATTACACTGTTAATTGACGATAAAGATTTTGCTGAAGCAGAAAATCTATTAAATCTTATAATTTCATCCGATAAAAATTCCATGGAAGCAATAAGTTATGCCTGCTTACTCATTGGCTATATTCACGCTTCTAGGGACAATAAAAATAGAAAGCAAAATATTGCGAAGCGAATGCTGGTATCTTGTATAGAGAGTAATTTCCCCTTTCCGCGTGCATATTCTCTTTATGCTGACCAAGAAAAAGATAAAAACATAGCCATTAATTATCTTAAAGCTGGTTTGAGTAAATTTCCTAAAAGTCCATCCATATATTTGGGACTTTTAAAGTATTGTAAAAAGAACGATACGATTGAATACATAAATGAGATTGATAATAAAAATATTGTGGACACTAGATTATTGAACAGAGTCATTGAAATACTAATTTTCACAGCTAACTGGGAAAAGGCCGAAATATTTCTCGAAAAGTTATTCAAACAAGCTGATATACCTGACTATGACCGCTTGTACTACGAGATGCTATATTCATTTTCATTGATAACACAGGAAAAAGATATTGTGGACGTGAAAAATCGTTTTTTAAAGATTATAGAGTATGATCTGTCAAACAATTTAGTGTATGCCCCCTATATGGGGTATATTTGGTGTTGCTCAAAAATGGACCTTACCGAAGAAGTCGTTAAGTATTTTGACAAAGTACCTATTTCGAATGGGTTAGAAGATTTGAATGATGGACCATGGTGCATCGTTGAAATAGACTTCAAAAGTATATATGAGCGCATTTTTGGTGAATTGGCAACCATTATAAGAAGTGATAAACAAAGAATGCTTAGATTGGCCGCATTGGAAGCTTATTATCTTTATATACCTTCCGAAGCTTATGGTATTTATCGATACGGAAAAACACATTTGACTGCATTAAAACGATATCTCAAAACAGATACTGGAAACCTTGATATTGCTTGTGCTATATTCAATATGCAAAAACATTATCATTTATTTTTTGATGCATATAAGACATATATTGCAATACTTTGTGAGTATCTCAATCCAGAAGAAAATTTCAATTATGGTATTGATTTTTTTGATGAAAGTTCTCATGCAGAAACTGAGCAAATATACGAAGATATATTACTTACTTTAAAATCTGATCTAGATATGGATTTTGGTAGGTTTGTCTCAGGTGTTTTTGATAACATCATTGATTTTCTGTATAATTCGAAAGACAAAGAAAAACATAAAAAAATTTGTGCTATAGCTGATATGCTAAATAATTATTATTTAGAAAAGTCTCAAAAGTTATTTGAAGTCGCGTATTCTTATGCAAAAATTGATAATACGAGTCAAAAAGCAGAAAGACTTTATTTGCTCCTATTAGAAAATCAACCCGAAAACTCTGCAGTATTGAATAATTTAGGTTTGATTTACGAAAGAAGAAATGAACTCCAAAAGGCGAAAGAGTATTACACAAAATCATATGAGAGAGACGCAAGTAATGATAGAGCTTTTGGTAATCTACATCAAGTAAATTCGGTTATTAAAGAAAGAGAGAAAGCAACAAATAAATTGCAAAAAGAGAATGCATGGTTTTTAGGACGATTATCTATGGTTTATGAAGCTGCAAGTGCTTCTGGCGAATTGGTATGTACATATAGAGATAGACCTTCCATCTTGTCAGTTTCACCCAAAAAGGCTGATGAGATATTTGATAAAATGTGTAAATGCGGATATTTATCCAAAAAAAAGTAGGGTAACTCTCAATCTCCTAATGAATACATTATCAATCCGATGGTTCAACAATATCTAGTAAGAGAATATGAACGTATTAATGAAAACAAGCTATATGAATCACTAGGGCAAAGGTTAAATATTGATGAAATTAACAAAATAGGTTACACCAAGAATATTCAAGATTTGATTAGTAATATCTCAAATGATGA
The DNA here is from genome assembly GCA_002841595.1 of Firmicutes bacterium HGW-Firmicutes-12. Taxonomy (GTDB): domain Bacteria; phylum Bacillota; class Peptococcia; order DRI-13; family PHAD01; genus PHAD01. Next base: position 2,770 of record PHAD01000113.1, read on the forward strand.
TTTACGAGACATTTTGCTTAGAGATATCAGGGAATGTGCAATTTCACTTGTAACAAATCAATATAAATCTTGTATTGTTATCTGCGGTAGTATTATTGAAGCTATTTTAGTTGATAAGATAGAGGATAAAGGCATATCAAAATTCGATATTGGAACATTGTTATATAAAAAACCAAAATCAAAAGCTGTAAAGAAAATGGATCTGAATGAACTCTTGGAGTTAGCTAAGGCAGAAAAAATAATTGATATAGAAGAATATCATTTATCAAATTACATTCGTTTTTATAGAAATATTATCCATCCCTCTTGCGAAGTTAGAAAAGATTATTAAATGAATGAAGATACTGCAAAATTAATGTGGGGCGCACTCTTGGTAATAATTAAAGAATTATTAAAATGATTTGCTCGTATCATTTTTGTTTATAATACTTTGGTTTCCCATTATCCATATATATACTCATTAGGATAATAATGGGAAGATACTAGAATTAAACATGTGATCTCAAAATGAGAAGCAAGCCTATGAAACCGTATGAATTACGCCACTTGCTCCTCATGGTGAAGATTGTTCTATCAGAGGTGGAGGATAAAAAATGCATGCTTCAGAGCTTGCGGATGAAATTTATAACCGAAGGTTGTATTTACAAAAGAATGGTAAGAAGGCTCAATATACTCAAATCAGGGCTCGGTGTGGGCATTATCCAGATTTGTTTGAAGCGTTATCTGGTAACGTTATTAAATTAAAGATTAATAGTGGAAAATAAAAATTTTAAACTGATGACGGATAGGGTGGATGCATTGCTTGATATAAGGCAATTAATAGAAGATTTTTTCTTGTACGCACAGTTAAACAAAATTGAAATCTATAACGAATTTAGCCTTCAACACGAGTTAGGAATTTTTCTACGAGATAACCTTCAGGGGTATCGGATTCAATTTGAAAGAAATGTGTCTTATTTCATACCGGATAACAAGACCATTAAGAAAGAAATAGACATAACTATTTTTAATGAAGATAAATCTGAGAAATATGCAATTGAACTAAAGCATCCGCTTAATGGACAACATCCAGAGCAGATGTATTCATTCGTGAAAGATATTAAGTTCATGGAGGAGCTTAAGGATAGAGGATTCAATAAAACAGCTACTGTTACCCTAGTATCAGATAGACCCTTTTACGAAGGGCGCAACAACGAAGGCATTTATAAGTATTTTCGAGAAGGATATGCAGTTTATGGTCAAATTTTCAAACCAACAGGGCCTCTGAAAGGTAAAGATTCAATTACATTAAAAGGTAATTATGAGTTTTCCTGGAGACCAGTTTATAGTAATAGCAGGTATTACGTAATAGAGGTTTAGGAGGAGAGGGCTAATGTGTAAGAAAGTTAAACCACAAACAAACTATGTACAACACTTTTCAACAAGAATTCCTTGGAAGGATAACGATTATACTGGGCGAATTGACAATAATCCTAGGTATAATGTAACTGCTCAAGTAATCCCCAACATTGCATCTTCACGGGACTTGGAGTTTGAGCAAACAAATAAAGGTAAAAGTTACAAACAAGTAGGACCAGTAAAGATGCAAAACTGGATTACAGAGAACGCTGCGTTCATGAGTGATACCAAGCTTTATCTTAAAATGAACCATCCATATAAAAAAGGAAATGCTAAGTTCAAGCATTTCGAAGAAACAGCTTTTGAGATGAACCCTTATTCATTTTTATTGCGCCCTTTTTCATGGACTTTAAAGGATAATGCCAATGAGAAACAAAGGTATTATAATTTTTATTTTGACTTAGAAAAAACAGAACAAATGCTGAGCTGGTCAAGCTCGTGGGTATCGCATGGAGAATCTCAAAAAGGAATTTTCGACTACTTCTTTTCCGGAATTACTCCGCACAATTCATTGATATTTCCATATTACAAACAAGTTCCGTTTATCGATGATAATAGGCGTGTAATTGCAGGAATAGGGAATATAGTATCAAATGTAGAAATTCATGAGTATGAGTCTGATGGAAGCAGTGACGGAAAAAACTACATTTGGGAGACAAATGCAGCCCATTCAATAAGAGTTGATGGTAAAGATGGCTTTTTAATGCCATATCTTGAAATTTCAGAGTATGCAAAAAAACATCCTGATTTTGATGTAGCGAGTGTCACATTGTTTGAAGCGGCAGGTTTTAGATCGGAATTTTCATATGCAGCTGAATGGGTCAGCTACGATGCGGCTATTGATGTGCTAAATCAAGCGAAAACTGTATTGAAGAATATAGCTAAACTCAAGCTAAAAGAAGCCAATCATGAATGGGTTAATGTTCAACTTGAATATATTGATAATCAATTAAAAAGCGTTTGGAATCAACGTGGTATATTCCCAGGATTAGGTTCAATTTTATCAGCTTTCGGTGTTAGATATGGTTTCGATGTTGCTAAATATGTTGATACTTCTGAAAACGACCTGATTTCTGAATTGAAGTTATACTTTTCAGGTGATAAAGAAACTGGGAACGAAAAATTGGATAACAGCTTAGCTGACAAAGAGGATGAGTTTTCTGGTTTATTAAGAGATGAAAACAAAACTCAATTCTTTGAACTTTTGTCTCGCTTGAATCTTTCTGTTGAACAAGCTATTTATGCTTGGGGTAACCTGAAAAATTATGCAGATGAAATTGTTGAAAACCCATACCTGTTATACGAACTTACACGAAAAGAAAAGGACATTCATCAAGTTATTTTTTCTCAAATCGACAATGCAATGTTTGTGAATTCGTTGGTGGAAAATAAGTATCCTTTTAAGAAACCAACCAAAATGAGAACTGATAGTGATAAACGCCGATTTAGAGCTATGGTGATATTTGTTTTAGTTCAAGCGGCAAATCAAGGCCATACTTTACTCAGCTATGATCAAATTGTTGAAGAAATTAACAAATTACCATTAGATAATAAAACGGATTTTCAAACAGAAAAGATTGAAGGTGTTCTAGAGTTCTTGCAGGAAGGTGAATTGCACGTTGATGTGGAAAATACTTACATCAAACTGAAAGAATATCAAGATTATAAACAAGTGGTAGTCGATATACTAAATAGCCGTTTAGGAACTAGTTTATCAAGTGAACAAAACTGGAGAAAAATTATTGACGACCAATTTGGAGAACTTCAAGAAAATAATGAAGAAAACGATGAACTGGCTCGCGATGAAAAGGCGACAGCGTTAAGGATTCTTGAATCATCTAAGATATCTGTCCTATTGGGAAGAGCAGGGACGGGTAAAACATCAGCATTGGGGATTTTTGCCTCTTCAAAAGATATTAAAGCTGGTGGAGTATTAGCATTGACCCCTACTGGGAAAGCAAGAGTTCAACTTGAGAATTCATTTAAGAAGAATAGTGTTAAAGCTGAGTTTATGACTGTGGCACAATTTTTAATTCGTTCAAAAGGTTTCAGTTGGAACACAATGGCTTATAAGATGCCAAGCCAACCTAGTTCGAGTATTGCCAAAACAGTTATTATCGATGAAAGTTCAATGCTGACTGAAGATATGTTTGCTGGCATACTAAAGCTTGTTGATTCTCATGCTGAAAGAATTATCTTTATAGGAGATCCAAATCAATTACCTCCAATAGGAGCAGGACGTCCATTTGTCGATTTGATTAATTATTTAGAGAGTGCCTATCCTGAAAAGGTTGCAACATTGAAAACTGAGATGAGACAAGGTTCAGGTGGTGATGATTTATCATTTGCTCAAATATTCTCTAATTCCGATTCAATCGATAAAGATGTAATTTACCGTATTCAAAACAATGAAACAGATAATCGTCTTAAATATATTCAATACACCGATTTAGACGAGTTAGAAAAAGTGTTCTTTGAAGAATTGCTGGAAATTACAAATATGACAAATGAAGATGATATTGATGGGTTTAATAAAAGTTTGGGAGCTACTGTAGACAAATATACAAATTATCCAACTAGTAAACATATAGAAGACTGGCAAATTCTATCTCCAACTAAATTTATTGGTGCAGGAAGCTATTATTTGAATAATCAAATTCACCAAAAATATCGTCAAGACATTGTCGAGAAATGGAATACATATCCATGGTCAAATAACAGTCCTCAATCTGTTCAAAATATTGTTTGCGGAGATAAAGTCATATCTAATGTAAATGGTGAGAAGGATTACTGGGATGGTTCATCGGGGAAAGCATATATTGCAAATGGTGAAATTGGTATTATGGTGGATTACCCAAGCCACTATGGCAAAAATGATAAGAATACTAGTTGGTATAAATTTCGTTTTGGCTCATTTGAAGGAAAAGTATTTTCATATACTAAAGCTGATTTTGGTGGTGATAATAGCGATTCTAAGTTAGAACTTGCTTATGCTCTTACTGTTCACAAATCACAGGGTTCTAGCTTTGGCAAAACCATAGTAGTCATAAATGGTAAAAGTTCATTTGTTACAAAAGAACTTTTGTATACTGCGTTATCTCGCCAAAGAGAAAAACTAATTGTATTAAGTGATTTGTCAATTCAAGAATCAGTTCAGTATGCGAATGACTGGTATTCGGATACCAAACAACGATATACAGACTTATTTGAAGTTCCAAACATCATTGAGATAGAGTCTAGTAAACAAAAACGGTACTTTGAAGAAAAATTGATCCATAAAACGATTCGTGGTGAAATGGTTAGATCAAAGTCCGAAGTAATTGTGGCTAATATTCTCGATAAGATGAAAATTGAGTATTTCTATGAAGAACCATTAAATGTTAGTGATAAAACCTATATTCCTGATTTTACTCTACGCTACCAAGGCAAAACTGCTTATTTAGAGCATCTTGGAATGCTAAGAGATAAATCATATAAAAAGCATTGGGACGAAAAACGAGCAAATTATGAAAGTGTAGGAATTTCTGAAACTCTTGGGAATTTGATAATTACCGAGGATGGATTAGACGGAAGTTTGGATGCAACATTAATAGAGAGTAAAATTCAAACATGGGTAAATAATAGTTGATTTGTTCCCATCAACTAATGCAGGTTCTAACACAATACTAAATTGTTTCAGAACCCGGTACCTAAAGATAGTAAAACTACGATATGTTTCCGAGAACGGACATTTCGAAAGACATCAATGCCATCAACTCAAGCCACGTTGAGACGGTTACATTGAGGCTTGGGTTGAAAAGTAGGGGCGTAGAAATCCCTGTATATAAGCCATTGTGTTTTTTTGAGCATGAAACCGGAGCAGAGAATTAGATATAGGGAAACGAAATACTTATGTTGTAAGGTGGTGGATGTAAAATGAATGTCAGGGGGATCAGCGATAAGTTTATAGTGGACCTAAAAGAAGGACCCTTAAGACCAGTTTTGGATTCGGTTTTGTGTGATGATACGCTTTGCCTTGAAATTCGGGATAATTACATCAATATTTATTATCGCGGTGGTAATATGCTTCGCATAGCGGAAAAACCATCGGGTTATTCTGTAGCATTTGATATAAAATATTGTGAACATA
>PHAD01000114.1 GCA_002841595.1 Firmicutes bacterium HGW-Firmicutes-12
CTTTACAAGCCTGGCGTATGTACCTGATTCATTATCCACATATAAAATCTTTTCCCATGCTCCTTCTGGCAGTCCGGCAATTGGTGTCCACTCGAGCACCTCAATTGCATTAACAAATTCTGCACCGGTTGTATTATTGTTCATTTTTAAATCTCCTTTTAATTTTTATTTTTATCCTCAAAACCCTTTAGTGTCTTGACTTTACATTTGTAAGTTCACAATCCCCTGAGTATATTGGATGCTAGGGTGTAAATTTAACCCATACTCCACCTATACGATCAAATTGGACACACACGATATCTCCAGCATATATTTTTACTGCTGCTGCCAATGCCCCTGACAGAATAATTTCTCCAGCTTTCAGAGACACCTCATATTCGCTTAGTTTATTAGCTAACCATGCAACAGAGCGATATGGGCTTTGCCAGACTGCCGCTCCCGCTCCAGTAGCAACTATTTTCCCATTTATTGTCATGTTCATCCCGAGCAGTCGTAAATCAATCCCACTTGGATTAGTCAATATCGAACCTACAACAACACCCCAACACCCGGCGTTATCCGCCACAGTGTCCTGAATTTTTATTTTCCAATCCTTAATGCGGCTATCAATTATCTCAATTACAGGAAATATGGCTTCGCATGAATTCATAACATCAAGTGCTGTTACTCCCGGGCCTTGGAGATCACGCTTTAGAATCATGCCGATTTCGGCTTCGACCATAGGAGAAATCATCCGTGACATTGATAATTCTGAATAATCCTCAAAAACTTGATCATCGAAAACCTGACCATAATCAGGCTGGTCAACTCCGATTAACTTTTGCATCGGCTCGCTGGTTAAACCTATTTTTTTTCCTACTACCCGTCTGCCCTGTGCTAAACGTTGAGCTAGGACTTCCTTCTGTATTTCATAAGCGTCGGATATGGGAAAATTACCATACTGATCCGTCAAAGGCTCGATCATCGGATTAACATCACCCTGTGCTTTCAACAAACTCGTTGCTGCTTCTTTAATCTGATTTTTTTCCATAAACACACCTCCTTAACGCAGTTTTTTACCCTTTTGACACTGACAAAACTCTTAAGACTAGCTGTAAGCTGCAACACCTCCCATAAGATTGTAGACCTAAAGATAAATAAACCCGCAACCGATATTGTTCAACATCGTTAAACGCAATATGATAATGTTAAATATACTTCTTCACTCGTCATGAAATCCCTTCTTGCAAAATTTATTTTTTTAAAAAAATTTTCTGAATTTATGAAATACAACTCAATATTCATGTTTTGTTAATACTTCTTAAACGGGTTATTTGATTTTTTGTATGTCTGGGAGCGTTGCCAGTCCCGCTTGCGCATATACTAACAGGCCTAAGAACAAATGAAACCTGTTACATCAAAATATGATATTGTTCAATATTGTTCAACATCGTTAAACGCAGAATGATAATGTTAAATATACTTCTTCATTCGTTATGAAATCCCTTCTTGTAAAATTTATTTATTTTAAAAAATTTTCTAAATTTATGAAATACAACTCAATATTCATGTTTTGTTAATACTTCTTAAACGGGTTATTTGATTTTTTGTTGTTGAATATAGTAAAACACTGTATACTAATGTTAAATACATTTCAAGAGACGGATAGGAGGAAGATGAAATTGGGTGAAAAAAAAATAATTCAATCAGTACATAGGGCTATCGAAATTTTGACATTATTCCGTACTCAGGATCAAACAGAGTTGAGTTTAACGGAAATTAGTTGTTTGCTTAGCTTAAATAAGAGTACAGTATTTCATCTTATTTCGACCCTTGAACAAAGTAATTTTGTCGAAAAGACCAGCCGTTCTGGGAAGTATCGATTGGGTTTGGCCCTTTTTTCTTTGGGAAATATAGTAGGCGGGCAAATGGATTTGCGGAAACAAGCCATTCCGTTTTTAAAAAACATCGTTGAGAAGTTTCATCAAACAGTACACCTGGCAATACTAGACCAGGATCAGGCCTTCTACATCGAAAAAGTTAAAGGAACCGCAACGATTCATACCTCTTCTCAAGTAGGAAAATACAAACCTTTGCATTGTACCGCCATTGGTAAAGTATTGATGGCTAGTTTGACTGAAGATTCAATTAACAGAATAATAAAAGAAAAAGGCCTTCCCCGCTTTACTCCGTCCACTATTTGTGAACCTGAACAATTAAAAAAAGAACTACTAACAATTCGTGAACAAGGATATGCTTTAGACAATACAGAGATAGAACCGGAATTATTTTGCGTCGCCACACCAATTAGAGATCACTCCGGAGAAGTTGTTGCCGCAATAAGCATTTCCGGTTCATTAAGTAGAATATCAATAAGCAATAGTCACATATATGTACAAGAATTAAAGAAAGTCTCTCACGAAATTTCTCTATCTTTAGGCTATAAGTGATAACTTCTTGCATCTTACATAAATCTTTTATTATCCCCTGTATATCTTCACGCAATTGATTGATATATTTCCCTTCTGTACTTTGTTTGATGCGAAGATTATGTGATACTTGCACAGCCATTTCGTATGTACTAAACTTTATGACAAAATACAACACCCGTTAGCCCTAGTAAACACTAGCCTAACGGGTGTTTTTTAATCACTCTTGCTGTAAAACTTTATGGATCATAATTGTCAAGATCAATTTTACATCAATTCCTGCTCCATCCTGGGCATTTTGCATGTAAACGGTACAGGCCCCACATCTTGTCAACGTTCAACTGCGCTAGCCTACTCGCCGTATCACTACCTGTATATATCTTATACATCGCAACGCTTGTGTCTCTGTCGCTCTTATATATTCCAACATACGGCTCTTCAATATAATAGTTGCCGCCGTCCGAATACAGACACAGCGTTCTTCGCTCTTGTGCGAGCACTAGTCTGACAATGAGGTAATTGTCTAGTATCGGGATAATCATTTGTAGAATGTCGGATCGTCTTTTTGGCTCCCGAAAGGTTGGATAGCACGTTCAAAATGTCCACCTTGTCAGTAATGGTGACAAACCCAAGACTTGAGCCTTCGTTGAATTGCTCCATTTCAACCGTCTGTACCGCTTCTCCGTCTGGAAGTGTTATCCTTTGAGGACTTGTCAACAACAAACACATGCTTGCGATTACGGCAACTGCCACACATACAACCCAAAATGTCGGTTTCCTATAGTTCAGTATGTTTTTCACCGTCCCTTTATGCGTATCACCCTTAACATCTTTGTTAAACTATTTTCTAAAATTGTTTTTATAGTTACATTTTTTGCATAATGGTTCGACAGCTTTACGTTGTGAAAAATTATCGATAATTCCCCTCGCTCTTTCGCTTTCAATGATATCCTTAAAGTCTTGATTATAGATATTACCTAAATTAATGATACCTTCCGAATCAAGACAACAAGGTACTACCGTACCATCAACTAATATTGCTATTTGATTTCTGAGACCATAGCAAAAACCAGTAGTACTTACATCATCTTTAGTTATATCTGGCCATTCAAACTCATGATCTTGGCTCAAATAAATCCTTTCTGCTATTTTCTCCCCTTGCCCTTTACTAATTCTTTCTTCAATTTTGAATGGCAAATCTAAATATTTTTCAATAGCCTCTAAAAAATAGACATTCTGCTTACTATTACTACTAAATGAATTATCTGGTTTGGAATTCCACAATCTTAAATCTATAAAAATATTGGTTTCTAGATTTACTTTCTTTATGAATGTTAGAATATCATGGATATATTTCTCTTTTTTTAACAAGTTTGTATGTTCTTCATAGCTTTGCAGAGATAAACTAATTTGTCTGAGCGCTGGTTGTTTAAGTAGACTACTACCCTTTTGTTGTATAAGAGTTCCATTTGTAGTTAAGTTTACTTTTAGACCTTTTGCAAAACTAAGCTCTAACAATTGCTCTAAATTTGGATGTAGTAATGGTTCACCTTTGACATGAAAATAGAGATAATCCGTATAACCTTTAATCTTATCTATTATTCTTTCAAAATTTGTTATTGAAATAAACTCAGGCTTTCTCTTTGTAGGCAGGCAAAAACTACATTTAAGATTGCATACATTTGTAATTTCTATGTAAAATTTTTTATACTTTTTCATACTTTAATCTCTTACTTTCTTGAAGTCATGCGATTATTGATACTAGATAACTATTCTAAAATTTTATCATTGTCCACATTAAATCACAAAGAATATTTGTTAATGGAATAAGGTTTCTTTCCCAAGGCATTTTAAATTACTGCAATAGTAAACTGAGAGCACCTTTTGTCAAATAACGGTTGACACTTGTTATCCCATTGTGCTATATTCAAGGCAACAAATGTCAACTAACGTAGGATGTGTTTATATGAAGCAAAGTATCAGCTTATCAGACGGGGAATGGAAACTCATGAATTCACTGTGGGAAAAGGCACCACGCACGATTGCGCAGCTTGTCTCCGCTCTCAAGGAAGATACCGGCTGGACAAAGGGCACCATCTTTATGATGCTCTCGAGGATGGTATCAAAGGGTGCGGTTCGCTTTGATTCAAGTGGACGATCCAAACTCTTTTATCCCGTTCTTAAAAAGGAGGATGCCGCTTTCTATGAAACCGAGAACTTTTTATCTAAGGTCTACGGAGGCAGCGTGGGAATGATGGTGGCCTCTATGGCAGGCCAAAAGACTCTAACCCAAGAAGACATAAACGAGCTTTATGCCATCTTGCGCGAGACGGAAAAGGAGACAGACAAATGATCGAATGTATCATTACCTCCTCCGTGCTTATTGTTGTCATAATTTTTTTGAGATTCCTGTTTCGAGGAAAAATCAGCCGTCGGCTGCAGTATGCCCTGTGGGGACTAGTACTATTACGGCTACTGATACCATTCTCGCTGTTTGAAAGCTCGTTAAGCATCATGAACGCAGTACCGTATAACAGCTTTAGTGAAAGACAAGTATACGTACTGCCAATTTCCAAACAGCCTGTGAATAGAACGTCCGGTCTGGTTATTAATAGTACTGATACCGCTGTGGACACCAACAGCTTTGGCTATGTAGTTTTATCCGAAGACGGAACAACCATAACTCGTTATGCTGAAAAAATGAACATCGGCAAAATATTGAGTCTCATCTGGCTTCTAGGTAGCATTGCGGTTGGAATGTGGTTTATCGGAATTAATTTTCGTTTCTACAAGCGACTTCGCAAAACACGCCAAGCATATCAGTCCATTAACTGCAAACTGCCTATCTATATTACTGAGCATATCGCTTCGCCCTGCCTGTTTGGTATTCTTTACCCAGCTATTTATATGACACCGAAAGCTGTAGAAAGTGAAAGTAGTAGCGGACATGTTATCACCCATGAATTATGCCATTACCGTCACGGTGACCACATCTGGTCAATCCTGCGAGGCCTATGTCTTGCAGGATGGTGGTGGAATCCTCTTGTATGGGCAGCAGCCATCTTCTCTCGCGAGGACTCGGAGCTTGCCTGTGATGAAGCGGTTATAAAAAAGATTGGTGTAGAAAACCGTTTTTCTTACGGACACACGTTTGTTGATATGATTGCTATAAGAAAAAGCCCTACTGACCTAATGTGCGCCGCAACTACGATGATTTCAGGAAAACGAAGCCTTAAAGAAAGACTGAACATGATCATCAAAAACCCAAAAACAGTTATACCCGCAATGATAAGCGTTCTATTGATTGTCGCCGTCTGCGTGGGCTGCACCTTTACAAGTGCCAGCAAGGATACAAAAGAGCAAGACCTTCCTGCAGTTGATATGGTCTTTTCCTCTGACAACTATAACGATCTTGAGAAACTAGGCCGTGACGCAGCGACATTTTACTATTCACAGTTTATGGAGGGCACTATACCGCAGTATTGGCACATTACAAAACATGAAACCCTTTCCTGCCAACTAATAGCCGGTAACGAAAAGGAATTTGCTGTATGGGTTACATCTTATATTGAAACGAATGGAGCCGGTTTTCTGGTCGGTCAGGGTATCCCCCATGATCCTGATGATATAACAAAGGGTGGTATTTGCCCAGATGTGGGAAAACAGCTTCGTATCAAGGCTCTTGGTGACGGTAAATATGAAATTGTCAGCATCGGAACCGGCGGAGGCACTCAAGGACTAATCCCTGTGGAAAAATCTGTGACCTATGGATTAAGCCAACTCAGCAACGGTGAAGTTCTGCATACTATATCACCGCTGTCAGGCAATGATACCCAACTCGCCGAGGACGCGGTTATGAGCGTTGACCGAACCAATCTAGAAGCTTGCTTCTCCGAAGCCATTCTTGCCACTAACAAAGATCATTACCACAACGGCGATTTTGCTACCGAAGCCCATTCGTTTCTCAAGACCATAGAAAAGGATAACATTACTACTGTTTACGCTATGGCACTCTTTGTGGAATTCGGCTATGCAGGCGGCGGATTTTCCGAAACCGGCAGCAGTCATATGCCTGTTGCGATATCTATGAAGACGCGCTTGATACACAAAAATATATCGTTGCGCATAAACAGGCTTGCTATGAACAGGCAATACAATACGGTAACGTTCATGTAGACAATGAAATTAAGATATTGATTGAAACAATCTCCTCTACTCCTGCCCAAATGTCTAATCCGTTAGCATATATACAAACGCACCAAGTTGAGTATAGAAAATTAATATATTACGGGCAATATACGCTACGTTATTGTTCTACTTTGTTTGAACAAGGCGGACAGACCGGTCTTGAAGGTCATATCATGGCTATGGCCTGTAGAGAAATTTTAGGCGCTGTAAAAGATGATGTTCTGTACAATACCGGTCAGGAATGGTATGACACTAGGTTTTAAACTTATCATTCTAAATCGAAATAAGTCCCCTTTATTATAATGACTTGATGATATATCATAGACATAGAATGTAATTATGGTTTTGGCAGGGTGATAAAAAATGATTCTTGAAAAGGCCAGCTTCTGGACTGAAAAAGACCTAAAAAAAATAATTGATGAGAATTTAACAGAATATAGTACTTTAGAGTTTAAAAGCCTGGCAGCATTGAATAGGGATAACAAGGAAGAAATAAGCAAGGATATCGCAAGCTTTGCAAATGCTGCAGGTGGAGTAATCATTTACGGTATAAAAGAGGTAAAAGAAGGTACTAGTATTAAATTATTGCTGGAAGATGGATTGGATATTAACGAACCATATAATAAAGAGTGGTTGGAGAACATTATTGATTCTCACATTAGTCCTAAAATTGAGGGACTAAATATTAATCCCGTTAAGCTTTCGAACGACAAATATGTTTATGTTGTTGTTATACCCCAGAGCAATACAGCACATATGTCCGGCAACAACCGTTATTACAAACGCTATAACTTTAAATCGCAACCAATGGACGATTATGAAGTCAGAGATGTCATGAATCGATTAAAAAAACCCCATCTCAAACTCTTCTTCAATGCTCCTAAAACTTCCTCCCCTGAAGGCTCATATAGTATGCGTCTTCTGTTAAAAAATACCGGTCAGGCCTTTGTCCGCCACTTTGCAGTACGTATTTGCCTCCCTGAAACACTTATTACGGGGTCCTCTAAACTAAAGGGAAGACGTATCAGACTTAATGGAGAGTGGTATAGAGAATACCTGAAGCAATCCAGTCCTAATCAATATATTTTTCCAGGATTCCGCATCGTTATTGATCCAAGTTTTCTACCCCAGCTTGATCCTGAAAAAAGCAAAGCACAAGAATTGTCCTATATCTATTGGACTATATATACCGACAACAGCGGTCCTCAAAATGGGAAAACCCCACTAAAAGTTGTTATCAGAAATAGATTGAATTATTCTGTTAGATAATCTATTGAAGTAATCGAAGCCTATCCCTCGATTGCCTGTAACAAGTTAGTGTATGGAAAATTGTGGGCACTGCTAACCGCCTTATACGTAACTTTGCCATTAACCACATTGACGCCTTCAGCCAGGCTGGGATTCTCC